>CAJUBX010000154.1 GCA_910585165.1 uncultured Oscillibacter sp. | reverse complement strand
CCGGAGTTGTGCTGCTCCATCTTGCCCGCCCGGGAGCCGCAGCCCATGCCGATGTTTTTCAGCGCGCCGCCCATGCCGGCCTGCTCATGGCCCTTGAAGTGAGTGAGACTGACGAACACGTCCGCGTCCATGACGGCCCGGCCGATTTTGGCCTCCTTCACATATTCGCCGCCCTCCACGGGGACACAGACCTCGTCGGTTCCCTTCAAGCCGTCGGCGATGATCACGTGGCAGCCGGTGGCATAGGGGTTGAAGCCATTGACGTAGGCGGATTCCAGGTGGTCCAGGGCGTTCTTCCGCCCGCCCACGTACAGCGTGTTGCAGTCCGTCAAAAAGGGCTTGCCTCCCTGGGATTTGATGAGGTCCGCCACGGCCCTGGCCCAGTTGGGCCGGAGGTAGGCCAGGTTCCCCGGCTCGCCGAAGTGCATTTTGACGGCGACGAATTTATCCTCCATGTCGATCTCGCCGAATCCCGCGGTCATCATCAGCCGGGCCAGCTTCTGGGGCAGGTTCTCCCGCCAGCTGGGGCAGCGGAAGTCCGCAAAATAGACCTTGGATGTCTCAGCCATAATCTTCGTTCTCCTTTTTTCTTCCGGTTCCCCGGCTTTGCGCCCGGGGGATGTTTGACAAACAGTGTATCACATGGAGTACGGTCCATGTCAAGCCCTTTCCCGGATTTGAGGCCGGAATGTAAAAAAAGCGTTTTGCAGGTTGTATTCACCGCCCGCTTGTGCTAAACTATAACGGATTATAATAAGATGAAATGATTACCACTGCCGGAGGATATTGCATGAAGATCGTCGTACTGGCCGGGGGCCTCTCCACCGAGCGGGCCGTCTCCCTGGTAACGGGCACGGGTATCTGCCGCGCCCTGCGGGAGCGGGGCCACCGGGCCGTTCTGGTGGATTTGTTTTTGGGAATAGAGGAACTCCCGGCAGACCCGGAGTCCCTTTTCGACGCGGCGGACGGGCTTTGCCCCGACGCGAAAATCGAGGCGCAGGCCCCGGACCTGGAGGCCGTCCGCCGCAGCCGGAAGGATCAAAGCCCCCGGGTCTTCGGGCCCAATGTGCTGGAGCTGTGCCAGATGGCGGACATCGTCTTTCTGGGCCTCCACGGCCGGGACGGGGAGGACGGACGGGTCCAGGCGGCCCTGGAGCTGCTGGGCGTACCCTACACCGGGTCCGGGTATCTTGCCTCCGGCGTGGCCATGGACAAGGCGGTGGCGAAGCGCATCATGGCCGCCGAGGGCGTGCCCACGCCCAGGTGGGGCGTGCTGGAGTACCGCCCGGAGGAGTCCTGCCGCCTGGCCCAGGAGCTGCCCATGCCCTGCGTCGTCAAATGCACCACCGGCGGGTCCTCCCTGGGGGTCTTCCTGCCGGAGAGCCGCGCCGGGCTTCAGAAGGCCCTGGTGCAGGTCCGCGCTTTTAGCGGGGAGGTTATCTGGGAGGAGCGCATCTATGGCCGGGAGCTGACGGTGGCGGTGCTGGGGGACCGGGCGCTGCCCGCCGTGGAGACCACCCCCGCCGGGAAGGACTTCGACTACGCCGCCAAATACCAAACGGGCGGTGCGCGGGAGGTCTGCCCCGCCCCGCTGACGGAGGCGGAGGCCGCCGCCGCCGGGGAGCTG
>CAJUBX010000153.1 GCA_910585165.1 uncultured Oscillibacter sp. | reverse complement strand
GACGCTGAATAAGGAGGAGGAAGCGTATGTATCAGTCTAAGAAGCCTTATCTGTACGGCACCGGTCGCCGGAAGTCCTCCGTCGCCCGCGTCCACCTGTTCCCCGGCGGCACCGGGAGCATCACCATCAACGGCCGTGATATCGACGATTACTTCGGCCTGGAGACCTTGAAGATGGTCGTCCGCCAGCCCCTGGAGGCTACCGGCAACACCGGCAAGATGGACATCGTGGCCACCGTCTCCGGCGGCGGCGTTACCGGCCAGGCCGGTGCCCTGCGTCACGGCATTGCCCGCGCCTTGCTGCTGGCCAGCGAGGATAACCGCCCCATCTTGAAGAAGGCCGGGTTCCTCACCCGCGATCCCCGCATGAAGGAGCGCAAGAAGTACGGCCTCAAGGCCGCCCGGCGCGCGCCCCAGTTCAGCAAGCGCTGATTTTCTGGAATTACGGCTCATACCGATCAACAGCGGGACCTCCAAAGAGAGGTCCCGCTGTTTTTCCGCTCAGCAAAAGCCCTGGGCCCCGTTCTCCCGGAGAAGCTGCTCGCAGATTTCCCGCTGCCTGGTGTCATAGAATTCCATATATTTCAGTGAGTAAATATCGCAGAGGATATAGCGCTGCCGCCCTGTCTGGTAGATGATAAAATAATCGTTGCCCACCTCGTGAAGGATGCCCTCCCACACCATGGTTCCCTGGGTGCCGATGAGCAGGGTAGCCGCCACAAAGTTCCCCCGGTTCCGCAGAAGCATGGCTTTCAGGGAGCCCAGGAATGCCTCGCCGGTAGAGGTCGGAGCCTCGATGACCTCGGCGGGCTGGTGGTTCTGGAGGTCCAAATCCCCGGTGCTGCCCGCAAACTCGTTGTGCGCGGGGGGTTTGGCCGCCGGACGGACCGCCGGAAGGGAGGAAGAAGCCGCCGGAGCGGCGGAGCCGCCGGGAGAAGCCGCTTCGGCGGTGAGGGGCGGGGCGGACATGCCGTTTTCATCCGCCCCGGAAGCGGGGGGAAATTGAAAGGCCGGAGGCGCGTCGGCGGGCATTTGGGCGGGGGGATACTGGAACCCATTGGCCCCGCCGGAAGCCGCCGGAGCAGAGGCCTGGGGAGCGCTGATTTCGCTGGACCAGTCTACCATAGGCTGGGACATACGCTGTTTGTTGGCCATGATGGACACCTCTCAAGTTTTATAGTAAGCGTCGGTAGGATTATATAAATTATGTAATAAATATCGGCAAGCCGAACAACCCGCATACAAACGTAACCCAAGAGGCCCGCCTTATCGGAGCCGGGCTCCTCCATCTCCTCCTCTCAATCAAAAATCGAGGAGGAAAGAAAATGCAGGATTCCAAAACCATGGTCCGCATGATGAAGGACCAAACTCAATACATTATGATGCCGAAAATAAGACACGCCCAGGAAACCTCCACATATGTCAGCTATGACATTGCAGCCTACGACTGCTTTTCGCGTGACATTATAGAGGTTGTCCCGGACGTGACGTCAGACTGAAATCTGGCGCTTCGCATGTGCGGACGGTTCAACCGGCACCAGCTCGATCCCTGCCACCTGAAGGACGCGATCCACGACATGCTGAACTGAGAAGCTGTACCAATAGCGAAAAACATGATAGAATAACAGAATGATACAGGGCAACACCGCACAAAAGGGATGCAGGGAGCAAGAAAATATGGTAAAATAAAG
>CAJUBX010000152.1 GCA_910585165.1 uncultured Oscillibacter sp. | reverse complement strand
GACGAGAACTTCGGCGGGGACTTCATGAAGGACCGGGGCCGGGCCATGAGCATCCTCCAGCAGGAGGCCAGCCTGAACGAAATTGTCCAGCTCGTCGGTAAGGACGCCCTGTCCCCCGCCGACCAGCTGACCTTGGAGGTGGCCCGGATGGTCCGGGAGGACTTCCTCCAGCAAAACGCCTTTACCGACATCGACGGCTATTCCAGCTACGACCGCCAGGGCAGGCTCCTGGCCCTGATCCTCCGCTACGAGGTTCTCTGCCGGGACGCCATCGCCAAGGGGGCGGACGTGATGAAGCTGTTCGACATCCCCGTCCGGGAGAAGATCGGCCGGGCCAAGAGCGTCCCCGCCGACGAGTATGCCAAGGTCTACGAGGAAATCGGGACCGAGATGGAAGCCCAAATCGCCGCCATCACCGCCCAGGGAGGTGACCTGTAATGATTCGTGAATACAAAACCGTAGAGGAAATCGTCAGCCCGCTGATGATGGTCCGCATGGTGGAGAACGTCACCTACAACGAGCTGGTGGAAGTGGAGCTCCACGACGGCACCACCCGCCGGGGCCAGGTGCTGGAGGTCAACGGCGACACCGCCGTGGTCCAGCTCTTCGAGTCCGCCGCCGGCATCAACATGGCCGACGCCAAGGTCCGCTTCCTGGGCCACCCCCTCCAGCTGGGCGTGTCCGGCGACATGCTGGGCCGCGTCTTCAACGGCATGGGCCACCCCATTGACGGCGGCCCCGACATCCTGCCGGAGGAGTACCGGGACATCGACGGCCTGCCCATGAACCCCGCCGCCCGGGACTACCCCAACGAGTTCATCCAGACCGGCATCTCCACCATCGACGGCCTGAACACCCTGGTGCGCGGCCAGAAGCTGCCCATCTTCTCCGGCTCCGGCCTGCCCCACGCCAACCTGGCGGCCCAGATTGCCCGCCAGGCCAAGGTGCTGGGGGACGAGAGCGCCAACTTCGCCGTGGTCTTCGCGGCCATCGGCATCACCTTCGAGGAGTCGGAGTTCTTCGTCAACGAGTTCAAGCGCACCGGGGCCATCGACCGTACCGTGCTGTTTTCCAACCTTGCCAACGACCCCGCCGTGGAGCGCATCGCCACCCCCCGCATGGCCCTGACCGCCGCGGAGTACCTGGCCTTTGAGAAGGATATGCACGTGCTGGTCATCATGACCGACATCACCAACTACGCCGAGGCCCTCCGGGAGGTCTCCGCCGCCAAGAAGGAGGTTCCGGGCCGCCGCGGCTTCCCCGGCTACCTGTACACGAACCTGGCGACGCTGTACGAGCGGGCCGGCCGGCAGCTGGGCAAGAAGGGCTCCATTACCCTGATTCCCATTCTGACCATGCCCGAGGACGACAAGACCCACCCCATCCCCGACCTGACGGGCTATATCACCGAGGGCCAGATCATCCTCTCCCGCGCTCTGTACCGCCAGGGCATTCATCCCCCCGTGGACGTGCTGCCCAGCCTGTCCCGTCTGAAGGACAAGGGCGTCGGCAAGGGCAAGACCCGGGAGGACCACGCGGACACCATGAACCAGCTCTTCGCGGCCTACTCCACCGGCAAGGACAACAAGGAATTGATGTCCATCCTGGGCGAGGCGGCCCTGACCCCCACGGACCTGCTGTACGCCAAGTTCGCCGACGAGTTCGAGCGGCGCTACGTCAACCAGGGCTATGAGGAGAACCGCTCCATTTTCGAGACGCTGGACCTGGGCTGGGAGCTTCTCAGCATCCTGCCCAAGGCGGAGCTGAAGCGTATCAAGCCGGAGCTGATTGAGAAATACTGGCCGAAAAAAGACGAGCAGTAAGGAGGGGTGAGCCATGGCGAATATCACG
>CAJUBX010000151.1 GCA_910585165.1 uncultured Oscillibacter sp. | reverse complement strand
AGAAGACCAGGGCGCTCATCACGGGCATGATCTGGGGAATGTCCAGCTGGAAGGCAACGCCCGGAAGCTCCTTCAGCCCGTCCATGGTGGAGGCGATGGGCAGGAAGGGCACCAGGACATAGCCCGCGATCATGGACATGAGGGTGGCCAGCACGGTGCTGACATAAGCGACGATGATGGCGACCACCAGCATCCTTGTGGCGTTGGAGCCCATCTTGGTGATGGAGGGGGCGATGAAACCGATGACAATCAGGGGCACGCAGAACATGATGAGCTGGTTCAGCACGTACTTCAGCGTTACGACAACGGTCATGACGCTCTCCGGCAGGAACAGGCCCAGGACGATACCCGCAGCAATGCCGATCAACAGCTTCAGGGGAAGGCTCATACCCTTTTTCTCGGTGGCCATAAAAATTTCCTCTCTTTCTGTGTTGACACACATTCAAATTCCGCTCCGCGGTCAGGGTCTGCTTCCAGCATACGCGCGGCGGAGCCTGCGCATGCGCATGCCGGGTGGAAGCGAAGTTCTTATGCCTTGGGGGGCTGGCCGGTCATGATGCGGATGATCTCCCGGTCGGTCTCCCGCATGCCCAGGCGGCCCAGGCGGCCGATGTTGGCGATGGTGTTCTCCACGCCCTTGGACACGATGCCCTCGCCGCCCCGGAACTGCTGGTCGCTCAGATACATGTTGTAGCCCAGCAGCCCCGCGTCCACGGCGGCGGCAATTTTGGCGGCGCAGGAGGGCTTGGCGCCGTCGCAGATCATGCCGGAAATCGTCGCCAAAGCGTTGACCAGGGTATGGGAGATTTCCTCAAGGCCCCCGCCGTTCAGCCAGGCGATGGCGGCTCCGGCGGCGCATCCGGCGCTGACCGCGCCGCAGTAGGCGCTGAGCCGCCCGATGCCGGTTTTCATATGGATGGTCAGAAGATCGCTGAGGGTGACGGCCCGGAGGGTTTTCTCTTCGTCCGCCCCCAGGTGCCTGGCGTACTCAATGACGGGAACCGAGGCGGTAATGCCCTGGTTGCCGCTACCGGAGACGATGATCACCGGCATTTCGCAGCCGCTCATCCGGGCGTCGGACCCGGCGGCGGCCATGGCCCGGACACGGATTTTAATATCGTCGCCATAGTGCTCCCGAAGGACCTTGCCGATGTTGGCTCCCCAGGGGTGGGCCATGCCCTCCTGGGCAATGGCGTAGTTGTAGTCGATCTGCCGCTGGACAATCTCCCGCACGTCCTCCACGCCGCAGGTATTCGCAAAGTCCACGATGGCTTCCACGGACATGCAGCTGCGGTCCGTAAGCCCGCCGGGAGCGTCCTGGGCCACCACGGCTCCGGCTTCCAGCAGGGTTTCGCCGTTTTTCTCAATCAGAACGATGTTGGTGTGGTAGTCCGCGATGCGCAGACGGACGGTGTCCTCCCCGGCGGTGAGGGTGATGATGATGTCGAAGACCACGTCTCCCGGGGCGGGGGCCACCCGAACCTCGTGGCTTTTCAGGTAGGTCCGGATTTCCTCCTTCTGCGCGTCCGTTACCTGGGAGATGACCTCCAGGATTTTCCCCGCGTCTCCCGCCACCGCGCCGGCGGCGGCGGACGCCTCGATGCCCTTCAGCCCGCCGGTGTTGGGCACCACGACGCTTTTGACATTTTTGATGATGTTCCCGCTGGCTTCCACCAGAATTTTGTCCGGCAGGCGGCCCAGGACCTCCCGGGCCTTGGCCGCGCCGTAGGCGATGGCAATGGGCTCGGTGCAGCCCATGGCGGGCACCAGCTCCTCCCTTAAAATCTGGACAAAATGGTGGTAGCGCTGATCGGATTGATTCATGCTTCTCCTCCTCCTTTCGCTTTTGGGCCTCCGCCCGCATACCGGGTGGAGGCCTCTGCTTTTTTGCTGTAAAAGCTACTATGACCATAACATTTTTTGGAAGATTTGTCAAGGAGTTATCAATTTTAGGAGTGTCCAAAAGCGCAGTTAAAGGAAGTCGAAGACAGAGAAAGGCACAGTGG
>CAJUBX010000150.1 GCA_910585165.1 uncultured Oscillibacter sp. | reverse complement strand
AATCGCTGCTTTTCACTCCCTCCTTAAAAGGTTTTAGCCTATTGGTACTGCTTCTCAGATTTTTGCGCAGACCCCGATAAACGGTTTTGCGGAAGCCAAAGATATTCTTCACAATCCGGTAGGGGTGCTCCACCTTGCAGCGCATGGCAGATTTACGGTTTTCAATATAGCGTTCCCAGTCAATGGCATTGTCCGAAACCCTGGGCAGACGGCCCGGTCTGCAGTTAATACGGTATTCGATGGCGGAGAAGCGCTCGTCATTCCGGATTTCGTCCCGTTTTTGGATGCCCAGATAACCGCTGTCGCCGTATACAACCGTATCGTCCTCCCGTAGCAACTTTGCCGCCATGGTAACATCGTGGACATTGGCGGCTGTGGCCTACACCGTGTGAACAAAACCGCTGCCCGCATCCACGCCCGTGTGGCATTTCATACCGAAATGCCATTGATTCCCCTTTTTCGTCTGGTGCATCTCCGGATCACGGGACTTGGAGGCGTTTTTAGTGGAACTGGGCGCGCTGATCAGCGTGGCGTCCACGATGGTTCGGTTCCGCCCCGCATCATCCGTCCGGCACCCTCCAGGCAGCGATTGATGGCGTCGGGCACGTCCTGCTCCAAAAAGTTGATCCCCATGAATTTCCGCATGGCATAGCTGTCATAGATGGTATCCTCCACTCCTTCATCGGACAGATTGAACCAGCATTGCAGCAGGTACATCCGCAACATCCGTTCAATCCCCATGGGCGGACGCCCGCGTTTCCCATTCGGGTAATAGGGGACAATTAACGATACCCATTCCTCCCACGGGATGATTTCCTCCGTGATCTCCAGAAATTCCTCCCGCTTCGTTTTCTTCTTCCGGCACCCGTACTCCATATCGCTGAAACTTTCCTGCTTCATCCTTTTCGCCCCTTTCCCTCTATTTTATCACATCCACTCTTGTTTGGGCAATTTAATCAGTGGTTCCCTAGATCTGCCGCCCGGACAAAAGGCTTTCGATTTGGCGGGCGGTTTCCTCCAGCTCCTGCTCCAGGGTCCTCTGCGCCTCCAGGTCCCGGAGGCGGACCGCCAGCAGCAGCCGCATGTTCAGGGCCCGCTGCTCCTCCCGCAGGGTGTTCAGCGTAATGCTCCGGCCCTTGAATTGGTCGTGTTCCATGGCGGCCTCCCGTCCAAGCGAAGTTTTTTTGCCGGACGAGCGTACCACGCCAAGCTGAAAGCTTTCTGAAAAGGACTGCGGCCCCCGGACGTCCGGGGGCCGCGGATTTTTTGTGTATGCAGGAGCCGCCGGCTCAGAGCTCCACGGCCTTGATGGCCTGCTCCTTGATGCCGTGCTTTTCGGCATAGCCGGTGAGGATCAGGGTCAGCGCGCCGTCGCCGGTGACGTTGCAGGCGGTGCCGAAGCTGTCCTGGAGGGCGAAGATGGCCAGCATCAGGGCGGTGCCGTCGCCGTCAAAGCCCAGCACGCCGGTGATCAGGCCCAGGGAGGCCATAACCGTGCCGCCGGGGACGCCGGGGGCGCCGATGGCGAAGATGCCCAGCAGCAGGATGAACAGAATCATGCTGCCCATGCTGGGGAGCTCGCCGTAGAGGACCTTGGAGACGATCATGATGAAGAAGGTCTCGGTCAGGGCGGAGCCGCAGAGGTGGATGTTGGCGAACAGGGGGATGCCGAACTCCACCATGTCGGAGCGGAGGCTCTTGCTCTTGCGGGCGCAGTCCAGGGCCACGGCCAGGGTGGCGGCGGAGGACATGGTGCCCACGGCGGTGAGGTAGGCGGGGCCGTAGTGCTTCACGACCTCGATGGAGCTGCGGCCGGAGTACACGCCGGCGAAGCCGTAGAGGACCGCCATCCAGATGTAGTGGCCTGCCATCACGATGACGATGGCAAGCAGGAAAGCGGGGAACTGCTTGGTGATGGTGCCGTCATAGCTGAGTCCGCAGAAGGTCAGAGCGATGAAGAAGGGCAGCACGGGGATGACCACCTTCTTCACAACGCTGAGGACGATGTTCTGGAACTCCTGGAGCACGGCGGTGATGGTCTTGGCCTTGGTCCAAACGGCGGCAAGGCCGATGAGGACGGAGAAGACCAGGGCGCTCATCACGGGCATGATCTGGGGAATGTCCAGCTGGAAGGC
>CAJUBX010000149.1 GCA_910585165.1 uncultured Oscillibacter sp. | reverse complement strand
CCGCCCCCATGGTGGCGGGGGGCGAGCGCCGCTGGCGGGCGGCGGGCCTGGCGGCCCTCTCCGGGGCCCCCACGGTGCTGGGCGCAGCCTTGGGCTACTGCCTGGGCACCCTGGGCCCCACGGCCCTGACGTTGACGCTGAGCTTTGCCGCCGGGGCCATGCTGTATGTGGTCTTCGGCGAGCTTCTCCCCGAGGCGGCCGGCCTCTGGAAAAGCAGGCTCCCCGCCCTGGCGGCGGTGCTGGGCATTCTGGTGGGGATGCTGATTGACGGATAGTCCCCGTCTCCAAGGCCAGGGACCTGCGGGAATCTCTCCCCTCTCCCGCCCGTACAGCCGGACAAAACACAACCGGAGGCATGGCCTGTGCCTCCGGTTGTATTTATCCGTAATACGCCACCAGCAAATCCACCACGGTGCCGTAGGACTGGATGCCCCGCTCCTCGCCGTAGCTTTTCAAAATGCCGTCGTAGACCTTGTTGCTGGCCCGCTGGACCGCCGTATCCTGAAACTGGGCCCAGTAGGCGTTGTTATAGGCCAAGTCCAGCCGCGCCTCCTCCGGCAGGGACTCCCGGATGGCCCAATAGCCCTCCGGGTCCTGGGAGTACAGGGCGTTTCCCAGGTACACGTAGCCGATGAGCCAGCCGGAGTATTGATAGGCCGGGTCGGCGCAGGTGGTGGAGGCCAGCACCGCCAGGAAATTGCACTCCTGCTCCGAGGCGAAGCCCCGCTGGTGGGCCAGCTCGTGGGCGATGGTGGAGGGCAGCATACAGGCCGGGCTGTCCACGTTGACGTTAGACTCCCCGGTAAAGGAGCTGTAGAACCCCGTGAAGTCCAGGGCGCTCATCAGCCGGGAAAAGGCCATGGGCTTCACCCCCGGGTCGTCGAAGGCCAGGAAGGGGAAGGCCTCCGTAATCCCGCCGTAGGCGCGGACGCTGTTTTCCAGAATCTCCTCCCGGGGCACGGCGAAGAGGCCGTGCCCGTCCCGGGCGACGCTCCCCGCCGTCTCGGAAACCCGCCCGGCAAAATACTCCGTCACCGCCCGCAAATCCTCCAGGGCCACGGGCCGGGCGTAAATGCTGGACTTGTCCTGAAAGCTGTCCGTCCAGTAGTTGACCCCCCACAAAAGGCA
Source organism: uncultured Oscillibacter sp. (assembly GCA_910585165.1). Classification (GTDB taxonomy): domain Bacteria; phylum Bacillota; class Clostridia; order Oscillospirales; family Oscillospiraceae; genus Oscillibacter. The sequence goes on along the minus strand of CAJUBX010000149.1, from coordinate 1,287 downwards.
GAACCCCGCCCATACGGACAGCAGCGCGCAGACGGCCCCCAGCCCCAGGCCATAGGCCCGGTCCCGCCGCCGCCCCTTCGCCCGGACCACGGCGGCCACGCTCCAGACTAGATAGCCGACTCCAAGGAGGACTGCCAGCACCTCCACCGCCTCCATGACGGAAAAGGGAACCAGGTAGCTCAGCCGCCCCAGCCCCCGCCGGAGGGGTCCGGTGAAATGCTCCGCCACGGCGTTCATAAGGCCCCTCTGCCCCCGGAGGGAGAAGAAGGCCAGCAAGGCGGCGCAGTCCGCCAGCAGCCAGATATGGAGTTTTTTGTAACGCAGAAAAAAGTTCTTCATCTTCTGTCTCACTTTTTAAGGAAGCGCTGATGAAATCAGCATGTGCAGATTTGTGCCGGAAATTTTCATCTAGCAAGGAAGAAAACCACAGGAATCCTGGCGGATTTCAAGGTTTTCTGACGCAGGCCAGGGGAAATTTATGGCGTAAAGATGCGCATGGGAATTTAATCAGCGGTTCCTTAATTTGCGCCGCTTATTGTATGCTTCAAAGCCGTTTATACAGGTGCGCCAACTTTGAATACCGTTCTTTGACCGGGTTGGGCATATCAAAAATTGCCGTTTCCAGAATAAATCTCTCCAGAAACGCTTTCAATTCCTCCCGATACTCGGACTGGGTTGTGCAGTTTATGGAGGCGAAGAACGCAAAGTCCTCCCGATAGGGCGATCCCTCCGGCATCTGTGCGGCGATATCCCCTATCAGCGTCTTCGCTTCCTCCAAGTCCCGAATGTCCATTTCCAACGTCCTCCGGCCTCTACTCCGCCGCCGCCAGGAGCTGCCTGGTGTACTCCTCTTTCGGGCTGTCAAAAATCTCGTCCACCGTCCCCTGCTCCACAATGCGGCCCTGCTTCATCACCAGCACCCGGTCGCAGAGCTGGTAGACCACGTTCAAATCGTGGGAGATGAACAGGTAGCTCAAATCCAGCTCCCGCCGGAGAGACCGGAGCAGGTCCAGAATCTGGGCCTGTATCGTCACGTCCAGGGCAGACACAGGCTCGTCGGCAATCAAAAATCCCGGCCGCCGGATCAGCGCCGCGGCGATGCTGACCCGCTGGCGCTGGCCCCCGGAGAGCTCCGAGGGCTTCGCCTCCAGGCACTCCGCCGGAAGCTCCACCCGCTCCAGCATCTCCCGGACCCGGCGCCTGCGCTCCGCCCTGCCGTACTTCCCGTAAATCCGCAGGGGCTCCTCCAGGGTCCACTCCACGCTGTAGAAGGGGTTCAGGGAGCTG
>CAJUBX010000148.1 GCA_910585165.1 uncultured Oscillibacter sp. | reverse complement strand
TTCTGGGTGGGCAGGCGGAGGACGAAGCCGTTTTCAAACAGCTCCAGGCCGAAGCAGCGGATGTAGCCGGTGTCCGGGGCCATGTAGCCGTAAAAGTAGTCCACGAAGCCGTCCAGGGAGTAGACGTTGACGTGGGAGTTGATGCGGAAGCTGAGGAGCTGGGCCTTGTGGACCAGCCTGGCCTTGCGGAACAGCTCCATGGCGTCGTCGGTGTTGAGGGTCTTCTTCTCAATCGGCAGCGCCAGGGCGGACAGCTCCCGCATCCGCGCCTCCACCCGCTCCAGCAGGTCCTTGTCCAGAATGAATTCCCCCTGGGCCAGGATGAACAGGGCGCTGCTGAGGGAGTACTCCACGGAGATGCGCTCCACCTTCTCCCGGCCCACCACGTCGTAGAAGGCTTTCAGCATCAGAAACACCGCGCTGCGCTCATAGGTCTGGATGCCGGGCTTATCCTGGGCGGTGACCATTTTTAAAGAGCAGTCCCGGTCCAGCGTCTTGTGGAGTTCGCAGAGCTTCCCGTCCCGGTTGACCAGCAGAATGTCGCAGGGGAACCGGCTTTGAAAGTCCGCCGCGACGGCGCGGTAGGACGTACCGCAGGGATAGGCGTATTCAGCGCCGTCCACCGTAACCTTGATCATTCTAGTTTCTTCCATGTTGCATCCTCCTTTGTGAATGGTTGCCCCGCCCGGTTCCCAGGCGGGGGCTTCCCGCGCGCCTGTCCTTATAGTCGGCACAGTTGAAAAGAAGTAACACTTCTTTTCAAGTCTGCGGCTCCCGCCGCAGGTGGCCGCATCAGCGGCCTCCTGTGCTTCCTTCATAGTTGGCGCACGCGGGCTTTGCCCGGCCGGCGGCAATAGCCGCCGGTTGAAAATCGGCGATGCCGATTTTCAAGTGCGCTAACTATATCATACAATATTTTCCGGGCAAATACAAGAAGGATTCCGGGGGAATCCCGCCCGTGTGAGTTTATACTTTTATTCGAACACCCAGCCCCGGAAATTTCCCCATAAATCCCCAAAAGGCCCGGTGAAAACAAAAATCCCGAAAAGGGTAGAAGGAGAAACATCATGAAAATTAAAGTTGTCGGCAAGGTCCACCTCCAGGGTACTTCCAAGAAGACCGGAAACCCCTATGACTCCATCCAGATTCATTACCTGGGTAGGTGACGCAGGAGTAGATGTTCTGCGGGTGCTTGGCGTTTGTCCGGCGGATGGTCAGCGCCTTGCCGCACTCGCCGCACTTGATGATACCGGCAAAGAGGCTGAATGTGCCGTCCTCCTTTGGACGCTGGCGGGAACGGAGCTTCTTCTGCACCGTCTCAAAGTCCTGTGGGGAGACGATGGCCTCGTGCATACCCTCCACGATGATCCATTCCTCCGGCTTCTTCTCGCTGATCGTCCCAAGCTTGAAACGGTAGTTCGTCTTTTGGGAGGCGATGGCGCCCGTGTAGACCGGGTTGACCAGAATGTCCTTGATGACCGTGAAATCCCAGATGAACCGCCCGTTCTCCGGGTCGGCCTGCTCCCATTTGGTGAAGTGGCTGCGGAGACCCCGCTGGCGGTTCCACCATGTAGGGCAGAGGACTTTCTGTTCTTCCAGTCTCCGGCGGATGTAGTTCGGGCCGTGTCCGGCAAGGGCATAGTCGAAGATGCGCTTCACGATAGGGGCAGTTTCTGCTGGAGTATCTGGATGCCGAACTGGACGGCAGAGCAACCGAGTTTCTGACCGCGATCCGTGTGGACAAATTCCGCTACGCCAGAGACCAGTTCCGCTTGATCCGCTCCCTGCTGGACCAGTACGGCATGGAGGCGGCGCTCCGGGCCATTGGCTTCTGCCAGCGCAGCAGGCTCTACAGCGCCAACACCATGCGGGACTACCTGGAACACCAGGCTGCCCTATCCCGCCAGACGCAGCCCCTTCCAGCCATCCCCGCCATTCCAGTGGATGACCCCAAGTACCATGTGACCACCCAGAAACGGCCTGTCTCAGCCTATGCGAAGGTGGGTGATTCCCGATGCTGACACCTTTGGAACGGGTGAATAACCTGCTGGCCGATCTGCGTTACGCAAAAGTGGACTTTGACGCCCTCTACGCCGGAAAAAACAGCCTGACCCCGCTGGAAGCTGTGGAGCTGTTCCTCGCGGAACAGCAGCGCCTCCGCGTCCTCAAGCAGAACCTCCTGCGCAGAAAGCGGGCCAGCCTTCCCGCCGAAAAGACCCTGGATTCTTTTGACTTCGGCTTCCAGCGCAGCGTTTCCAGAGAGCAAATGCTCCGCCTGTCCGATATGACCTGGGTGGAGCAGGCGTTTAACATTTGTTTTCTCGGCCCTCCCGGCGTGGGCAAGACTCACCTCGCACTCTCTCTATCTCCGCTATGAGCGAGCGCACTTCCCTCATTATTACGTCCAACAAGGGCTTTGACGAGTGGGCCGACTTCCTTGGCGACGCCACCATTACCACCGCCATCCTCGACCGGCTCATCCACCACTGTGAGATTATTAGGGAACCGCTGATTAAAGCATCGGAACAAGGAAAAAGAGGCAATCAGAGATA
>CAJUBX010000147.1 GCA_910585165.1 uncultured Oscillibacter sp. | reverse complement strand
GCATCCCCTTGAAGGTGACGTTGGTGACGGTGCCCGTCAGCTGGCCCTGCTCCACAGGGACGATGTCGATGTCCTCGGGCCGGATGACCACGTCCACCGGCTCGTTTTCGGCGAAGCCGCCGTCCAGGCAGGGGAACTGGCGGCCGTACATCTGGACCAGCTTATCCCGGACCATCACGCCGTCAATGATGTTGGATTCCCCGATGAAGTCCGCCACAAAGGCGTTTTTCGGCTCGTTGTAAATATCCTCGGGGGTGCCGATCTGCTGGATGGAGCCCTTGTCCATGACGACGATGGTGTCCGACATGGTCAGGGCCTCCTCCTGATCGTGGGTGACATATATAAAGGTGATGCCCACCTGCTGCTGGATGCGCTTGAGCTCAATCTGCATGTCCTTGCGGAGCTTCAGGTCCAGGGCCCCCAGGGGTTCGTCCAGCAGCAGCACCTTGGGCCGGTTCACCAGCGCCCGGGCGATGGCCACACGCTGCTGCTGGCCGCCGGAGAGAGCGTCGGTCCGCCGGTTTTCAAAGCCCTTGAGGCTGACGGCCTCCAGCATTTCCAGGACCCGCCCGCGGATTTCCTCCTCGGGGAGCTTGACCTTCCGCTTCCCGGAGGGGTTGGAGGGGTCCGGGCGGCGCTGCATCCGCAAACCAAACGCGATGTTCTCAAAGACGTTCAAATGCGGGAAAAGAGCGTACTTCTGAAACACCGTGTTAATCTGCCGCTTATAGGGCGGGACATCATTGATCCTCACACCGTCGAACAGAACGTCTCCCGACCCCGGGGTCGTGAAGCCGCCGATAATCCGCAGCGTGGTGGTCTTGCCGCACCCGCTGGGCCCTAACAGTGTGAGGAACTCCTTGTCATTGATATAAAGATTTAAGTGATCGAGAACCAGCTCGTCGTCGTACGCCATGCAGAGGTCCCGCAGGCGAATCAACTCTTTGGACATGTATCCTCCCCCGTTCTTTTTCTTGTAAGAAAAAGAACCAAAAAGAACTTTCGCGCGCTCTGTCTGTCCGGCGGTTCGTCCAGCCGAAGCGACGGCAACGCAGCGTCAGCTCTGTTTGGCTTTTTCTTCGTCCTGCTTGGAATTTGAATTTCTGTCGAAATCCAGCATTATCTGCATGATAACGGAAGCGCTATGAAATGTCAAGGGAATTGTTGGACGGTGACTATTGATTTTTTTACAGTAGTCCCCTTGACATTTTGCCGCACAGACAGTATACTCGCTTTAGTGACTACTGTGATTTTAACAGTATAGGCGAAAGGAGGCGCTTTTATGAGGAGAGATTATTTTGCCCGGCTTTCCCGGGCGGCCAGGTGGTATCTTCCTCCGGCGGAGGCGGCGGAGGTGCTGGAGGACTACCGGGAGATTGTGGAAGGGCGGAGCGAGGAGGAGCTGCGCCGGGATGTCGGAACGCCGAAAGATGCGGTGGGGCAGCTGGCACAGCTCAAAGCCTACCAGAAATGGCTGACGGTCTTTGCGGTCATGACGGTCTGCGCGGGCCTTCCGGCGGCGGCTCCGGTGCTGGAGCGGCTGTTTTTCTGGAACCTGGTCTACCGGGTTTCCGCCATAGCCCCGGTTCTGCTTTTGGCAGGGACTGCGCTGGCCCTCCTGTGGTTCCGCCGGGAGGGAAACCGTGCGGGGCGGCTTCCTAAGGCCATCCCGGTCCTGCTGGGTCTGTTCCTTCTGGGGATGGTCTGGGTGTGGTTTCTTGCGGCACTTATCCTGTCGGAGAACTGGGAAATGTGGGGGGTGCTTGCCTCCGTCATCCGCCCGCAGCTGGTGCACCTGGAGCTGGTCACCCAGAGCCTTCTCATGGGAGCGGCGGGGATTTTCGGCCTGATAAAGGCCCGGCTGTATGACCGTCGCTGGAGGGCGGTCTATGTCCTGGGCCTGGCGGGGGCGGTCCTGACGATGTCTCTCTGGGCGGTACTGAGCAGCTTGGCGCTGGATGTGTCGTCCCCTGGCTGGCAGACGCCCATCTTGGTCCGGTACGCCGTCATTACCCTCCTGGGCCTGGCGGGAGCGGGGGCGGCGCTATGCTGAAAAAGGACCTTCTGAAGCTGTGCCTCCTCCACCTGATGGCCCAGGGGGACGGGCAGTATGGCTATGAGCTTTTGCGCCGCCTCCACGCCGTTTTTCCCGACACCCAGGAAAGCGCCATTTACGCCATTCTCCGCCAGCTGTGCCGGGAGGGGTATACGGAGCGCTATCAGGGGGAGACCTCCGGCGGTCCGGCCCGGAAGTATTACCGCCTGACGGAGGCCGGGCGGTCCCGTCTGGCGGCCCTCCTGGAGGACTGGCGGGGAATGCGGGACGCTCTGGCGGCCCTGGGAATTGCGTGAGAAAAGCCCGCCCTGGGCGGGCTTCAGGCTGTCGAAAAAGCTTTTTCGACAAGCTGCTACAAATTTTCAGAACTTCAAAAAGTTCTGAAAATTTAGAATTCCAATAGTGCAGGAATGCGTATAGGAGAACTTTTCGATTTGCCATTAGTCCTCATTAGTCCTCTTGCGAAATTAGAAGAGACGGTCAAAATTGCAGATACCGTCGATTAAGGAA
>CAJUBX010000146.1 GCA_910585165.1 uncultured Oscillibacter sp. | reverse complement strand
ACCACGGAAACGGCTATGTGACCCGGTACGGCCACAACAGCAGCCTGACGGTCTCTGTGGGCCAGAAGGTCTACAAGGGACAGCAGATTGCCCGGGCGGGCTCCACCGGAAACTCCACCGGAAACCACTGCCATTTTGAGGTCCGCTATAACGGTGTGGCCAAGAACCCGCTGAATTACCTGTAACGCCTCCCGGCATGAGAACGGCCCTCCGCTTTGGCGGAGGGCCGTCAGCTAGTCGAAAAAGCTTTTTCGACTAGCTGATATAAATTTTCAGAACTTCAAAAAGTTCTGAAAATTTAGGATTTCAATGGTGCAGGAAACCCTTCCTGGGTTTCCCGCACACACCCTTCCTTCCCGTTGAACGGCTCTTACGGGTTTCTCGACAGCCCGACGGCCCTCCGCTTTGGCGGAGGGCCGTTTCCCGTATTTTTCTACGCATCCTGCCCCTCTCCCGGGGCCTCCGGGTCCAGCAGACGCATCATGGACACCTCATAGGCCGTCCGCTCCTCCGTCTCCCCGGACTCCAGGGCCTTGTGGTATGTACGGCTCTGGACCCGGCCCTCCAGGGCCAGGGAGTCCCCCACCCGCAGGCGGCTGGCCTTCACCGCCAGCTGGCCCCAGGCGATGACCGGCAGATAGTCCGCCCGGCCATAGCGCCGGGGAACGGCCAGCATCAAATCGCAGATGCTCCGCCCCAAGGGCGTCCGGCGGAAAACCGGGGGCTTGCACAGCGCGCCGGAGACGGTGATCTGATTTTGGGGCTCATCCAGCCCCGGCTGAAGCTCCTGGGCATAAACCGTCAGCACCAGGCGGCTTCCCACGCCGCTGCGGTTGTTGAAGGAGCGCAGCTGCCCCCGGAGCCGCAGGAGCCGCCCCTCCGCCGCCTGGGCGGCCAGCCCCCCCGGCAGCAGCACCGGCAGCAGGTCCACCTGGCCGCTGAGCCGGGGAACCTGGAGGTATACGCGGTAAAACTGCGCGCCGTGGTTTTCATGGGACCACTCCGGCTCCCCAAGCACCCGTCCCTCCAGCAGCACTTCATTCTTTGTCGTCATGTTGTCCACCTCTCGGTCGTGATACCGTATCCTATGAGGGGGACGGGGCGGATAGAACCGCAAAAGCGGCATGGCTGGAAGCCGTGCCGCTTTTTCCGCGTGCTGGGATTCAGATAATGCCAAGCAAATTCATAACAGGAGCGGCAATCAGCGCTGCGATGAACAGGACGGCGAACAGCTTAACCTTGCCGCTGAAAAACATGGCGTCCGCGCCTATCAGCTTCATAAACAGTCGCTGCGCTCCGCTGACGAGGGACGCTGAAACGGCCAGCGCGATGATCAAAATGATGACGCCCAGAACCTGCATACCGGTTTCCTCCTCTCGTTTTTTATGCCGGGCTTTTTTGCCAGTAACATGAATTATACCGCAAATACCTCATTCTGTCAATATAAATACCCCTAATAGATGTTTCTGAGCGCCGCCCATTCCGGCTAAAATACAAACAGGGGTGATTGCATGGACTATAAAAAGCTGGGCTTGCGGATTCGGGAGGAGCGCCTGCGCCTGAACCTTACACAGTCCCAGCTGGCGGAAAGCATCGGCATATCGGACACCTATATGGGAGCCATTGAGCGCGGGGAGCGGAGCCTTACGCTGGATACGCTGGTAAGGCTGGTGAACAGGCTTGGCGTGACCGTCGACTATATGCTGGCGGATTCCGTGGAGGATACGGACCGCAATGTGATGGAGCAGTTCAAACAGATCGTGGACCGCCAGCCCTTGGACCGCAAGCAAATGGCCATCCAGGTCCTGCGCAGCATTTTTTCCTATTTTGAGGATGGGGAGAGCCGCAGAAGCGTGGATTAAAGAATCGTCGGCGGAGCGCGGTGCATAAACGCGCGCGGGGCGTAAAGAGATACCCGGAAAGGCCGAAGCCTTTCCGGGTATTTTGGACGGGGAAATTAAGGAACCACTGATTAAATTTTAATGAGCTCGTACTTCCGGCTTCCCAGACCCAGCTTCTCCGCGTGCTCCAGGCAGGACTGCCAGTGGGTGTCCGGGTGGGCCGCCTGGAAAACGTCGCCGCAGGAGCAGTCAAACCCCTCGTCAAACAGCACCGACCCCGGCATGGGGGGCTGGGCCACCACCGCGTCGGCGCAGGCCTGGTCCAGGGCCACGGGGTCGAAGGAGGCGAACATGCCTACGTCGGCGGCGATGGGCACGTCGTTTTCCCCGTGGCAGTCGCAGTTGGGAGAAACGTCCAGCACCAGGGACACGTGGAAGCAGGGCCGCCCGTCCACCACGGCTTTGGTGTACTCGGCAATTTTCTTGTTCAGAATCGTGGGGGCCTCGTCATAAAGGCAGTCGATGGCGTCCTTGGGGCAGACGGCCAGGCAGCGGCCGCAGCCCACGCATTTTTCCGTATCGATGGAGGCTTTGCCGTCCGGGCCGAACTGGGGGGCGCCGTGGGCGCAGATTTTGGCGCAGGCCCGGCAGCCGATGCACTTTTTCTCCTTCACAAAGGGCTTTCCGGAGTTGTGCTGCTCCATCTTGCCCGCCCGGGAGCCGCAGCCCATGCCGATGT
>CAJUBX010000145.1 GCA_910585165.1 uncultured Oscillibacter sp. | reverse complement strand
TGCGGCGGCGCGGGCTACATCGGCAGCCACACCTGCGTGGAGCTCGTCCAGGCGGGCTATGACATCATCGTGACGGACAACCTCTACAACTCCAGCGAGGAGGCCGTCCGGCGGGTGGAAAAAATCGTGGGCAGGCCCATTCCCTTCGTCAAGGCGGAGCTCTGCGACCCGGATCAGGTGGAGGCCCTGTTCGCCGGCCATCCGGATATTGACGCCGTCATCCACTTCGCCGGGCTCAAGGCCGTGGGCGAGAGCGTCTCCAAGCCCCTAGAGTACTATTCCAACAACCTTATCAGCACGCTCTACCTCCTTCAGGCCATGCGCAGGCACGGGGTAAAGAACTTCGTCTTCTCCTCCTCCGCCACGGTCTACGGCGACCCCGCCACCGTGCCCATCCGGGAGGACTTCCCCACCGGGGGCACCACGAATCCCTACGGCACCTCCAAGCTCTTCCAGGAGAAGATGCTGATGGACATCTGCGCCGCGGACCCCGCGCTGAATGTGGCTTTGCTGCGGTACTTCAACCCCATCGGGGCCCACGAGTCCGGCCTCATCGGCGAGGACCCCAACGGCATTCCCAACAACCTGGTGCCCTATATCGCGAAGGTGGCCGTGGGCCAGCTTCCCAAGGTCCATGTCTACGGAAACGACTACGACACCCCCGACGGCACCGGCGTGCGGGACTATATCCACGTGGTGGACCTGGCCAAGGGCCACGTGGCGGCGCTTCGGAAGCTGGAGACGGGCTGCGGCCTCTTTGTCTGCAACCTGGGCACCGGCAACGGCTACAGCGTTTTGGACGTGCTCCACGCCTATGAAAAGGCCTGCGGCAAGGAGCTGCCTCACGTTATTGACCCCCGCCGCCCCGGCGACATCGCCGTCTGCTACGCAGACCCCAGGAAGGCCCGGGAGGAACTGGGCTGGGAAGCCCGGCTTGGCATCGAGGAGATGTGCGCCTCCTCCTGGAAGTGGCAGTCCATGAACCCCAACGGCTATAAGGCGTAAGCGGAGCAAAGGAGAGGGAATATGAAAAAGCCTGTTCTGGTCATCATGGCCGCCGGCATGGGCAGCCGGTACGGCGGCCTCAAGCAGCTGGACCCCGTGGGGAACCACGGCCAGCTCATCATCGACTACTCCATCTACGACGCCCGCCGGGCGGGCTTCGAGACGGTGGTCTTCGTCATCAAGCCCGAAATTGAGGAGGACTTCAAGCGCTGCATCGGCAACCGGGTGTCCAAATCCATGAAGGTTCTTTACGCCTATCAGCTGAAGGAGGACCTGCCGGAGGGCTATTCCGTTCCCGCGGAGCGGCAGAAGCCCTGGGGCACCGCCCACGCCGCCCTGGCCGCCCGGAAGCTGGTGGACGGCCCCTTCGCCGTCATCAACGCCGACGATTACTACGGCCCCGAGGCATTCCGGGAGATTTACGGCTATCTCTCCTCCCATGAGGACGGGGCGCTCTACGAGTACGTCATGGTGGGATACCTGCTGAAAAACACCGTCACGGAAAACGGCACCGTGGCCCGGGGCGTGTGCGAGGAAACGGCGGACAACTTCCTCACCCACGTTACGGAGCGGACCAAGATTGAAAAGGGCGATCCCCCCCGCTACACCGAGGATGACGGGAAGACGTGGACGGAGCTGCCTGGGGACACCATCGTCTCCATGAATATGTGGGGCTTTACCCGCAGCTTCCTGGACGAGGCGTGGAAGCGTTTCCCCGCCTTTTTGGACAAGGCCCTGGCGGAAAACCCCGCCAAGGCGGAGTACTTCCTGCCCGCCGTGGTCAGCCAGCTCATCGACGAGGGCCGGGCCCGGGTCAAGGTCCTGCGGAGCGAGGACAAGTGGTACGGCGTCACCTACCGGGAGGACAAGCCCTCCGTGGTGCGCGCCATTGCGGAAAAGACAACGTCCGGCCTTTACCCGGACCGGCTGTGGGAGGAATAAAATGAACGCCGCAGAAGACAGAATCCAGGAGGTCCTGGCCGCCTTTGATTTCGGGGCCCCCGTGGTGGGCGCCCTGCGCTACGGCCAGGGCCATATCAACGACACCTTCGTGGTCCACACCCAGCCGGAGGACCGCTGCTGCCGCCGCTTCATCCTCCAGCGGATGAGCGCCGCTGCCTTCAAGCACCCTGGAGAGCTGATGGAAAACATCATCGGCGTTACCGAGTACCTGGGCCGCGAGATTGAAAAGCACGGCGGCGACCGGGACCGGGAGGCCATGCGGGTTCTCCGTCCCCGCAGCGGCGAGCCCTTCTATACCGACAGCTGCGGGGGAGCCTGGCGGGTCTATCCCTTTGTGGAGCGCACCGTCTGCTGCCAGTCCGCCGAGTCGGCGGAGCTGTTCGCCGCCTCCGGCCGGGCCTTCGGCCGCTTCCAGCGGCTGCTGGAGAATTACCCGGCCCAGACCCTCCACGAGACCATTCCCAACTTTCACAACACCGAGGACCGCCTGGCCAAGTTCAAGGCCGTCCTGGCGGCGGACCCCCTGGGCCGGGCCGGGGACTGCGGGCCGGAGATTCAATTTGTGCTGGACCGGGAGGCGGACTGCTCCGCCGCCCTGGAGGCCATGCGGGCGGGGAAGCTTCCCCTCCGGGTCACCCACAACGACACCAAGCTGAACAACGTCCTCATGGACGAGG
>CAJUBX010000144.1 GCA_910585165.1 uncultured Oscillibacter sp. | reverse complement strand
TGGTGCCCAGAGCCGGAATCGAACCAGCGACACGTGGATTTTCAGTCCACTGCTCTACCAACTGAGCTATCTGGGCAAATGGCGACCCGGAACGGGCTCGAACCGTCGACCTCTAGCGTGACAGGCTAGCGTTCTAACCAACTGAACTACCGGGCCATAAAAACAGGGAGGAAAGCGCTCAGGGGGAGAAGCTGGTGGGAACAACTGGACTCGAACCAGTGACCCCCTGCTTGTAAGGCAGATGCTCTAACCAGCTGAGCTATGCTCCCAAGTCACCGCCCACGTCAAACGGCATTGACTAGTATACGAAAAGAATCCGGTTTTGTCAAGGTATATTTCAAAATTTTCTCGATTTTTCTAAAATGCCCAGCCCGACTTCCGGCGAAGGGGTCAGGCCCGCCCCGCCAGCTTCCGAAGCTGGGCCTGGAAGTCCTCCGGCAGGGGGCAGGAGAGCTCCACCGCCTCCCCGGTGCGGGGATGGAGGAAGCGCAGGCCTGCGGCGTGGAGACACTGGCCCTGGAGGCCGGGAACGGGCTTTTTCGCCCCGTAGACCGTGTCCCCCAGGATGGGATGCCCGATGGAGCTGAGGTGAACCCGGATTTGATGGGTCCGCCCGGTTTCCAGGCGGCAGCGGAGGTGGGTGAAGCCCGGGAAGCGCTCCAGCACCTGCCAATGGGTGACGGCGGGGCGGCCGCCGGGGACCACCGCCATCCTCTTTCGCTCCGCCGGGTGCCGCCCGATGGGGGCGTCCACGGTTCCCGCGTCCTCCCGGAAGCCGCCCATGGCGATGCACTCATAGGTCCGGGCCAGGCTGTGGTCCTGGAGCTGGGCGGCCAGGCGGAGGTGGGCAAAGTCGTTCTTGGCGGCGATGATGAGGCCGGAGGTGTCCCGGTCAATGCGGTGGACGATGCCGGGGCGCAGGGTCCCCCCCACGCCGGAAAGGCTCTCGCCGCAGTGGTACAGCAGGGCGTTGACCAGCGTCCCGTTCGGGTGCCCCGGGGCGGGATGAACCACCAGGCCCTTGGGCTTGTTCACCACGATGACGTCGCCGTCCTCGTAAACCACATCCAGGGGGATGTCCTGGGGCAGGGCGGCGGCGGGCTCCGGCTCCGGCAGAAAGACCGTCAGGACCTCCGCCCCGGTGAGGCGGCAGCTTTTCGCCAGGGGCCTGCCGTCCCGGAGGACCCGGCCCTCCTCCAAAAGCCGCTGGGCGGCGGAGCGGGTCAGGCCCTCCACCTGGGAGGCCAGCCACGCGTCCACCCGCTTTCCGGCGTCAGGCTCCGCAGGACGGAGCGTCCGGGTTTCCATCGGCCTTCCCCCTTTTGTCGTACTTTTCATAGAACCACTGGAAGTAGATCAGCGCCAGCACGGAGCCGGAGACGATGCAGATATCCGCCACGTTGAAAACCGGATAGTTCATAAACTGGAAATTAAACATATCCACCACATAGCCCAGACGGACCCGGTCCAGGATGTTCCCCAGGCCCCCGGAGATGAGAAGGCAGCCCGCCAGCACCCCCAAAGGGTGCCGGACCACCCGCCGGATAAGAAGAACCAGGAGCGCCAGGACGATAAGGCTGGTGGCGATGGTCAGCAGCCACCGCATTCCGGAGAAGCTGGACCAGGCCGCGCCGTAGTTGTGGACGGTTTTCAGCTCCACAAAGCCCGGCAGGAGGGGGCGGGTCTGCCCCAGGGGAAGGGTGAGGGTGATATAGCGCTTGACCCACTGGTCCAGGGCCAGCAGGGCCAGGGCCAGCAGGGCGGAAAGGGCGGTGGAAAGCATGGCGGGTCCTCCTTTTGGGTGTTCCCTGACAGTGTACACGCTTTTTGGGAAAAAGGCAAGGGAAACGGCCATATGAAAACAGCCCCGCCTTCCGGCGGGGCCGTTTCAAATCAGGTTTGGGCAGGGATCGCCTCAGGCGGAGGCCGCTTCTTTTGTCACCAGCAGGCGGCTGTCCTCCACCGTCAGCGCGGCGGTGTCGCCCTCTTTCAAGGTGCCGTCCAGCATCCGCTCCGCCACGGCGTCCTCCACCTTGCTTTGGATGCAGCGGCGCAGGGGCCGCGCGCCGTACTTGGGGTCGTAGCCCTCCCGGACCAGCTCCGCCACGGCCTCGTCGGAGGCGCTGAGGTGCAGGCCCATGGCCTCCATCCGGGCGGAGACCGTCTCCAGCATCCGGCGGGCCACCTCGCGGATGTCCTCCTCCGTCAGGGAGCGGAAGACGATGATATCGTCAATCCGGTTCAAGAACTCCGGCCGGAAGGTCTGGCGGAGCTCCGCCATGACGGCCTCCTTGGCCTGGAGGAACTTCTTCTCCTCGCTGTCCGCAGGGCTCTCCTCGTGGTTGAAGCCAAGGCGGGTTCCGGCGGCGGTCAGGCTCTTGGCGCCGATGTTGCTGGTCATGACCACGACGGCGTTTTTAAAGTCCACCGTCCGGCCCTGGGAATCGGTGATCCGGCCGTCGTCCAGAATTTGCAGGAGGATGTTCCACACGTCCTCGTGGGCCTTTTCAATCTCGTCAAAAAGCACCACGGAATAGGGCTTGCGCCGGACCCGCTCGGTGAGCTGGCCGCCCTCCTCGTGGCCCACGTAGCCCGGAGGGGAGCCGATGAGCCGGGAGACCGTGTGCCGCTCCATGTACTCCGACATGTCGATGCGGATGATGGCGCTCTCGTCGCCGAACATGGCCTCCGCCAGGGA
>CAJUBX010000143.1 GCA_910585165.1 uncultured Oscillibacter sp. | reverse complement strand
GGACGTTGTCCAGAATCCATTCCAGCTTGCTGGCGGAGAAATAGGCGTCGGGAATCAGCCCGGTTTTTTGCCGGACGGTTTCCTCCATTCCGTCCTGCCGGAGCTGCTCAATCCGGTCCGCCGTCCGGCGGCACTGCCAGACGATGGCGTTGCAGACGGGCTTTCCGGTAGCCGCGTCCCAGACCAGGGTGGTTTCCCGCTGGTTGGTGATGCCGATGGCGGCAATTTCACAGGGCCGGGCGTCGGCCTTCTGCATGGCTTCCATGGCGACGCCCATCTGCGTGGACCAGATGTCCATGGGGTCGTGCTCCACCCAGCCGGGCTGGGGATAGATTTGAGGGAACTCCTTTTGGACCACGGCGCGGACCTCACCCCGGCGGTCAAAGAGAATACACCGGGAGCTGGTGGTGCCCTGGTCCATGGAGAGCACGTATTTTTTCTCGGTCACGTCCGCACCTCCTCCGGTCAAAGGGCCCCCAGGAAGAAGTCAATAATGCCCTGCTCCACCTGGTCCTTGAGGCCGTTGTAGTTGTGAATCTCATGGCGGCAGCCGTCGTAAATCCTGGTGGTGACCTTGTGGCCGGAGTCCTCCAGCCAGGCGGAGACCTGCTTCACGCCCTCGCCGTACTGGCCCACCGGGTCCTCGCCGCCTGCGATGTTGTAAACGGGCAGGTCCTTGGGGACCTTCTCCGCCCAGGCGGGGCCGGTGATGAAATCGATCATTTGGCAGAAATAGAGGAACGAGCGGTTGCTGGTGGGCCGGGAAAACGCGTCCAGGGGGTCCATGGCGTGGTCCGCCTGCACATAAGGGTCGGAGCAGATCCACTCATTGCCGAAACGGATTTCCTCGGTGCACCGCTCGCACATCCAGCCAAGTAGCGCCCCGGCGGCGCCCGGGTCGGAGGCGTCCCCCTGCCCGGCGGCAACCGCAGCCTGGAGCATAGCCATGCCCTGCTCCAGACCGGGAAAAACGCCGCTGGTGCCGCAGAGGGTGATGGCGGTAAGTTCAGAGCCGTAAACTGTGATGTAATCCCGGGCGATGAAGGAGCCCATGCTGTGCCCAAAGAGGAAATAGGGAAGCCCCGGGTATTTTTCCTTTACCAGCGTTGTCAGGGTGTGCTCGTCCTCCATCATGGTGTGGGGACCCTTGTCGCCCCAATCTCCCCAGGAGTCGTTGACCACGGCTGTGCGGCCATGGCCCACATGGTCGTCCGCCGCCACAATGAATCCGGCGTCCAGGAATTTGGAAATCATATGGAGATAGCGCCGGGAATGCTCACCGAAGCCGTGAACCAGCTGGATAATACCCACAGGCTTGGCGGCGGGGACATAAATCCATCCCTGGACCTGGTCCCGCTGGTTGAAAGACTGGAAGCTGATCTCGTGTAACATTGCTGCTCCTCCTGTTCCGGGCGTAAAACGCCCATAATTTGACCGGAAAATTTAGGAATTAAATAAAGTATACCGTGCTCCGTCGCCGCTGTCAATCAAAAGCAACAGGGAGACGGCAGGGAAGAAGTTTTTCAGGAGGGACTTGTCATTTGAAAAGAAATTTGATATGTTATTCATAAAGACTTTATAAAATAAACAAGGAATAGGGGATGAGGAGCCATGGCCACACCGCCTGCCAACAACATGGACGTCAAGCGGCGCAACCGCATCAACACCTTCCGCTGTATTTTGTCCAGCGGCCGGATTTCCCAAATGGAACTGACCCAGCGTCTGGCCCTGAGCTGGCCCACGATTTTGCAGAACGTAAAGGAACTGACGGAGCTGGGCCTGGTTCAGGAGGACGGACTGTACGCCTCGACCGGCGGACGGAAGGCCAGGGCCTACGCCCCTGTGCGGGACGCCCGGGTGGCGGTGGGCGTGGAACTGGCGGTGGATCATGTAGGCGTGGTGCTGACAGACCTGGAAGGGAATCTGCTGCGCCAGGCCACGGGGGCGCTCCGGTTCTCCTTGGAGGACGTTTACTTCAAATACCTGGGTGGCCTGCTGCGGCGGTTTGTGGATGCCAATGGGGCGGCGGACCGGGTTTTGGGCGTGGGGATTGCCATTCCCGGCATCGTGGACCGGGAGCGGGGGGTCCTCCGGGAATCCCACGCCCTGGAGCTGCGGAATGTTCCCCTCAGCCGTTTTACTCGGCAGATTCTCTGGCCCTGCCGCTGCCTGGGGGCGGCCTGCGCCGCCGGGCTGGCGGAATTCCACGGGTCGGAGGGGAATATGGTTTACCTCTCCTTGGATGAGACGGTGAGCGGCGCGATTCTCCGGGATGGAGAGCTTTACCTGGGAGACCGCCTCCGGGCGGGAGAGTTCGGCCATATGACCCTGGTTCCCGGCGGCCGCCGCTGCTGGTGCGGCGGGGAGGGGTGCCTGGACGCCTACTGCTCCGCCAAGATTCTTTCAGATCACGCTGGGGGCAACCTTTCTGCTTTTTTTGAGGAGCTTCGCTCCGGAGATTTGGAAAAGCGGGAGCTCTGGCGGGAGTATCTGGAGCATCTGGCAGTGGCGGTGAACAACCTCCACGCCAGCTTTGACTGTACCGTAATGATAGGCGGCCGCGTGGGCGCCTGCCTGGAGGAGTTCGGGGAGCTTCTGCGGGCGCTGCTGGCGGAGCGGAATCCCTTTGAGCAGGATGCTTCCTATTTGAAGTATGGCCGCCGGCCCCAGGAGGCCGCCGCCATAGGCGCGGCGCTGACCCAGGCAGAGGCGTTCATCCGGGCGCTTTGAAGGCATGTGCGCGTTGCTTGTGTGGAAATATGCTGTCAACGCCAATCTGAAATTGTAAGAAAACGCCGAAGAAATTTTGTAGTTTTACGGCGGGGGGGTAAC
>CAJUBX010000142.1 GCA_910585165.1 uncultured Oscillibacter sp. | reverse complement strand
GTCCGGTAGGTAAGGCTGCCACAAGGATATGGGTCGCTGCCGCGAAGTGATGGAGACATCACCAGTTGGTTTGAACAGGCGATATCGAACGGGAAGGTATCATCTAACGCGATTTCACCGCCTTGTGAGGCTAAAGCTCAAACGGTAGAGGCGGGGCGCCCGCCTGTCAGAGAGGGAGATTCTCCAGTCGTACCGGCCCGGGACGATTGGAGATTTTCGCGTTTTTCGCCATCTGCGAGGAGAGGAGGTCCCGGCATGTTTGAACTGCAAAAGGACCGGACGGAGCTGCTGGAAAAAATCGAGGAGCTGTTCGGCCGAAAACGCTACGCGGAGCTTCGGGACCTGCTGGGGACCATGGAGGCGGCGGACATCGCCTCCCTCTGCGGGGATTTGGACGAGAAGGTGCCTGTTGTTTTCCGCCTCCTTCCCAAGGAGCTGGCGGCGGAGGTCTTCGTGGAGCTGGACAGCGACGACCAGGAGCTTTTGATTCACAGCTTCTCCAACGCGGAGCTCAAGGAGGTCCTGGACGAGCTCTACTTAGACGACGCCGCCGACATCGTGGAGGAGATGCCCGCCGGGGTGGTGAAGCGCATCCTGCGCCACTGCGACCCGGAGATGCGCAAGAGCATCAACGAGGTGCTGAAATACCCGGAGGATTCCGCCGGCAGCATCATGACCACGGAGTTCGTGGACCTGAAGGCCAACATGACGGTGGCGGACGCGCTGAAGCGCATACGCCGGACGGGGCCGGACAAGGAGACCATCAACATCTGCTACGTCATCGACGAGCGGCGGCACCTGATCGGCCTTCTCACCATCCGCACCCTCCTCCTGGCGGAGGAGGACGACGTGATCGGCGACATCATGGAGCGGAACCTCATCGCCGTGCAGACCCTGGACGATCAGGAGGCCGTGGCCCGGGCGCTGGGGAAATACGACTTCCTGGCCCTGCCGGTGGTGGACAAGGAGGAGCGGCTGGTGGGCATCGTCACCGTGGACGACGCCATCGACGTTTTGCAGGAGGAGGTCACGGAGGACATCGAGAAGATGGCCGCCATGCTCCCCGGCGACAAGCCCTATTTGAAAACCGGCATTTTTGAGACCTGGAAGGCCCGGACCCCCTGGCTGATGCTGCTGATGCTCTCCGCCACGTTCACGGGCATTATCCTGACCCACTTTGAAAAATCCCTTATGGCCTGCGCCATTCTGACCTCCTTCATTCCCATGCTCTCCGGCACCGGCGGCAACAGCGGCACCCAGGCTTCCACCGCCGTGATCCGGGCCCTGTCCCTGGGAGAGGTCCAGTTTAAGGACATGCTTCAGGTGCTGTGGAAGGAGCTGTGGGTTTCCGTCTGCTGCGGCCTGTGCCTGGCGGCGGCCAACTTCGTGAAGATGATGCTGGTGGACCGCTGGCTGCTGCAAAACCCCACGGTAACGCCCCAGGTGGCCCTGGTGGTCTGCGCCACGCTGGTGGGGACGGTGCTGTGCGCCAAGCTGGTGGGCTGTTCTTTGCCGCTGCTTGCCAAGCGCATCGGCTTCGACCCGGCGGTGATGGCCTCGCCGTTCATCACCACCATTGTGGACGCGCTGTCCCTTTTGATCTATTTCCGCTTTGCCTCGGCGATTCTGGGGCTGTGAGGGCCCGCCGCAGGCGGAAAATCAAAAAGCGCCGTCCGGGCAAAAGGTCTGCCCGGACGGCGCTTTGTTCAGAACCAGGCGGCGGGGCCCTCCCGGAATTTCGGCTCCGGGCCGTCCCGGTAAGGGTCGTAGCGGTTTTCGTTGCAGCCGAACTCCTGCAAGAGGCAGATCCGGCCCTCCGCGTCCCAGCGGATGAGGGAGAGGCCGTCAAAGGCCTCCACCCTGCCGCCGTCCATCCGGTTGCGGAAATACCACTGGACCACGGTTTGATCCGCCTTGTGAAAGAATTGCAGGATGTCCCATTGCAGGACGGTCCCCCGGGTGTTCCACTCGTCGAACCAGAGCTTGATCTTCTCCGCGCCGTGGTACTCCGGCCCCCAGCTTTCGATGTAAACGGCCTCCTGGGAAAAGATTTTCAGGATGCCAAGGTCCGCCTTTTTCAGCCACATGTCAAACCAGAGGCGGATCCTTTGCTCACGCTGTTCCATAATAGTTCCTCCCCGTCAATTGATTACGGTTCGATGGGGGCCGCTTCGGGAGCCCCGCGCCGTTCACTCCGCCGCAATGGCCCGGATTTCCAGCAGGTCCCGGATTACATAATCCGCCGTTCCGCCGCCGGAGGGGGCGTAGAGGACGCTGCGGACTCCGGCGTTTCTGGCGCAGTCCACGTCCAGGGTCCGGTCCCCCACGTAGTAAACCCGGCTCTTTACCAGGCCGTGCTTTTCCATCAGGTAGAGCAGGCCGTCCGGGGCGGGCTTGCGGGGAAAGCCGTTCAGGCTGGAGACCACCTCTTTAAAAAAGCGGCTGAGGCCCAGGTGCTCCAGCACAGGGGCGGTGGTGGAGCCCCGGTGGGTGTAGACGAAGTGGGCCGCGCCCAGGGCGGCGGTTTCCTCCAAAGCCTCCCGTGCGTGGGGCATGGCGGCGATTTCCAGATACCGCCCGCCGCTGATTTGGGAGTAGCGGGCCTTGATCTCGGGAAAGCTCCGCCCGGAGGCCGCGGCGGCGAAGTCCACCACGGCGCTGACGGAGCCCTCCGCAGCCCGGCGGCGGATTTCGTCCTCCTCCATGGGGACTTCTAGCTCCTCCAGCGTTTGGCGGAGGCTGGAGGCAATCACGCCGTAGGAGTCCAGCAATGTCCCGTCCAAATCCCAGATAAAGGCTTTGCCGTGCATAGGCGTTTCCTCCCGAAGAGCGATAAATTTCCTAAGCATTATAGCAGGTTTGAAGGCCGGTGTCCAGAGGGAGGGAAAGCGAGGAGTGTCCAAAAGCGCAGTTAAAGGAAGTCGAAGACAGAGAAAGGCA
>CAJUBX010000141.1 GCA_910585165.1 uncultured Oscillibacter sp. | reverse complement strand
AAATTTTTCTTCTGTGATAATTCCCGTCAGGAGATCAGGCCCAGCCTGTCCATGCGCCGGACGTATTCATCGCCGGTGGTGGCGAGATAGATCCGGGTGGTCTCCACGCTGGAGTGCCCCAGCACATCCGCCAACTGGACCACGTCCCGGCAGACCTTGTAGAACGTCCGGGCGAACAGATGGCGCAGATTGTGGGGGAACACCTTGGAGGGCGCCACCCCCGCTTTTTTACAGATGGACTTCATCTCGGCCCAGATCTGCCGCCGAGACATCCCTTTCCCGGTCCTGGTGAGGAAGATCTCGCCGGAGCCGGTGTTTTGCTTTTTGGCGTATTTCAGCAGCTTCCGGCGCAGCTTGCCCGGCAGCAGAATGGTGCGGATCTTCCCTTTCAGCGCGATCTCCGCCCGCCCCGCCTGGGCGGCCTCCACGGTGATATACCGGACCTCGGACACTCGGATGCCGGTGGCGCAGATGGTCTCCATCAGCAGGGCCAGCCGCTCCCGGCCCAAATCCTGGGCGGTGTCCAGCAGACGTGCGTACTCCTCCTTTGTCAATTCCTTGTCCCGGCGGCGGAAAATCTGACGCTGCACCCGCACGGTCTTGACCCGCAGTTCATCCCAATGCTGAAATCGGAAAAAGCGGTTCACCGCAATGAGCATGGAGTTGACGGTGGACGGCGCGTAATGCTTCGCCAGCAGATTCTCTTTCCAGGCCACGACGGCCTCCTTGCACAGCGCCCGCTCCTCTAACCACATGGCGAAGGAGCGGATATCCCGCAGATATTTTTCGATGGTGGCGGGCTCCCGCTCCTCCAGACGCAGATGACGCTCGAAGGCTATGAGTTTTTCCTCGCTGATGTGCTTTTTCATAAAGATACCTCCCCAATTTGTGTGAACCTATTTTACACAGCTTGGGCGGTCCAACGATAAAATATTCAGCTTGCACGCCCCTTTCTTCTGTGCCATAATGAAGAAAAAGATGCGGGGATCCTGTTTTTCAAAACACCCCGCCTGCGCGGGGTGACAGACCATGTTTCCATATTATCTGCTGATCGGCGCCAGCCTTGCGGGCGCGCCGCTGCCCCTCCATCGGCCAAAGTTTCGGTGGGGCTATCTGCTGGCCATGGGCCTAGCTTGCTGGCTCACGGCGTCCCTGCGGTATGTCACCGGCTTTGACTACCGTTTTTATGAGTCCGCTTTTCAAACTGTCGCCGCCACCGGCCTGGCCGGGGCAAGCTGGTCGGAACCGGGTTACCTCCTCCTGAATTGGGTGGCCGCCCAGCTCGGCGGGGATTACCGTATCTTCCTGTTTGTGTTTCATTTTCTGCTGACTGCGCTGGTCTTTGTCTGGATCGGGCGTTATTCTCCCTCCCCCTGGCTGAGCGTTTTTCTGTTCCTTACCCTGCAATATTTTGCTCTGAGTATGAACTTCCTGCGGCAGGCTCTGGCCGCCGCCATCGTGATCTGGTCCTACCCCTTTCTGAAAAAACGCCGTTTCCTCCCCGCTTGTGGGTTGGTGCTTCTTGCCGCCTGTTTCCACCGGACCTCCCTCGTCATGCTCCCGCTCTGCTTCCTGCTCGCCCTGCCGCCGTCCAGGCCCCACTACGGACTGGCCTCGTTTACCGCCGGAGCCGCCTATTTCCTGATGGACCCGCTGATCAACATCGCCATCTCCATCGTGCCGAAATACCAGCATTACCTCACGGAAAAATACTGGCAGGGCAACAGCTTTCTCTACGTTTTGATGCCGCTGGGCTGCTTCTTGTTCACCCTCCCGCTGCTCCGGCAGACGATACGGGACAAATCGTCTCCAGTGCTGGTCAACAGCGTGTTTTACGCCCTGCTGATCCAGCTGTTCATCACCCGGCACTTCATTCTGGAACGGCTGTCCATTTACGTTGCCATGTTCTCCCTGCTGGCCCTCCCCGCCGCGGTTTTCTCCCCCTGCAAGCGGATATCCCAAAAGACGCGGATAGGTATTCTCATCCTGGGCGCCCTGGCCTATTTCCTGTTCGCTGTCAGCCAGGGCTTCCACGGCGTATATCCCTACCACGGGATCTGGGAACGGGCCCTCACCCCCTGACGGCAAAAAGGCGGCCGGAAGCCGCAGCTTCCGGCCGCCTGCCTGCATTCGCGGATACAGGGGCGTTTCTATTTGTTTATGCTCTCGCTGGGAGTGGGGTTACGCCTGACGGACCACAAAGGTGGGGATGACGGAGAAGGAATTGTTCTCCGGGACCGCGTCGCCCAGGGTCCCCACCACGTACATGGTGCTGTTTCCGTAGGCGTTCAGCGACATGACGCTGACGTTCTGCTGGACATTGGCCTGGAGCCAGGTGGTCTGGTTCAGGGTGGTGGGCATCTGGTTGGCCAGCGCCTCGGGCTGGAAGCCGATGGCGATCTCATTGGGGGCCACGTTGGGGCCGATGCCCCAGGCCGCGCCCTGGAGCTTGCTCAGGTCCACGGAGGTGTAGGCCACGTCCAGGCTCACGGGGACGCTGGAGTTGTTGGTGACGGTGATGCGGGGGGAGATTACCTTGTTGTCCCCCTCGATGGTGCGGCTGACGTGGAAGGGGACGTAAGTGGGCATGGTGACCGACATGACGCTGGGCACCACGGTGCCCACCATCAGCACCTCGTTGGAGGAACCGATGGGCACGTCGCCGGACTGATAATTGCTGGAGGCGTAGGCGGCGGTGGCCAACAGGCCGACGGCCAGAAGGGCCGCTAAAACGGCGGATATTTTGCGTTTCATTCGAATACAGCTCCTTTTCCGCCCCTATATCCGCGAAGTATGGCTGAGATCAGCTGAGCACCGTGATCTTGATCGCGGCGCCCGCCTGCCCGATGAAGGAGTGGTCCTCCTCCCGGTAGGCTTTGAAGTAGGCCGTGGCCTGGTATTCTCCAGGCTCCAGCACTTTGTCCAGCCTGGCGTTCTCGATGTAGGCCCCGGTGGGGATGGCCTTGGACTGGTAGATCA
>CAJUBX010000140.1 GCA_910585165.1 uncultured Oscillibacter sp. | reverse complement strand
GGGATGTTCTCAATGCGGCAGACCCCGTCCACCAGCAGGGCGGCGGGAATAATGGCCACGGCGGCGTTTTTCGCGCCGCTGATCTCGACTTCGCCAAACAGGGGCGTTCCGCCCTGTACAATATATTTTGTCAAAACATTGACCCTCTTTTCAAGCAACGGTTTGCCGGTCCGGGGCGCTTGCGGACTACATAGGACAGTTTGCCCGACCGGCGGCGCTTCATACCCGCAAAGGGCGCGGGAAGGCAAATTCTTCTTAACTGTTTTTTCACACGCTTCGTTATCATAGCACAGCGGGAAGAAAAATGCAAACCTTTCCTTCCGTGTTTTTCGATAATATTTGGGAAGAAACAGCCTCCGCCCTTCGGAAACGGGGTAAAAAAGCGGCCCCGGCCTTCAGGAAGCCGCCTCCCCCGTCCGGGCCCGCCCGGCGGTAACCGCGCCGGTGAAGCAGTTGACGTAATAGTCCTCCATATCGGTGGCGATCTGCCACGCCGGGGTCAGGGACATGGCCGTGCCGGAGGTTTGAAGCTCGTAGCACAGCCGGGTGTCCGTGACGGCGGAGACCACCGCCCCGCTCTCCCGCCGCATCCTCTGAAAGGCCGCCAGCGCCCCGGCGGCGGAGAGGGGCTCCTCCCCCGGGGAGACGGTCCCCTCCTTGGGCAGCAGCGTGCCGGCAACGGCGGTGAGGACGCCGTTTTCCACGGTGAAGGTCACCGCGCAGTTGAAAACCGGAAGCTTGCCGAAGACCCCCGCGGCCGTGAAAACGCCGTTTCCCTCCCCGTCCAGCCTCACCTCCGGCTCTTCATAGGAGAAGGCCCGGCAGAAATCCCGGCAGAAATCCTCCACATCCTTCTCCGCCAGGGTTCCGGCGGCCTCAAAGCCGCCGCCGGAGCGGAACAGGGCCTCCCCCGCCGCCCCGGCGTAGCGGAAGATGCCGCCGCCCTGGTCGGAGGCGGACAGGGGCTTTCCCAGAAGGAAGGCGGCGGCCTCCTGCTCCAGGGCGGCGTCCCGGTCCAGGGAAACGCCGCCGGGGGGAACCTCCCGGGAGACGGCCCCGGGTTCCAGGGTCATGCCGTCCCCGGCAAAGAGAACGGACAGCTGCTCCGCCGTCCGGCGGAAGGCCTCCCGCTCCGAGGCCCGGCGCTGGGCCAGGGAGAACAGCAAAAACCCGTTCAGCAGGGCCAGAATCAAAATGATGATGTTTTTCAGGCGGCGGCGGTCCACAGGCACTCCTCCTCAATCGCACAGCCAGCAGGCCCGGCATTCCCCGCTTCGCTCCACATAGCCGATGGTAAGCTCCTTCCCGGGGCTGGCGGCGGCCACGGCCAGGGCCTGGGGCAGGGGCAGCAGCAGGGAAAGCTCCTCCGCCGGGCTGTACTGGCGGAAGCACAGGGAAGCGGAGGCCACCTCCGTCCCGGACAGGGTAATCTCCGCGGCGAAGCCGCCGTCCTGAAACCAGACGGGGGTCCCCCCCAGCCGGTAGCCGAAGCGGAGCACCGTCACGTCCCCGCTGCGCCGAAGGCTCCGGAGCCAGGGCCGGGCCTCCCCGGAAACGGGGGAGAGCAGCTCCTCCAGCAAAGCCCCGGCCCCCAGGGCCGCCTCCCAGGCGGTGGGCGCCTCTCCGGCGGACTTCACCCGCAGCCCGCCGCCGTCCCCGCCCTGGTAGTGGACGCTGCCGTCCGGCCGGATGCGGAGGGTCCGGTCCCCGTCCATAATCAGCTCTGTGCCGTTGGACTCGGTGTGCCGGGTGCGGCTCTGGGGGTTGAAGCCCAGGGCGGAGAGAAGCCAGTCCGTTCCCCCCGCCAGGGGGTCCCCCAGGGTATAGGCCGCCATCTCCGGCGGCTCGGCGGGCAGCAGTGAGCAGGGGTCCAGCGCCGTTTCCGGGCCTCCGCCGTCCATGGCGAAGACGGCGTTTCCCAGCTCATAGCGGCCGATGACCTGCTCCAGGCTGTCGGCGGAAACGGCGGTATCCGCCCGGAAGCAGGCGTCCTCCCCGTCCCACAGGTAGAGGCTTACGCCCCCCTCCCGGGGGGCCAGCAGAAGGCGGCGGGCGGAGAGGTCCTCCCGGGCGGAAATCTCCTCTCCTCCCCCCAGCAGCCCCGCCAGCACGGACAATGGCAAAGGCTCCAGAAAGTCGTAATACAGCGAGGGCCCCTCCAGGGCCCGGAGAAAGTCCGCCCCGGTGGAGGGAACATAATCCCGGGCGGAGCCCAGGGCCTCCAGCAGCCGCCGGCCCAGGGGATCGGCAAAGGCAGCGTCCCCGGTGGTCAGGGCCCCGCCGCCGTGGCGGCCGTAGTCCCCGGTGACGGCAGTCCGCACCGGGGCGGTGAGCTCCGCCGCCGGGGCGGCGGACTGGGCCGCGCCCGCCTCCCCGCCCCGGCCGGCAGTGAGGTCCAGATTGTAAAGCTGCGTCTGGGTAAACAGCGCCGCCGCGGAGATGGAGAGCAGGACGATGAGAATGTCTTGAAGCAGACCCAGGCGATTCCGCCGCCGTTCCTCCATGGCTCAGCCCTCCGTCTGCCGTCCCTGCCGCTGGGAGATGGGCAGGGTCATGCGGATGGTGGTGCCCGGCCCCTCGTGGGGGGCCAGGGCGATGACGCCGTGGTGGCGCTGAATGATCTCCCGGGCGATGGAGAGGCCCAGGCCCGTGCCGCCGGACTCCCGGGAACGGGCCTTGTCCACCCGGTAGAAGCGGTCGAAGATCCGCTCCCGGTCCTTCTCCGGGATGCCGATGCCGTCGTCCCACACCTCCATCCAGACGGTGTCGTCCTCTCCGCAGCCCGCCGAGACCCGGATGTGCCCGCCGTCGGGGGTGTATTTGATGGCGTTGCCCAAAATGTTCATCATCACCTGCTCCAGGCGGCTGCGGTCCCCCACCACCAGGGGCAGGCGGTCCAAATCCCCGCAGGTCAGCTCATGTCCCCGCTGCCGGGCGTTCAGGGCGCTGGAGCGGACGACGCTTTGGATGGCCTCGGCAAAGGGGAAGCGGGAGAGGACCAGCTCCGCGTCCCCCCGGTC
>CAJUBX010000139.1 GCA_910585165.1 uncultured Oscillibacter sp. | reverse complement strand
AGCCTCATGGGGCTGGCTGGTTCACTTTTGTGGAGTATTGTGCGGTGTTGCCCTAGAGATTATGAGATATTTACGCTGGACAGATATGGGCACTTCACGGAGCAGATGAAGAAGGACAGCGCCGCCCGCATGGAACGCTTCATCAACGATGTTTTGAACCTCTAAAGGGAAAAAATAAGGGAAAACAGGAGCAAAGACGTTCAGGGAAACGCCTGTCCCCAGGGATTACAAGGGATAAGCGGGTTTTTTAGAAGCAACTGCTGGTTGCTTGACGGCTCGTCCCTGCCGTGCTATGCTGAAAGCACAAAGGAGGCGGACCCATGAAATTTAAAGACAACTTCACAGCTCTGCGGAAAAAGGCGGGCCTTTCCCAAAACGAAATTGCGGAAAAGCTCTTTGTCACGCGGCAGGCGGTGTCCCGCTGGGAAACGGGAGACACGGTGCCGGAGATCGAAACCTTACAGGCCGTTTCCAAGCTCTTCGGCGTCACCTTCAACGACCTTCTGGGCTACCCGACGGACCCGGCCTGTCAAAGCTGCGGCATGCCCATTACCCCGGAGCAGATGGGCCGTGGGAAGGACGGAACCCTCAATGAGCACTATTGCAAGTGGTGCTGGGATAATGGAGATTTCCTCCGGGACTGCACCATGGAGGAGATGGTGGAACAGTGTCTACCCTATATGCCCTTCGGAACGCCGGAGGAAAACCGGGGCTTTTTGACGGACTTGCTTCCCACCTTGGACCGCTGGAAAAAGTAAAACGCGTAAGCGGAGCGCCCGGAGGGACGCTTCGCTCAGCTTGGCAATAAAGGGACCGGGGACATTCGTCCCCGGTCCCTTTATTTACAAGAAAGTCTCTACTTCCTTGGGCTCCCGGAAATTCTTCTCCAGCATAGCCACATGGGAGAGAAAGGCCGGGTCGTCGAAATACTTGGCGTGATGGGTGCATTTCCGCACGCAGGACTGGCACTTGATGCAGGTTCCCGGCACCTCCGCCACATTCTTCGGATCGATGGCCCCCATGGGACAGGTCCGGGCGCACACGCCGCAGCCGCAGCATTTGCTCAAATCCGTTTGGGGCTTGGCTTTCAGGAACTTCACCGGTTCCCCGTCCAGGCCCTTGGGAATGTAATACGGGGCCTCCGGGTCCCCCGGAACCACCGGCGGCGGGGGAACGGCTTCCAGCTCCCGGAGCTTTCCGGCAATCTGCCGGGCAAAATTCTGAATTGCCCGTCTATCGTCCCAGTCGGGGCGGCCCTCCCCTAAGGCATCGGTAAAGGCGTGGCGGCCCGGAAAGGCCCCCGCCGCCACAGTGTGGAAGCCCTTTGCCTTCAGCAGGGTGCAGAGCTCCGCCAGGGAGTTGTCATACGCCCGGTTGCCAAAGGTCACCACCGCCGCCGCCAAGGCTCCGTTTCCCTGGAGCCGGGCCTGAAAGTCCGGGGCAATCTTATTGGGCATCCGGCCCGCGTAAGTAGGAGTGCCCACCACCACCAGGTCTCCGGGGCCGAAGGCATAGTCCACGGCCCGCTCCTCCGGCTTCCGAAAGCCATGGAACACCGCCTGGGGAAGCCCCAGAGCCCCCTCCAGCCCCTCCGCCAAGCCGCGCACCACCTTTTCCGTCACGCCGGTGGCGCTGTAGCAAAGTCCGTGTACCGCTTTCACTTCCATGGAAATTCCTCCTGCCTCACAGGGAAAAATCATCCTCGCTGAGTTTTCCGGTATCCAGCGCCGCCGGGCGGGGCGGGACCCGCTTCAAGGGGTCGTAGCGAAAAGCCCGGCAGGCGTGCTCCACCGGGACCACGCCCCGCTTTACGCAGGCAACCTCCCTCTCGTTCAGCTGCTGGCCCCGCTTGCAGTACGCGCAGCGGGGATCAATGTCTTTTCGAAAAAGCATGGGGACCTTCCTCTCCCGCCGGGCGGCGGAAAGTCCCCGGCTTTTTTAATCTTCTGCGGCGGATCAAAGGGTTTGCAGGCAGACGCGTTCGTTCTCCGCGGCGGCATTGATGCCGATGATGGGCTCCTCGTAGCTGTTGATGATCTTGGTGGCCATGGGGTCCTCCAGCTCCTTCTGGATGGTCCGGCGGAGGTTCCGGGCCCCGTAGGTCCGGGAGTAGGACTTCTTCGTCAGGAAGTCCACCAGGGTGGCGTCGTAGGTGAAGGCGATGCCCTTCTCCTTCAAAGCGTCCCGCAGCTCGTCCAGCATGATCCGGGCGATGGACTGGAAATCCTTCTCGGAGAGGCGGTTGAAGGTAATGACCGCGTCTACCCGGTTGATGAACTCCGGGCGGAGGAACTGCTGGAGGGCCTTCATGGCCTTTTCGCTGTCCTGCTGGCTGAGGCTCCGGTCAAAGCCCACGGTTCCCTCCTTGGTGGCGCTTCCGGCGTTGGAGGTCATGACGATGATGGTATTTTCAAAATTCACCTTCCGGCCGTGGGCGTCGGTGATTTCGCCGTCGTCCAGGATTTGCAGAAGGACGTTCAGCACGTCGGGATGGGCTTTTTCAATCTCGTCGAACAAAACGACGGCGTAGGGCTTCCGGCGGATTTTCTCCGTCAGCTGGCCCGCCTCGTCGTAGCCCACGTAACCCGGCGGGGAGCCCACAATCCGGGAGACGGAGTGCTTTTCCATGAATTCCGACATGTCCAGGCGGATCAGCGCGTCGGGGGTGTTAAAGAGGTCCGTGGCCAGCTGCTTTACAAGCTCCGTTTTTCCAACGCCTGTGGAACCCACAAAGATGAAGCTGACCGGCTTGTGCTTGGGGGAAATGCCCACCCGGTTCCTCCGCACGGCGGCGGAAACGGCCTCAATGGCCGCGTCCTGGCCGATGATATGCTCCTTCAGCCGCTCCTCCAGCCGGCTCAGGCGCTGGAACTCCTGCTCCCGGATGCGGGAGGCGGGAATCTTTGTCCAAAGCTCAATGACGTGGGCCAGATTCTCCATGCTCAGCTGGGGCTGCCCCTTCTCGTCGATGGCACCCAGCTCTGTAGAGAGCTGGAGGTCCCGGCTTTTCAGCTCCGCCATGCGGGCGTAGTCCTCCTCGG
>CAJUBX010000138.1 GCA_910585165.1 uncultured Oscillibacter sp. | reverse complement strand
GCAGGGTGGGGCTAATACTCCGTGCAGACGGGGCTCTCGGTCCGGTATATGCAACAAGTACGCCGACGCCAGCTACCGCGCCATCCACGATATTGGGAAGGAGGAGAAATACTATCCCGATGCAAGAGAGATCGACCCGGGAGACCTGCCCCACTTCGACCTCCTGTGCGGAGGTTTTCCCTGCCAGGCGTTTTCTAACGCTGGCAAAAGAAAAGGATTCGATGACGCCAGAGGCACTCTCTTCTTTGAGATTGCCCGGCTGGCTGAAGCCCGGAGACCTGCGTACCTGCTGCTTGAAAATGTTCCCGGCCTTCTCACGCATGACCAGGGGAGGACGTTTGCTGTCATCCTCTCCGCGCTGGATGAGCTGGGGTATCATGTCGAGTGGTCAGTGCTTAACAGCGCCAATTTCCACGTCCCCCAATCAAGGAAGCGGGTGTTCCTTATCTGCTATCTTGATCCCCGATGCGCCGGAAAAATACTTCCTGTCTTCGGAACAGACGCAAAAGCTCTTGTTCAAGTCCTCGGAGGGCCGCAGGGATCGAGGGTCTACGACCCGGAAGGGGTAGCCTGCACCCAGACCTCCGGCGCCGGCGGTATGGGCGGCAAAACGGGGCTGTATTTCGTAGGCTTCAACCGCAGGCAGGGGATCGTTGGGGAACGGGACACTGCCCTGGCGCTCAACGCCAGCGATTTCCGGGGCATTGACCGCAACCAGACCCAGAACGCGGTGTTCGTGGATCTCAGTGTGGGCCAGCCAAAGCAAACTGATTCCGCCCGGTGCCTTACGGCCCGGTACGCGCAGGCCACCCTCTCCAACCACCGGGCGGAGCGCTCCGGTGTGCTGCTGATCAAGGAGGCCACCAAGCGGGGCTATAAGGAGGCAGGCCCCGGCGACACCGTGGATCTTGGCTACGCCGGGAGCAACACCCGCCGTGGCCGTGTGGGCCGCGACATCGCCCACACCCTGGAGACCAGCAGCATCCAGGGCATCGTGGAGCGCGGCGGGCGCATCCGCCGCCTGATGCCCAGGGAATGCCTCCGCCTCCAGGGCTTCGATGAGGGCCAGATCGACCGCCTGCTGGCCATCACCTCGGACGCCCAGGCGTACAAACAGGCAGGGAATTCAGTCACGGTGAACGTTATTGAGGCCATCGGGCGGCGAATCCGGGATGTGGACGAGCAGCTCCGAAAGGAGGATTCTGCCGCATGAGCGAGATCGGCATCAAGGACCAATGCTTCGGTGTGGAGGTGGAGATGACTGGCATCACCCGCAGGCAGGCCGCCGAGGCGCTGGCCGAATATTTTGGCACAACGCCCCGATACCTTGGGACCTATTACGACACCTGGGGCGTGACCGACCCGGAGGGGAAGGTCTGGAAGCTGATGAGCGACAGCAGCATTACCCCGGAGCGCAAAACTGCGGACGGATACGAAAAATGAGCAATTTCTTTGAACGGGAGCTGGGTCGGGTGTTCGGGGATGGGCAGGTGATCCGTGACCCCACCTATTCGGGCCGGAGCTGTCTCGGAACGCTGGGCAAGGACCTGCGGGTGCGGGCACAGTTTATCACCACCGGCTATGCGGATCACTACGATTCCCTGAAGATCACCGTCCTGAACCGTACGGACGGGCCGGTGGACACCCTGGTGCTGAAGCTGAAAGATCTGCTGGGCATGAAGCCTGTCCCCGGAAATCCGAACTTTCGCAACGGGGTGGCCCCCTATATTTGGGTGTATCAGGGCAAGCCGGAGTGGTACGCATTTCAGCCCACCGCCGCCGACTATGAGACGATCCGGCAGGCCGCCAGACAGTATCTGGATGTGTTCCGGGACCGGCAGCAGGAGCGCGCCCAGGACGGCCCCAAACTGGTGTACATCTGCGCTCCCCTCCGGGGTGACGTGGAAAAAAACATCGAGTTCGCCCGCCAGAAGGCCCAGGAGGTGTTCCAGGCGGGCGACATCCCCGTCTGCCCCCACCTGATGTTCCCGCCCATTGCCGACCCGGAGAACCCTGTGCAGGATCAGGCGGCGCGGGAGATGGGCCTGCGGCTGGTGGAATCCTGCCAGGAAGTCCATGTCTACGGCGCGGAGTGGACGGAGGGGATGTGGGCGGAGATCCGCCACGCCATGGACTTGGGCATCCAGGTCAAGACCGACCAGGAGACTATTGGGCGCAGCCCGCCCCGCAGGCAGGCTCCCCGGAAAGGCAAGGGTGCGCGATGAGCAGTGAGCGGAAGGACGCCCTGAAGAAACGGCTGGATGAGAACTACACAGCTTTTATAGAATCTCTCCAAGGGAAAACGGCCTCCGAACTGATCGCCATGGCCCCGGAGATCACCGCCGCCCAGCAGCTCCATGAGGAATTGCTGGACGCCTGCGATGAGGAGGATGTGGAATTTCTGCTCCGTTTTGACAATCCGCTGGAGGTTGTGTGCGGCTATTGGGAGTCCGAGATCACCGGCTACGACCACAGCGGGGAGATGGGCCATATGCTGTGGCGGATTCGGGAGGACTATCAGGATGAATTTGAGCAGCAGGAGGCCAAACCGTTTGGCAGGGA
This sequence comes from uncultured Oscillibacter sp., assembly GCA_910585165.1. Lineage (GTDB taxonomy): Bacteria > Bacillota > Clostridia > Oscillospirales > Oscillospiraceae > Oscillibacter. Next base: position 647 of record CAJUBX010000138.1, on the reverse strand, counting down.
CGAGATCGCCCTTGACCCTGTTGCTTCTCTTTTTTACAGAAATCTGGGTGAATCTATTACACCCAACAGGAGGTGGGAAGTTGCCAAAATCTACGATCTGCGGCTGTTTCTTCTTCAAAGCCAGCCACGCCCAGGAGCTGGTGGAGGTTAAGACCGCCCAGCTCATCCTGGTGGAGGTGGTCAAGATCCTCCAGTTGACCGGCCAGCAGTTTCAGAATTTTTCCGCCAATTTGCTGCGGGATATGCCCTTCCTCATCCCCAATAAGCACCTTACTGGCTACGACAAAGGAGTGACCCGCTGCCTGCTGGTGACCACCAGGGGCCGCAGGGACGGTATCCTGGTGGACTGCCAAGGCTACAACTACGCCCGGTATTCGTGCTATGTCCCCGAAAAGCGGAGCCTGGATCTGCGTGATGTGCCGGTAGACCACTACGATCTGAAGCTCCGGCAGCCCCGGCGCCAGCGGGAGCGGTGATGATTTTCTCTTCGAGAGAGCGGGCGCCGCCCGCCCGTTCCAATCAACCTACCGCTTGGAGCGAAGCCCCGCCGCTGGCGGGGCCGAGGCCGACACCGCCCCCTGGGCGGTGTCGGCGCAAGCATAGCGCAAAGATATCTTTTGCGCGCTTGCAGGGGTAAGCCCCTGACC
>CAJUBX010000137.1 GCA_910585165.1 uncultured Oscillibacter sp. | reverse complement strand
AGAACAGGTTCGTCCGGGGCCGCAGGTGCTGGATGGTCCGCAGGTACTCCACGGTATGCCGCTTTTTTTGCAGGGGGTAATCCGGGGTGGAGGGGCCCTCCACCTGGATTTTTTCGGCCTTCAGCTCCAGGGGCTGCTTGGCCTCCGGGGTGAGGACCACGGTTCCGGTGACGATGAGGGCCGCGCCCACGTTCTGGGCGGCGATATCCCTGTAATTCTCCAGGGTCCCGGCCTCCATGACCACCTGGAGGTTTTTGAGGCAGGAGCCGTCGTTGAGCTCAATGAAGCCGAAGTTCTTCATGTCCCGGATGGTCCGGGCCCAGCCGCAGACGGCGACGGTTTTCCCGGAGAGGGCCTCCCCATCGGCAAAGACCGCCGCGATTTTCGTGTGGGTCATTGTGTTCACCTGATTTCTGTTATTTCATAAGGATGGTATATTATATCATAAATTTTGGCTTTTGCAAGAGTCCTCCGTCCCTTTCGCGGATTTTCCGATTGAAGCGCCGGGCCGTTCATGCTATAATGGGAAGGCATGCCGGTCCCGTGCCCATCCAAACGGAATCTCACGCGGGTTCCGCATATCGTCAGGAGGAGAGTCATGAGCAGTCTTTTGATTCAAAACGCCTCGGCCATCGTCACCTGTGACAGCCGGGATGCGGTGCTGGAAAACGCCGGTATCCTCATCCGGAACGGCCTCATCGCCTACATGGGCCCTGAGGCCCAAGAGGCGGACGAGGTGCTGGACGCCTCGGGCTGCGTCGTCTATCCGGGGCTTATCAACACCCACCATCATCTCTACCAGGCGTTCAGCCGGAACCTGCCCCAGGTGCAGAACCTGGAGCTGTTCGACTGGCTGCGGGCGCTGTACGAGATATGGAAGAATCTGAACGCCGAAACCGTCTACCACAGCTCCGTCACCGCCATGGGAGAGCTTTTGAAAACCGGCTGCACCACCGTCTTCGACCACCACTATGTCTTCCCCCAAAACGCCGGGGACCTGCTGGAGGCCCAGTTCGCCGCGGCGCAGGACCTGGGGGTGCGGATGTACGCCTCCCGCGGAAGCATGGACCTGAGCAAAAAAGACGGCGGCCTGCCGCCGGACAGCGTGGTCCAGACGGTGGACGAGATTCTCCGGGACTGCCGGGCGGCGGTGGAGAAGTACCACGATCCCTCCTTCAATTCCATGCGCATGGTGGCCCTGGCCCCCTGCTCCCCCTTCAGCGTGTCGGCGGAGCTTCTGCGCCAGTCCGCCCTGCTGGCACGCAGCCTGGGGGTCCGGCTCCACACCCACCTGTGCGAGACCAAGGACGAGGAGCGCTATGTCCTGGAGCGCTGCGGCAAGCGGCCCCTGGCCTATATGGCGGACCTGGGCTGGATCGGCCCGGACGTGTGGTACGCCCACGGCATCCACTTCAACGACGAGGAGCTGAAGCTCCTGGCGGATACGGGCACCGGCGTTGCCCACTGCCCCATTTCCAACATGAAGCTCGCCTCCGGCGTGTGCCGGATTCCCGAGATGCTGGAGCTGGGAGTCCCCGTGGGCCTCGCCGTGGACGGCAGCGCCAGCAACGACGGGTCAAACCTCCTGGAGGAGCTGCGGGCGGCCTACCTCCTCCACCGCCTCCATTCCAGCAAGCGGGCCCCCAGCGGCTGCGACCTGCTGAAAATTGCCACCCGGGGCAGCGCCAAGGTGCTGGGCCGGGAGGATATCGGCTCCCTGGAGGCCGGAAAGGCCGGGGACCTCTTCATGATCCGCCGGGACCGGCTGGAGCTGGTGGGGGCGGACCTGGATGTCAAGTCCATGCTGGGCACCGTGGGCTTCAAGGGCAGCGTGGATTACACGGTGGTAAACGGCAGGGTCGTGGTCCGGGACGGCCGCCTCACCGGCGTGGACGAGGAAAAAGCGGTCCGGGAGGCCCGGGCCGCGGCGCGCAGGTATTTGGGATACTGACAAACAGGCGGGAGGGGGCTTATTCCCCCTCCCGCCTCAGCGTGTCAAAAAAGTCTTTTCGACGCGCTGAGCAAGTTTTTCAGAACTTCAGGAAGTTCTGAAAAACCTTTGATTTTTAATAGTGCAGGGAACCCTTCCTGGGTTCCCCGCACACACCCTTCCTTCCCGCCCAATCGGTTTTCCGGGTTTTTCGGCAGTCCGAGGCGGGAGGGGGCTTATTCCCCCTCCCGCCTGTCCATCCGGGCCAGGAAGAAGGCCAGGGCGAACCCGGCGGCGCAGAGGACGGCGCACAGGGCCGCCTCCCCCGGTCCGGCGTACTCCGTGGGGACAATGACCAGGGTGGAGGCCATGACAAAGCCCAGTATGCCGTGGAAGGCGGCGGCGTAATGCCGCCGGAAAAACCAGCTTACAAGCCGGGCAAGCAAGGCGATGGTCAGAAACATCCCCGGCAGGGCGGCGGAGAGGACCAGAAGGTCCAGCCGGGCCAGCCCCTCCAGCATGGGCTGGTACAGCCCCAGGGCCATCATCACGGAGGAGGAGGTCATGCCGGGAATCACCACCCCCATGCCCCACAGGGCCCCGCAGAAGTTGTACCACCAGAAATTGGGCTCCGCCTGGACATGGGCCACCCACTTGACATAAAAGAGCCCGGCGAACACCGCCGCCGCGCAGAGAAGGAAGCTGCCCCAGGCGGAGGCGGGGCGGCCCTCCTTCCCCGCCTCCCGGAACAAGGAGGGGGCGGTGCCCGCGATGAGGCCGATGAACAGCCAGTAGGTGGCCGCGCCGGAGAAGGACATGGCGGCGGAGATGCCCCTGGCCACGCCCATGAAGCCCGCCGCCCAGCCCAGGCCCAGGGGAATCAGCATCCGCCAGTACTGCGGAACCGCCCTCCGGGGCCGGGTCAGCATGTCCATAAAGGGCCGGTACACGCCGAACACCACCGCCAGCACGCCGCCGGAGACCCCCGGAAGGATGGCCCCCGCGCCGATGAAAACGCCGCAGAAAAAATCCCGCAGCCAGTGGACCCGCCGCCGCTTCCGTTCGTCCATGTGCCGCCGCCTCCTCTCCGCGTGTTCAGCAATTCTTACGCAGAATATGATAGCAGTTTTGCCGGAGTCTTGCAATCCGATTCTTATTTGGGGGCAAAATTTCTTCCTGCTTTCCAGGGGTTTTGTGAATTCCGCCCGGATTTTCCGGCGGAGAATCCGGCTTTTCTGTGCGCTTCGCCGTTGACAGGGCGGCGCAAACCGTGTAAACTGCAAAGTACTTCAAACAACTGCATAACCGCAAAGACGATGAAGAGAAGAGTACGCCGGACGATACGTCAAAGAGAGCCCCGCTTGGTGAAAAGGGGTACGGAAGGGCCGGCCGAACATGGTCTTGGAGTTGCGCCGCCGAC
>CAJUBX010000136.1 GCA_910585165.1 uncultured Oscillibacter sp. | reverse complement strand
ACTACCGGGCCAAGCGGGAGCAGAGCCTCCAGCACCTGGCCCGGAAGGTGGCGGGAAAGGTGGTGCGCTACCGCCGCAGCGTCACCCTGGAGCCCATGAACGCCTATGAGCGGCACGTAATCCACACCGCCCTCCAGGATTTCGAGGGAGTGACCACCTACTCCACCGGCATGGACCCCAACCGCCGGGTGGTGGTGGCCTTCGACCGGGGAGAGCGCCGCTGACGCAAAGGCGCAGAGAGGAGGAGCCTTTTATGACCCATGCCGTCGACCGGGCCTCGTGGCCCCGGCGAGAGATTTTTGAATTCTTCTCCCCCATGTCCCAGCCCTTTTTCAGCGTCACCTTCAAGCAGGATGTGACGGCCTTGCTCCGCTTCGCCAGGGAGAACCGCCTCTCCTTTTACCACTGCCTGGTGTATCTCAGCACCCAGGCGGCAAACCGGGTGAAGGCATTCCGGTACGCTCTCCGGGGAGAGGAGCTGGTGCTGTTTGACCGGCGGAATCCCAGCTTCACGGACCTAAAGCCCGGAGCGGAGACCTTCCATATTGTCACGCTGCCCATGGAGGAGGATATCCGGACCTTCTGTGCCGCCGCCAAGGCCAAAAGCGCGGCTCAAACCACCTTTTTGGCGCAGTGGGACGGCCTGGATTTAATCTACTTCACCTGCCTTCCCTGGGTGGAGCTGACGGCGCTGACCAACGAGCGGAACTTCGACCCCGGCGACGCGGTGCCCCGGATTGCCTGGGGAAGGTACGCCCGGGAGGGGGAGCGGATGGTTATCCACATTTCCATGGAGCTGAACCACCGTTTTGTGGACGGGCTCCACGTGGGGCGGTTCCACCAGGAGCTGTCCGCCCTCATTGAGGCGCTTTAAGAAAACGAAGGAGGACCGGGAGCGGCGCTCCCGGTCCTCAGGGTGTCGAAAAAGCCTTTTCGACACCCTGCTGCAAATTTTCAGAACTTCAAAAAGTTCTGAAAATTTAGGATTTTAATGGTGCAGGAAACCCTTCCTGGGTTTCCCGCACACACCCTTCCTTCCCGTTGAACAACTCTTACGGGTTTCTTGACAGTCTGAGGACCGGGAGCAGCGCTCCCGGTCCTCCTTTCTATTTACGGCCGTTCCTCTCCCCAGTACTGGGCGCTCCACTGCCACACGTCCGACTGGAGGTTGAAGACCCGGAGTTCCCCGTCCGCCCGGGCGAGCCACACCGCCCCGCCGGCGGCGGAGGCCAAGTCCCCGCTTCCGTCCAGGACGGGTTCGCCGTCCGCCCGGAGGTCCGCCGCCAGCGTCGCCAGGGCCCGCTCCTCCACGGCCTCGTCCCAGAGCCCCAGCAGCTCCTCCGGCGTGTCAAACAGCCACTCCCGCCCGGCGTTGGCCACCTTGACGGGATAGGCCAGGAAGCCCGCCGTCTCCGCCGGGTCCGGGCCGCCCATGGTATCCGCCAGGTTTTCGGCGAAGGCCCGGGCCTCGTCCAGGGAGAGGGCTTCATAGGCCGCGTCCTCATAGGGGTTCGTGACGCCGCCGTTTCCGGACCGGACGGCGGCCTGGTCCGTCTGGATGGTGAAGATGCGGATGACGCTTTCCTCCACCAGTCCGAACCACACCGCGCCGTCCGCCACGGCGGCCAGGCCGCTGCCGCCGCTGAAGATCTGGGACTCCGAGGGGGTGGGCTCCCAGGTCATGGCGGAGGAGAGGCCCAGGCGGTTCTGGCCGATGACCTCGTCGTAGTAGGGGAGGAACTCCTCCGCCGAGTTCACCGTAAAGGTCCCGGCAGCAACCTCCACCTGGGCGGGGTAGACCAGCAGGTCCGCCACCTCCTCCTTCCGCCCGTCCTCAATCTTCTCCGCCAGCAGCAGCACAAAGTCCTTTGCCACGTCGGTCTGGATGCCCGTGCGGACATAGAGGGGGTCCTCGTCCGCCGCCGGGGCTTCCTCAACGGGCTGGCTTTGCAGCGCCTCCATGTACCGGGTGTTGGCGTCCAGAATGGCGTCCAGGTCCGGCTCCCTTACCGGGGAGAGGGCGGAGTAGCGGAAGCTGTCCGCCAGCTCCTCCAGCTCCTCCCGTCCGATGGCCCCGGAGGAGAAGGTTTCGTCCCGCTCCCGCCCCGCCAGCACGTTCACCAGGATGAAGCTGTCCCCCAGGTCCGCCAGAATCAGCGAGCGGGTCCGGCCTCCCAGGCCCAGGGTGACGAGGGTCCCGTCCGCCGTCCGGTAGCCCCACTCCTCAAAATCGCCGAGGTCTCCGATGTTCAGCGCCACGTCGTCAAAGGTCCCCTTGACGGAGCGGCTGAACTGGTATTCGATGGTCCCGTAGCCCTTCAGCTCTCCCGCGCCCAGCTCCGCGTCCCCGTCAAAGCGGAAGGTGCCGTTTTCATAGATATAGCCGGAATAGGGCGTGACGTTTTCCCCGCAGAAATCCCCCGCCGCCACAGTCCAGGTCTCCGGCAGAACCACCTCCATCCACTGGTGGAGCTTGAGGCCGTACTTCGCAATAATCTCCTCCAGCTTATCCGCCATCTCCTGGGTGTAGACCAGGTAGTTCCCGTACTTCTCCTCAAAGCCCGTGGGCTCGTTGCCGATCTCCGCGATGATGGCCCCGTCCGGGTCGTAGCTCTCCCGGAACGCCTGCCACTCCGCCAGGGCGCGGCTCTCCGGCGTGTCCCCCCAGCCGGAGAGGCTGACGAAGTCCTTGAACTCCTTCTCCCCGGGGATAACCGCGCCGTTTTCATCCGTCACGTACACGCTGCCCTTCTCCGGCAGCAGCACGTCCCGCAGGCCGAAAAAGTTGGTGGCCGCCGCCAGGGCGGACAGCGCCGCCAGCGCCGCAACCGCCGCCGCCAAAGTCACCAGCCATTTCAGGCTCTTTCTCCTTGTGTTCATCACGTAATCCTCCCATCGGATTTCTCTGGTCCCGCGGACCTGGGAGAAGGTCTCCTGGTAAAATTCCCGGTTACTCATCCTGCCAGTCCTCCCCCAATCGTTCTCTCAGCCTCCGCCGGGCCCGGGCCAGCCGGGTGGTCACCGTGGAGGGCTCCGTGCCCAGGAGCTCCGCAATTTCCCGCACGCTGAGCTCCTCATAGTAAAAGAGGTTCAGCACCGTCCGGTATTTCTCCGGCAGGGCCATGACCTCCCGGTACAGAGCCGCCTGGACGGGCTTGTCAAAAACCGGGGTCTCCGGCATCTCCTCCATGGATACCCGGCGCCTGCGCCAGGGGCTTTTCAGCACGTCCCGGCAGTAGTTCACCGTCACCCGCAGCAGCCAGCGCCGCAGGTGCTCCTCTCCGTCAAAGTCCTTTTTGCACCGGAAGAGGCGCAAAAAGACCTCCTGCACGGCGTCGTCCGCGTCCTGGGGGCTGCCCAGGG
>CAJUBX010000135.1 GCA_910585165.1 uncultured Oscillibacter sp. | reverse complement strand
GTCTGGAGAAAGCTCTTTCCTGTCCATCTTTGATTATTTGCGGATAGGCTCTTAATATCTGGCGGAATGCCGGATCAGCTCAGATTTTTTTGCTGGGCAAGGCGATTTGACGCAGGAATCCTGACGGATTTCAAGTCAAATCAACGCAGTCCCAGCGGAAAAAGATGGACTGAGACGGCATTTTGATAGATTTTAAACAGGCTCTTACTATCCGGGCCGATAAACGCCATGGCGAACGGCTACAAACCCTTGAAATTCAATAGCCCCCGATAGTTGCAACTATTCCGTTTTTATTTCATTACATCGCTTACTGATATCCATGAATTTGTTGATTCTGTGCGGAAACACTGGCCGATTGAGAACCAACTCCATTGGTGTCTTGATGTTATTTTTAGAGAAGACGCCTCAAGAGCTAGAAGTTTATATTGACACTTTCAAAAAGAATATGGTATACTGTCCCATGCGCCGGAGCGCCCGGCGCTTGGTTTATGTCTGCCGCGCCGCCCCTTCCGGTATCCGGGCGGTGTTGGGAAAGCGCCGCCCCAAATGCCCGGAACGGGGCGGACGGAATATCGACAGGAGGTGTCTTAAGCATGGCAACGAAACGTACCTATCAGCCCAAGAAGCTCCACGGCCAGAAGGTCCACGGCTTCCGCAAGCGCATGGCCACCGCCAACGGCCGCAAGGTCCTGGCCCGCCGCCGCGCCAAGGGCCGCGCCCGCCTCTCTTATTGAGCGGCAGGAGACACTTGAACACGAGTCCTGACAGGGGCGGCTGGAATTGCTTGGATTCCTCCGTCCCTTGTACTGGTTCTCCGGCCTGGGGGGATGAGCGGTGAAGTCCGCGGTGACGCTGAAAAAGAATCATGAGTTCCGCCGGCTGTACCAGAAGGGCGCGTCGGCGGTGGCGGGGAGCATGGTGCTCTACTGCCGGAAAAACCGCCTGGGGCACAACCGCCTGGGCATTACCGTCTCCGTGAAGCTGGGGGGCGCCGTGGTCCGCAACCGGGCCCGCCGCCGCCTGCGGGAGGTCTACCGCCTGGCGAGTCCCCGCCTTTCCCAGGGCTGGGACCTGGTTCTGGTGGCCCGGGGACGGACGGCAGCCGCCCCGTGGAAGGAGCTGAACGACAGCTTCCTCCGCCTGAGCCGGAAGCTGGGCCTTTGGAGGGACAAGCCTTGAAGCGCCTTCTCATCGCCCTGGTGCGGTTTTACCAGAGGAATATCTCCCCCTTCCGCCCCCGGTGCTGCAACTATATCCCCACCTGCTCCCAGTACGCCGTGGAGGCCCTGGAGAAGTACGGGGCCGTGAAGGGGAGCTGGCTCGCGTTCAAGAGAATCCTCCGGTGCAACCCCTTTCACAAAGGGGGCTACGACCCTGTCCCGTAAGCTGAAAGAGGGGGCTTCGTCCCCCGTTGGATTCCCCCCTCCGCCGGACTGCGGACTGGCGCCGCCGCCCACGGCGGCTGGGGCCGGGGTATTTCCGGCGCGCGCAGGCCGCGCCGGAAATGATCTAAAACTTTCGAGAGGAACAAATTATGTTTTCAACCATCGGATACGTTATCTGTATCCCCTTTGCCTGGCTGGTCCGGCTGTTCTATAACCTGACCGGCTCCTACGGCATGGCCATCATCCTCTTCACCCTGGTGGTCAAGCTCATTATGCTGCCCTTCCAGATGAAGTCCAAGAAAAGCATGATGCGCATGAGCCGCATGAACGGCCGCCTCCAGGAAATCCAGAAGAAATACGCCAACAACCAGACCAAGCAGGCCGAGGAGATGCAGAAGCTCTACGCCGAGGAGGGGGTCAACCCCATGTCCGGCTGCCTTTGGAGCTTTCTGCCCTTCCCCATCCTGCTGGCCCTGTACTCCATCATCCGCCAGCCCATCACCCACTTCATGATGCTGGGCCAGGACGTGGTGCAGAAAATGGTGGACGCGGTGACAAGCGCCGGGCTGGACGTGACCCAAATCGTCCAGATGAGGGACGGCGCCGCCGTGGTCCGGGACGGAATCACCCAGCTCCTGCCCTACGGCCAGATCAACCTGGTCAAGACCATCGCCTCCGAAATGCCGGAGCTTGGCAGTACGGTGGACGGCTGGATCAACATGAACTACACCTCCTTCGGGCTGGACATGGCGGCCAACCCCTGGAGCATGGTCACCCACTTCACCTTCACCTGGGCCGCCATCGGCTTGATACTCATCCCCATTCTGGCCGGCGGCAGCCAGTGGCTGTTCACCAAGGTGACCATGAAGCACCAGCCCAGCGCCGCCGACGCCTCCACCGCCGCTGTGAACCGCTCCATGATGTTCATGCCCCTCTTCTCCGTGTATATCGCCTTCACCATGCCCGCCGCCCTGGGCGTGTACTGGATTGCCCAGAGCGCCTTCGGCGGAGTGCAGGAATTCTTCATGGGCAGATTCTTCAACAAGAAGCTGGAGGAGGAGGAGAACGCCCGGTATGAGGCCCGCCAGGCGGAGCGGAAGAAGAAGATGGAGGAGGCCAAGGTCCTCCAGGAGCAGCAGCGCCAGCAGACCGCCCAGAAGCAGACCCTGAAGGAAAAGCAGAGGGCCGCCCGGGACGCCAAGGCCGCCAAAGCCGCCAGGGCCGGAACCGCCACCACGGAGGCCGGCCGGGTGGGGGAGCGGCCCTACGCCAGGGGCCGGGCCTATAAGCCGGACCGCTATGACGAAACGTAAAGGTGGAAGCCGATATGAGAGATTATATTGACGTCACGGGCAAGAACGAGGACGAGGCCATTTCCAAGGCCCTGGCCCAGCTGGGCCTGGACCGGGACGACGTGTCCGTGGAGGTTCTGGAGCGGGCCAAGTCCGGGTTTTTGGGCCTGGGGGCCTGCCCGGCGAAAATCCGGGTGTACTACGGCCCGGAGGAGGAAGCGCCCGCCCCCGCGCCCGTTCCCAAGGCGGAGCCCGCCCGGAAAGAGGAGCCCCGCCGCCCCGCCGCCCCGGAGAAACGGGAGCGCCCCGAGCGGGGGGAGCGTCCCCCCCGGGAGAAGAAGGAGCGCCCCGCCGGGAAGCGGGAACACCCCTCCTCTGAAAAGCAGGAGCGTCCCGCCCCCGAACCCCGCCGGGAGGAGCCGGTCCCCTTCCAGCCCGCCCCTCTGGGGGAGGAAGCGGAGGACGAGAAGGCCGCGGCCATCAAGACCTTCCTCTCCGGCCTTCTGGAGCACATGGGAACCGCCGCTGAAATCAAGGTCTATCTCCCGGAGAAGGGCCGGTATAAGGTCATTCTGGAGGGACAGGGCCTGGGGGCCCTGATCGGCCGCCGGGGAGAGACCCTGGACGCCGTCCAGCAGCTTACCAGCTACGCCGTGAACCGTGGCGGCGGCCCCCGGGTCCGCATCCACCTGGACGCGGAGAACTACCGGGCCAAGCGGGAGCAGAGCCTCCAGCACCTGGCCCGGAAGGTGGCGGG
>CAJUBX010000134.1 GCA_910585165.1 uncultured Oscillibacter sp. | reverse complement strand
GATCGCCGGTATCTGCAATTTTGACCGTCTCTTCTAATTTCGCAAGAGGTCTAATATGGATTTGATACGCACATCCAGTAAAAACCGAAGCGGCGCCGCTCTCGCTTCGCCACTCCGGTTGAATTTTACATTCCTGCCAGGCATGCTTTCTGTGCAGTCTCTATATTCTGGACGGGCCATATTTGCGGCGGCATTTCTCACGCCTTTTTGACTGGATGCCGGATAACCGTTCTCCACTTTTCCGGTGGGACCCTCCGGGCGTCGGAGAGGTAGATTTCATGATGCAGCCGGGCCTCGCTTAAATCGCCGGCACAGCCCCGTTCCCGTAAAAACGCGTCCATCTTTGCAATCGTCTCCGCCTCCGTGTCAAAAGGACCCTGGTGCATGGCCTGAACGCAGAGCCCCTCCTCCACCGTCAAAAACTTCGCGGAGGAGCAGTCCAGCTTCTTCTTCCGGGAAGCGGTTTCTACCGCCCAGGCAAAATTCTCCCGGGTCACGAAATCCGGCAGACGGATTACGGAGGTCCAGAGAAACGAGGATTTATCGCCGCAGTCAATATCTTCCCTTCCCTCCTGCCGCCAGAAGCCCTCCAGGGGCGGAACCACGTACTCGAAAAACCCCTCGATGGGATAGCCGCTTTTATAGCTCATTTTCAGGGTGTAGGCCACGGCATACAGAACGCCGACGGCCCTCTGGTAGTCTCCGCCCTCCTGATTCGGGTCTCCTTTTCCCTCCACGGCAATGTAGTTCATCCGGGGGACCGTTACGATTTCCGGCCTGTCCTTGGGAAGGTAGAACTCCCGGAACTCCTTTTTAAAATCAAATGCCATATTTCTCACCCTTTCCATTTTCAGTATACCATGTTCCGGCGAAAACACAAGCACATGTTATTTCTGGAAATCCCCGGCAGAATATTGACCAAAGAGGGGATTTCCTATATAATAGGCCATTATCAACCAGGACCCTGCCGCAGCCCCGGCGGGCGGCGGACTTTTTTTACATGCCAATTCGACAAGAACCGACGAAAGGAACCTGCTATGCGTCTTATTCGACTGCCCCAGCGCATCCTCTCCGGCCTCTTGGCCGGGGCGCTGCTCCTCACCCCCGCCATGGCTTTTACCGACACCGAAGGCCACTGGGCGGAGGCCGCCGTCAACAAATGGAGCCAGGAGTACGGCATCCTCCAGGGCTACGGCGACGGCTCCTTCCGGCCCGACGCGTCCATCACCCGGGGAGCTTTCGCCGGAATTCTGGACCGCTTCCTCCAATTCCCCTCCGCCTCTCCCGCCGGGACCTTTTCCGACACAGGAGGCAGCCGCTGGGAGGACTCCATCTTAAAGCTCAACGCCGCCGGGGTATACTTTGGCAGCGGCGGCAAGGCCCTTCCGGCCGACAGCATCACCCGCCAGCAGGCCATGACCATGGTGGCCCGGGCCTTCCGCCTAGGCGGAACCGACGGCCCCCTAGACTACCGCGACGAGGCCGGCGTGGCGAACTATGCCCGGCCCTACATCGCGGAGTTCGCCGCCCGGGGCTGGATCACCGATGCGGCGGACGGCAGCCTCCGTCCCACGGAGCCTTTGACCCGGGCGGAGCTGGTAAACCTTCTGAACAACATGATTCAAGCGCTGGTTCAAACCAGCGGGAGCTATTCCAATCATGTGGAAGGAACCTTACTTATCAACGCCGCCGGAGGCGCGGCGCTGTCCGACATGACCGTCTCCGGGGATTTGCTCATCGCCCCCGGCGTTGCCGGGCCCGTTACCTTGGACAACGTGACGGTCTCCGGGGAAATCCGCAATTTCAGTTCCATTGAACCTCAAATCATCCGTCCTGCGGAGGGTCCCTCCATTTTGCCGGAGGTCCCGTCGGAACCGCCCGCCTCCCCTGCGGAACCGGAGACTCCAGACTTCGGGGAAGATTTCAACTGGGGCATCGTGGTGGAACCTTCCCCGGCGGACCCCAGCGTTCCCTCCGACCCGGAACAGCCCCCCGTTCCCGGCATCCAGCCCGGCGAGGTTTACACGCCCGGCACGCTCAGCGGAGAAACCATCGAGTACGATAACCGGCAGATTCCCGTCTACGCGGACACCGAGCGCAGCCGGCTCTCCCCCGGCGACTTTGTCTGGTCCGGAGACCGGCTGGCCTACACCGGAGGCCAATTCCATACCCGCTTCGGCATCGACGTTTCCGCTTATCAAAACCGGGCCAGCGAAAACGAGACCATTGACTGGTACGCCGTCCGGGACGACGGCGTGGAGTTCGCCATGGTCCGCATCGGCCTGCGGGGCTATTCCTCCGGCAAAATCTCTGAGGACGCTTTCTACCGCCAGAACATTCAGGGCGCCATGGACGCGGGAATTGAAACCGGGGTGTACTTCTTTGCCCAGGCCATTACCGTGGAGGAGGCCATTGAGGAAGCGGATTTCGTGATTCAGTGTCTTCAGGGCCTGGACATCGACGGGCCTGTGGCCTACGACTGGGAGATGCATGACTCCAGCTACCGGGTCTACGGCACCACGCCGGAGATGGCCACCGCCTGCGCCGTCGCCTTCTGCCGGCGCATTCAGGAGGCGGGCTATACGCCGATGATTTACGCCGGGTCCTACGTCAGCTATCTGAAATATGACCAAGGGGCCATTGCGCCTTATCTCTGCTGGTATCCCGAGTACAAGAGCGAGAGCTCGGAAAAGCTCTGCCCCACCCTCTACTACCAGCCGGATTACTGGCAGTTTTCCAGCAAGTGCTCCATCGCCGGCATCGGGGGCAATGTGGACGCAAATATCCAGTTTATCCCCTATTCTTAAAGAAAAACAAAAGCGCGCTTTGACGCGCCGCAGGGCCTGGCGGTAAGCCAGGCCCTCAGACTGTCGAAAAAGCCCAGCTAAGGGTGACACTTCATAAGGAAGTGTCACCCTTGGACTATCTTAAAGTGAAATTTTATTGGACAAAAGTATTGCGATGCAAGGGCTACGCCGTCTTTTGCCGTTTTCCGGCAAGGTACTCCTGGAAAAGCCGCTCCATTTCCTCCGGCTCCGGGGCATACCACAGACCGATGGTGTTGTAGTAAATGTCCACTCGCTGGCGGCGCTTCCCGTCCACTTTCTCCGGCTTGGACACCACGATCTTCTCAATGAACTCATGGACGATTTCCGGGGTGAGTTCGGTCAGGCGGGTAATCCGCTTGGCCCTGTCGATGAACTTCTGCAAATCATCGGCCTTGTCACTGGCAGAGTCCAGTACAGTTTCCAGCTCCGGGATTTTAACTTTGAGTTCCCGCTGCTCGGTTTCGTAAGCCATTGAGAGAGTGGCAAAGCGTTCCTCGGACAACAGACCTGTCGCCATATCCTCGTAGCTTTTCTGGATGATCCAGAATTTTTTCACCACGGTTTTCATAGTACAACGGCACGGTCGCGCCGTCCTCCACAGCCCGCTAGAAGGCGTACACCGATATTTAGGGTCTACTCCGCAACCTCAAACCGCTTAGGGTGCAAGCAATATAGGA
>CAJUBX010000133.1 GCA_910585165.1 uncultured Oscillibacter sp. | reverse complement strand
TCATGTACGGGTGCAACAACTTCTGCTCCTACTGCATCGTGCCCTACGTCCGGGGGCGGGAGCGGAGCCGGGACCCGGAAGCCGTGCTGGCGGAGGTCCGGGAGCTGGTGGAGGCCGGGTACAAGGACATCACCCTGCTGGGCCAGAACGTGAACTCCTACGGAAACGACCTGGAGGGGGACTGCCGCTTCCCGGACCTGCTGGAGGAAATTGACAAAATTCCCGGGGACTACTGGATCCGCTTCATGTCCAGCCACCCCAAGGACGCGGGGCCCCGGCTTTTCGACGTGATGGCGAAAAGCCCCCACGTGGCCAAGCAGCTCCACCTCCCCTTCCAGTCCGGAAACAACTGGGTGCTGGCGGAGATGAACCGCCGCTACACCCGGGAGAAATACCTGGAGCTCATCCGCTATGCCCGGTCCGTCATGCCGGGGCTGGTGGTGACCAGCGACGTGATCATCGGCTTCCCCGGGGAGACGGAGGCCGAGGCCATGGACACCGTGTCCCTGGTGGAAAAGGTGGGCTTCGACGCGCTGTTCACCTTTATCTACTCCCCCCGGCCGGGGACGAAGGCGGCAGAGCTGCCGGACCCCGCCTCCCGGGAGGAAAAGCAGAAGTGGTTCGACCGTTTGCTGGAGGTACAGAACGCCCGCTCCGCCCGGATACACGCCGGATACGTTGGAAAGACGGTCCGGGTGCTGGCGGACGGCGAGAGCGGCGATGAGGAATACCCCCTCTCCTCCCGGACGGAGGGGAACCGCCTGGTGCGGCTCAAGGGGGACAAGTCCCTGACAGGCCGCTTCCTGGACGTTAAAATCACCGGGAGCAACACCTGGGCGCTGTACGGGGAGCCGGTTTAAGGAAGCGCCGGTGAAATCAACATGTGCAGATTTGTGCCAGAAATTTTCATCTGGCGAGGAAGAAAACCGCAGGAATCCTGACGGATTTCAAAGTTTTCTGACGCAGCCCAGGGGAAATTTATGGCGTAAAGATGCGCGTGGGGATTTCATCAGCGCTTCCTTAAGGCCGGGCCATCCGGCGGCCCAGGTCCACGGCGGCCTGAAACAGCAGCTGGTCCTCCAGATGTTGCTTTCCGTTGCAGGCCGACTGGTACTCCTCCACCAGCGCCAGCTGCTCATGGGTCAGGGCCTGTTTCAGGGCGCTCCACGCCGTGTCCCGGCGCTCGTTCCAGCGGTCGTAGTCCAAAAGATCGATCCGGGCATCCAGAAATAAACGCTCGGAAATATGCTCAAACAGGCATTGCAGGTAATCGTCCATCAGCAGGACCTCCTAAACGAAACAGAAAACACGCATATTCGGGAGTGCTTTCCGATATCATATCATACCCAAACGAACGTGTCAAGAGGAAGAATAATTATGACCTTCTGTGAAAAGCTCGTGGCCCTGCGGACCGGGGCGCACTTAACACAGCTTCAAGCGGCCAAAGGGGCGGGCATGAGCTACCGCGCCTATCAAAATTACGAATATGGCCTGCGGGAACCGAAAATGACGGCCCTCGTTGCCCTGGCGGATTTTTACGGCATCTCCCTGGACGAGCTGGTCTGCCGGGAGCGGCCGGAGTGAAACGGGGCGGGGCTTCCGGAAGGCCATAAAAAAAGATGGAAGTTATTGACAAATATGGTATAATGGAAGCGGAACGCCGCCCCGGTTGTCCGGGGGCGGCTGCATACGAATGAGGAGGTCCTCCCGATGAAAATTGTCACGCTGCTGGAAAACACTGCCTGCCGTCCGGGCCTCGCCGCCGCCCGGGGGCTTTCCCTCTATGTGGAAACCGCCGGGCACAAGGTCCTGTTCGACATGGGGCCCGACGACACGTTCCTGGCAAACGCCCAGGCGCTTGGAATCGACCTTTCCGCCGTGGACACCGCCGTGCTGTCCCACGGACACTCCGACCACGGCGGCGGGCTGGCGGCCTTCTGCGAGGTCAACCACAGGGCGAAAATCTACCTCCGCCGGGAGGCCCTGGGGGCTTATTTCGCCGCTCCGGCGGGGCAGGAGCCCCGCTACATCGGCCTGCCCAGGAAGACGGCCATGCTCTCGGAGCGGCTGGCGTTTACCGGGGAGTGCAAGGCGCTGGACAAGGGGCTGCTGCTCTTTTCCGGCGTGGAGGACGACCCCTCCCTCCGGGCGGCGGCCCCCAAGCTCCAGGAGCGCACCGGGAAGGGCTTTTGCCCCGACCGCTTTATCCACGAGCAGCACCTGCTGGTGGAGGAGGGGGGAAAGGCCGCCCTGCTGGCGGGCTGCGGGCACTTGGGGATTGTGAACATCCTCCGGGCGGCGAAGCGCCACCTGGGCCGGGCCCCCGACGTGGTGTTCGGCGGTTTCCACCTCTTTGAGCTGGACCCGGAGGACCCAAAATCCGAGGCGCTGGCCGCCGCCACGGCGGAGGAGCTTGTGAAGGAAAATACCGTATACTATACCGGACACTGCACCGGGGACTGGGCGTACGCCCGGCTGAAGGAGGCTCTGGGGGACCGGCTGCGGCCTATGGACTGCGGCGCGTCGGCGGAGCTTTGAGACCGGGACGCGTTCCCCGGCTGTGATTTAGAGAGAGACAAGGAGGCCCCCATGGCAGAGCTGACCCCCATGATGAAGCAGTACCTGGAGATTAAGAAGCAGAACCCGGACTCCATCCTGTTTTTCCGCCTGGGCGATTTTTACGAGATGTTCGCCGAGGACGCCAAGCTTGCCTCCCGGGAGCTGGATCTGACCCTCACCAGCCGGGACAAGGGCAAGCACGCAAAGCCCGAGGGAGAACAAGTCCCCATGTGCGGCATCCCCTACCACGCCAGCGAGAACTATATCGCCCGGCTGATTGCCAAGGGCTATAAGGTGGCCATCTGCGAGCAGATGGAGGACCCCGCCGCCGCCAAGGGCCTGGTGAAGCGGGACATCATCCGGGTGGTCACCCCGGGCACCGTTACCGACGCGGCCTGCCTGGAGGAAAAGGCCAGCAACTTCATCTGCGCCGTCTGCGCCGACGGTCCCTCCGCCGGAATCGCCTTCTGCGACATCACCACCGGCCGGGCCCATCTCACCTCCTTTGCCGGGAGGGATTGGGCGGAGCATGTTGTAAACGAGCTGGGCCGCTTCTCCCCCGCCGAGGCGGTGGTGAACGAACAGGCCCGCTCCGAGGAAGCCCTGGCCGCCGCCCTGGGGGAGAAGTTCCGCTGCCGGGTGGAAAGGGCCGGGGAGGAGCGCTTCCTCCTGCCGGAGGCGGAGCGGAGCATCAAAAAGCAGTTCGGGGAGGAGGCCTGGTCCCGCCTTCCCGCCGCCGTCCCGGCGGCGGCCAGGGCCCTGGGGGGTCTTTTGAGCTACTTATACGAGACCCAGAAGACGGACCTCTCCTACATCAACGACCTGGATTACTACGAGCAGGGCCGGTTCATGGAGCTGGACCTGGCCGCCAGGCGGAACCTGGAGCTGACGGCCACCATGCGGGGCAAGGAGAAGAAGGGCAGCCTCCTCTGGGTGCTGGACCGGACCCAGACCCCCATGGGGGG
>CAJUBX010000132.1 GCA_910585165.1 uncultured Oscillibacter sp. | reverse complement strand
CCGCCCTGGGGGTAGCGGCAGCGAAGGCCCTCCACCACCACGGGGGCGTGCTTTTCGGCGATGGTCTTGTTCAGCTGGTCGATGCCGTTTTGCTTGTTGACCTCCACGCCGATGACGACCTTTTCCACGCCGAACATCTTGGCCAGGTATGTCGCGCCGCCGATGATCTCCTCGGAGCGCTCCAGCATGGCCCGGTGGTCGCCGGTGATGTAGGGCTCGCACTCCGCGCCGTTGATAATCACCGTGTCCACTTTCCCGATGCCGCCGGAAATCTTCACGTGGGTGGGGAAGGTGGCGCCGCCCATGCCGACGATGCCGGCGTTTTTCACGATCTCCACCATCTCCTCAACGCTCAGCGCGTCGGGATTGGCGGGGGCCTGCACCTCCTCGCTGATCTCGTCCTGGCCGTCGTTGTCGATGACCACGGACATGACGTTTCCGCCCATGGAATAGGGCCGGGGCTCCACCGCCTTGACGGTGCCGGAGACGCTGGCGTGAATGGGGGCGCCTAAGCCCCGGAACTCGCCGATCTTCTGGCCCACCTTCACATGGTCGCCGGCCTTCACCAGGGGGGTGCATGGCGCGCCGAAATGCTGGGACATGGGAATGACCACCTGTGCCGGAGCGGGCAGCTGTTCGATGGCCTTTTCATTGGTCGCGGCTTTCATGTCGTGGGGATGAACGCCGCCGAAGAACGCTTGTGCCATTATTTCACCTCATTTTTTACTCCTGACAGCGGCCCGGGCGCGGACGGAAAGACGGTCCCCACCATCGGGACGGCTGACCTGCCTGGACAGACTATCACATACTTCCTTGCATTGTACACCCTTCTCGGAAAAATGTCCAGTCTGTGAACGTCATTTTTTCTGGAAATTTTGCCTTTTCCTGCGAACGCTTTAGAGCCTGTTTAATATCTGGCGGAATGCCGGATCAGCTCAGATTTTTTTGCTGGGCAAGGCGATTTGACGCAGGAATCCTGACGGATTTCAAGTCAAATCAACGCAGTCCCAGCGGAAAAAGATGGACTGAGACGGCATTTTGATAGATTTTAAACAGGCTCTTACGGTCCGGTTCTTCGTCTCCCATGCGCAAAACGCCGCCCCTCCGCGTCCCCGGAGGGACGGCCCGGGGCGGCCCGGCTCAGGGGGACAGCGACAGCTCCGCCAGCCGCTCCGCCGGGTCCAGGACGGGCAGGGCCGTCCGCCTTTGCAGCGCCTCCTTTATATAGGGGAAGTGGGTGCAGCCCAGCACCGCCGCCTCCGCCCCGTTCCGCTCGAAAAACCGGAGGACCTCCCCCAGGCCGCAGTCCTCCGCCAGGGCCTCCGGCGGCGTTCCCGCCTCCACGCCCTGGACCAGCGCCAGGTTGGCCGCGCCCAGGACCAGAATCCCCGGCGAGGCGTTCACCATGGCCCGCTCCACCCCGGCGGCCCCCTGGCAGTTGGCGGCCAGCACGCCTACCCGGCGGTATTGCCCGGCGATTTCCCCGTACACGTCCATGGGCGTCCAGATGCGAAGTCCCCGGGCGTCTGCCAGGGCGCGGGCGTCCACGGAGGCGCTGAGGGAGTTGCAGTAGAGCAACACCCGCTCCATGCCCCGGGCCTTGATTTCATCCAGGATGGCCCCCACGGCGGCCTCCCGGGCGGGCCGGGGACCCGTCTGGAGGGCGGTCTGCTCCCCCGGCGTCTGCGAGACGGGGAAGCCCAGGGCCTCCGCCCCTCTGCTTTTTACCAGCTCCACACCCATTTGGGTATCCACCGGAGTCCCGGCGATGACGGCGATGTTCATACGGCTTGTTCTCCTTTGCAAATTTCATTTCACGGGAAGCGGGGTCCCCGGAACAGGCGGAAGCCCCTCACAAATCAAAGGGAATTTCCCCCTCCATAAACAGGCGGACCTTTCCGCCCAGGAAAACCCGGTCTCCCGCCAGCCGGACAGACACCACGCCGCCCCGCCGGGAAATCTGCCGGGCCGTCATGCGGGTTTTCCCCAGCTTTTCCGCCCAGACAGGGGCCATGAACGTGTGAGCCCGCCCGGTTACGGGGTCCTCCATCACGCCCGTTCTGGGGTAGGAACAGGGGTAGAAGTACCTGGACACGAAATCGTATTTGGCGGAAGGGGCGGTCAGGATCAGCCCCAGCCCGGTCTCTACGCCCTCCAGGCGCAAAATCAGATCATCGTTGGGAACAAACCGGGCCAGCGCCTCCTCGCTTTCCACAACGAGCACCAGGTCCCCGCCGTCAAAGTACGCCTCTCGGGCCAGGCCGTCCGTGGCCGCCAGCATGGCTTCCGTCACCGGGACGGGCTTGGTTTTTCCAACGGGAAAATCCAGGGTGATCCAATCTCCGTCCCGCGTGGCCCGCAGTTCCCCGCTCAGGGTTTGGAACCGCATTTCCAAAACGCCTGGGTCCATAAATTCGCCGGCAATGTACGCCGACGCCAGGGTGGCGTGCCCGCAGAGATCAATCTCCCCGCTGGGGGTGAACCACCTCAGGCTGTAAGCCCCTGTCCCGGTTCTGACCACGAAAGCGGTCTCCGAATAGTTGTTCTCTATGGCGATGCTCTGCATCAGCGCCGAATCCGGCATCCGCTTGCAAGGAAGGACCGCCGCCGGGTTTCCGGTAAACAGCTCCTCCGCAAAAGCGTCCACGATATACTGTCTCACAGTTCCTTCCTCCTCAAAGTCAATATTTTTATTTTACCACGCATCCCCCGCCGCTTCAACCCGGGGCCCGCCTTTTTGTCCTACCCGCCCCGCCCCGTCCATATAGTGTAGGGCGGGGGTGTTGTTTTGAAAAAGGGAAGCTCCATGTTTTACGGCGCTCTGCTGCTCACCGGGGCGAATCTTCTGCTCCGGCTGGCGGGCATGAGCTTTCAGGTTTACCTCTCCGGCCGGATGGGGGCCGCCGGGGTGGGCCTTTTGCAGCTGGTCCTCTCCGTGCGGGCTCTGGCCTTCACCCTGGGCTCCGCCGGGGCCAGGACCTGCGCCCTCTACCTCTCCGCCGAGGCCCTGGGGCGGCGGCGGAGCGTCCGCCCGGCCCTGTCCGGCTGTATCTGGTACTGCCTTCTTTTTGCCCTGCCTGCGGCGGCGGGGCTGTGGCTCCTCGCCCCCCGCATCGCCGGAGGGTGGATCGGGGACGGGGCGGCGGAGGCCGCCCTCCGGGCCTTTGCCCTGTTCCTGCCGGTAAGCTGCCTGGGCGGCGTGATGACGGGCCTCTATACCGCCGCCGGGCGGCTGCGGACCCTGGTGGCGGTGGAATTTTGGGAGCAGGGCTGCGCCATCGCCGCCACCTTCGCCCTCCTCTCCCGCTGGGCGGGAGGGGACCCGGGGCGGGCCTGCCTGTCGGTGGCCCTGGGGTCCTCCGCCGCCGGGGCGCTGTCCCTGGGGGCCCTGTGGGCCCTCCGGCAGGAGGGAAGCCCCTCAGGCCGGGAGGACCGGCCCCCGTGGCGGCGGGTTGCCCGGATGGGCCTTCCCGTGGGGCTGGCGGACGATCTCCGGGCGGGGCTGGGCACGGTGGAAAACCTCATCATTCCCCGCCGCCTGGCCCTCTTCGCCGGAACGGTCAACGCCATGGCGGATTACGGCGTGCTCCACGGCATGGTCTTCCCGGTTTTGATGTTCCCCGCCGCCATTTTGTCCTCCCTGGCGGATTTGCTGGTGGCGGAGTTCTCCCGCTGCGCCCGCCGCCCCGGGCGGGTCCGGGTCCGGTATCT
>CAJUBX010000131.1 GCA_910585165.1 uncultured Oscillibacter sp. | reverse complement strand
ATGGGCTGGGCCCCCTGGCTCAGGCCCTGGAGGGGCATCATGGCGAACTGCATCATGCTGGTCAGTACCGTCATGGCACCCACCGCCACGTCTCCGCCGTATTTCAGCAGGGAGGAGTTGAAGCAAACGGCGATGAGGCTCTCCGTGGACTGCATGATAAAAGGAGACAGCCCCAGAGCCAGGCTGGGCAGAAAGACTTTGGGGTCTGGCCACAGGTATTCCCGCCGCAGCCGCCATTTGGAGCCGCTTCCGGTAAGGAAGCGGAGCACCCATGCGGCGGAGACCGCCTGGGAGAGAATGGTGGCCAGGGCCGCCCCCCGGACGCCCATGCCGAACCCAAAGATGAACACAGGGTCCAGCAGCGTGTTCAGTCCCGCGCCGATGAGAACGGTTTTCATGCTGACGGTGGTGAAGCCCTGGGCGGTGATGTAGGCGTTCATACCCAGGGTCACCTGGACGAAAAGGGTGCCCAGGGAGTAAATCTCCATGTAGTCCAGGGCATAGCCGATGGTGTCCGGGCTGGCTCCGAAGGTCAAAAGCAGGGGCTCGGCAAAGCCTCGGAACACCGCCGTCAGCACGATGGCGGCAATCACCAGGAGGGTGAAGCTGCTGCCCATAATTTTCTGGGAGCCCTCCAGGTCCCCCCGCCCTTCCTGAATAGAGGCCCGGGGCGCGCCGCCCATGCCCACCAGCGCCGCAAAGGCTGAGATAATCATAATGATGGGCAGACAGACCCCCACGCCGGTGAGGGCCAGGGCCCCCACGGTGTCCACGGGCTTCATGTGGCCGATGTAGACCCGGTCCACCAGATTATAGAGCATGTTGACAATCTGGGAGGTAATCGTGGGCAGAGCCAGGGAGAACAGCAGCCTGCTCACCTTCCCGCTGCCAAGGTCTACGCTTTTACGGTTCATATCCGCACTCCTTTTCAATGGACAGTTCCTCCATCTCCCGCAGCACCCGCTCCAGCAGATTCAGGAATACCGTCTGTTCCTCCTCCGCCAGTCCCGCCAGCAGCCGCCGCCCGCAGGCGGCCTGGACGGCCTGGGCTTCCCGGGCCAGGGGAACGCCCTCTCCGGTAATTTCCAGGTGGATGACCCTGCGGTCCTCCCCGTCGGCCCGCCGGGCCAGAAGACCCCGGCCCGCCAAAACCTCCACCGCCTGGGAAACCTGGGATTTCGCCAGGCCCCGGAACTCCGTCACGTCCCGGGCGGTGTCCTGGCCGGGGTGGTTTGCCAGAAAGAGGAGGACGTGAATCTCCCGCATGGAGAGCCCCGTCCGCTCCAGCAGGGGGAGAAACTGCCGGTCATAATATTTCCCGAACCTCCGGGGAAGGCGGGTCAGCTGGGCGATGGTGATCATGTACCCGGCCTCCTTTGTTCTTTTTTTAACTGTTCTTTTAAAAACTATACAAGTATAGCACAGCGCCGCCCCTGTGTCAAGAGACGGCGCAGTAAGAGCGGTCACTTTTTTATCTGTTTGGTCTGGCGGATTTGGTGCTCCAGCCGCCACTCCCGGGGAGAAACGCCGTAGCGCTTTTTGAAGGCCCGGGAGAAATGAAGCTGGTTGGGATATCCGCAGCGGGCAGCGATGTCCCCGATGGACCGCCGGGTCCCCTTCATCAAATCGGCGGCCTTGGCCAGCCGCAGGCGGATTAAAAACTCCTGGGGCGGGCAGCCCATGCTGTCTTTGAACAGCTTGCTGAAATAGCTCCGGTTCAGCTTGCACACGTCCGCCAGCTCCTCCACGCTGAGCTCCCGCTGGTAGTTTTGCTCCATATAGTTGATGGCCTCCTGAATGTAGAAGTCCTTGAGCTGAACGCCCCGGAGGGCCCGGCGGGTGGAGGAGGTCTGAATCAGCGCGTCCAGGAACAAAAAGAGCATGCCCGTCAAATGAAGGGGGGACGCGTCGGAGTGTTCCGCCATGTAAAGCATGATATCCCGGACCTTCTGACCTTGGGCGGGGCTCTGCGGGCGATAGACCGCCTGGGAGAGATCCAGCCCGGCGCTCTCCACAAACTCCGAAACCCGGAGACCGTCAAACTCCAGCCAGACGTATTTCCAGGGCTGGTCCTTGTCGGCCACGTAGGTGCTGACCTGGCCGGGGAGGATTAAAAAACCCTGGTCCAGCCCCAGGTCATAGTCCCGGCGGGCGCCGGAGGCGTCGGTGGAGTCCAGATGGCCCCGGCCGGAGATGACATAATGAAACAGATAGTGGTTGCGTACGTAAGGGCCGAAGGAGTGCAGAGGAGCACACTGCTCCCAGCCGTATTGATAGAGCCGCAGGTCCAGGAAGTTCTCGTTGGGGAAGACGGAAAAGGAGTAATCCTCCATCAGCCCATCTCCTTTCTTGCCGCCGGGGGGTGTTTTGCACCGATTGTATCATAGATTTTCCCGGATGCCAAGACAAAACCCGCAATTTCAGGATTGTTTTTCCGCCGGTTCCTCTGTATAATGGGGAGGCAGTTTATGCTTCCGGCTTTCTGCCGGAAAACCAATACAAAGGAAGTGACTCTTTATGGATAGGCCCAGAGGCCGGGAAAAGCACGTCACAGGCCCGGCGAAAACGGTGGAGAAGCGGGGCTCCGGCCTGGGCGGCGGCCCGGTGGGCGCAGGCCTGGGCGGCGGCCAAAGCGGCGGGTCCGGCTCCCGCAGCGGCGGAGGAGGAACGCGCTCCGGCGGCGGAATGATGAAAATCATTGTCCTGCTGGCGGTGCTGCTGCTGGGCGGCGGAGGGGGCCTGGGGGCCCTGCTGGGCGGCGGGCAGGGCGGCGGATTCATCGCTCCCGCCAGCCAAAGCGGCTCTTCCTCCGGCCAGGCCGGCGGCGAGGACCTCAGCGCCCTGCTGGCCAGCCTGGGGGGCGGCAGCGTCTCCGGCGGCTGGGAGGGGCAGGCCAACACCGGGCGGCTGGACGAGACCGTGGCCCCGGGGGCCCGGGAAAAGTACACTCAGCTCCTGGGCGGCGGCCGGGACGCCGTCACCCTTATGGTCTATATGTGCGGCACGGACCTGGAGTCCCGCAGCGGCATGGGCACCGCCGACCTCCAGGAGATGCTGGCGGCGGACCTGGGGGAAAATGTGAACCTTCTGGTCTATACCGGCGGCTGCTCCGGCTGGCGGAACAACCAGGTCAGCAGCAAAACCAACCAGATCTGGCAGGTGAAGGGAGGCAAACTGCTTTGCCTGGAAAAGGACCTGGGCGCCGTGTCCATGACGGACCCCTCCGTACTTTCCGGCTATATCCGCTGGTGTGAGAAGAACTTCCCCGCCAGCCGGTACGGCCTCATTCTCTGGGACCATGGCGGCGGCTCCGTCAGTGGCTACGGCTACGACGAGAAGTTCGCCTCCTCCGGGTCCATGAGCCTCTCCGGCGTGGACCAGGCGCTGACGGCCGCCGGGGTGAAATTCGACTTCGTGGGCTTCGACGCCTGCCTGATGGCCACGGCGGAGACCGCCCTGATGTTGGCGGAGCACGCCGACTATCTTGTCGCCTCCGAGGAGACGGAGCCCGGCGTGGGCTGGTACTACACCGGCTGGCTCACCGCTCTGGGGAAAAATCCCTCCATGCCCACCGTGGAGCTGGGGCGGCAGATCGTGGACAGCTTCGTGGACACCTGCGCCCAGAAGTGCCGGGGCCAGCTGACCACCCTGTCCGTCATCGACCTTGCCGAGCTGGAGGCCACGCTGCCCCAGGCCCTGGCAGACTTCTCCCGCTCCACCTCC
>CAJUBX010000130.1 GCA_910585165.1 uncultured Oscillibacter sp. | reverse complement strand
CGGAAACACAAAATCCTCGACCCGCAGCTGACGGCTATCCTTGTACATCTTCTCCACCCCCATAAGTGCAAGCTTTTTCCTCTGTTTTCGTCTTTTCCCTTGCACCTATCTTACCATATTTTCTCCTATATTGCTTGCACCCTAAGCGGTTTGAGGTTACGGAGTAGACCCTAAGTAAGAAAAGAAAGCGCCGGTGAAATTCGTGTGTATGGAGTGCCAAGATACGTTGACGGGCATCGGTCCGCCCCGTCCTGCGCCTGGCCCTGCGCCATTTGCCCGCCCCTCTTTTTTTGCCGGAAATTCCGCAGCTTCTAAGAGCCTGTCCCAAAATTAGGCGCACACAGCTTGTTTGCATATTTTGCGTTACACTTCGTTGGTTTCCCTTGTCGGGCGACAGTCCGGTAAGCAGAAAACCGCCTCGTCTGACCCAAAATCTGACGGCGCAATCCGCGCACGCCTAATTTCGGGATAGGCTCTAAATTCCGTCCTCGTCCATATCCGGGTCTGCGTCGTCCTCGCCGTACTCCTGGCAAACGGGTCCGTCCTCTCCCCCCAGCAGCTCGGTTGCCCGCATGCGGCGCTTGTCCTTTGCCGCCTCCACATGTTTGTGAATCAGTTCCTTTACTGCCCGGGGAGCCTTTACATTCTTTAAATCCAGATGCGGAATGCTCTTGTCCGAAGACACAACGCACACCGTTCCCACACCGAATATGCGCTGCCACAGGCTCATGGTCAGCCGCAGGTCCCGAACCCGGTAAAGCAGCACCTCGTCGGACTTCACATTGAGAAAACCTGTCTCGCAGAACAGCCGGTCCTCACTGAGCCGATACCGGGTGAACGACAAGGGCATGCCGAAAAAGCGCTTGCGGTCTTTCCAGAAGTATTCAATAGATTCCATAATTCATCCCCCTTTGCTTAGCGCCAGTATATCATGCTTCCATACTACGCGCAAGCCCCGCCGGGGGACGGCTTTTCTGCGCCTTCGCGGCGGGATTTTCCCGCAGTGCCGGTTTTCCCGTCCGCCTGCGCTTTTATGTCGCCGGCCTCTGTTTTCCGCCCCGCGTTTCCTCAATAAATCTCCCCGCTCCTGAAACCGGCGGCGCTTGACAGGCCGTCCCGGGAAGGATATACTATTGCGGAACGCGGAAACAAGCCGGATTTTCCCAAAAAGGAGGCGCACGGCCTTGCTGTTCAACTCATTTCGTTTCCTGCTCTTTTTCCCCTGCGTCTTTTTTCTTTATTACGCCCTGCCCTTTCGCTTCCGCAAGTACATGCTCCTCTTTGCAAGCTACTACTTCTACATGTGCTGGAAGCCGGAGTTTATCGTCCTGATTCTCCTCTCCACCGCCATTGATTACCTCTGCGGCCTGGGCATCGGGAAGTGCCGGACAAACCGTCGGGCCGCCGGAGCCTTTCTGGCGGTGAGCCTCTTTATGAACCTGGGGCTGCTCTTCTTCTTCAAATACTTCAACTTCTTCGGCGAGACCCTGACCGCCCTCTGCCGGGCGGCGTCCATTCCCTTCTCCGCCCCGGCGCTGAACATCATCCTCCCGGTGGGCATCTCCTTCTACACCTTCCAGACCCTGAGCTACACCATCGACGTGTACCGGGGCAGGCTGGAGCCGGAGCGGGACTTCGTGAATTTCGCCCTGTTCGTCTCCTTCTTCCCCCAGCTGGTGGCGGGGCCCATCGAGACGGCGGCCAATCTCCTGCCCCAGCTCAAGCAGGAGCACCGCTTCTCCTATGACAACGCCGCCTGGGGCCTGAAGCTGATGGTCTGGGGCTTTTTCAAAAAGCTGGTCATCGCCGACCGGCTGGCAGTGCTGTTTGTGGACCCGGTGTATCAAAACCCCGGGGAATATTCCGGCGGGGCCTTCCTGATTGCCACGGCGGCCTTCGCCTTCCAGATTTACTGCGACTTCGGCGGCTATTCCGATATCGCCCGGGGCTGCGCCAAAACCATGGGCATTGACCTGATGGTAAACTTCAAGGCCCCGTACCTGTTCTCCGCCTCCGTCTCCGAGTACTGGAAGCGGAACCACATCTCCCTGACGGAGTGGTTCCACGATTACGTCTACATCTCCCTGGGCGGCAACCGGAAGGGCCCTTGGAAGAAGGCCCTGTTCGTCACCGTTACCTTTTTCCTCAGCGGGTTGTGGCACGGGGCGGGGTGGACCTTCGTCACCTGGGGGCTTTTGCAGGCCCTCTACTTAAACGTGGAGTCCCTGTTCCGCCGCAAGGGGAAAGGGAAGCGTCCCCGCCCGCTGTCCATGCTCCGGGGACTGGCCGCCCGGCTCTGGACCTTCGGCCTTTGCTGCTTCTCCCTGGTCTTTTTCCGGGCGGGAACCATGGGGGAGGCCCTATACGTCATCCGCCACAGCGTTTCCGGCTGGCGGCGGCCCCTTTCCTATATCCGGGCCGCCCTGGAGAGCCTGGACCCAGGCCCGTTTACGCTGGCGCCGGTGCTGCTGTCGCTGCTTCTGCTGTTTCTCTTCGACCTGGCCAACGAGCGGGGAGACGCCATTCAAAAGCTCTCCGCCCGGCCTCTTTGGGTCCGCTGGCCTGTTTACACCGCCTTCCTCCTGCTGCTGCTGGTGCTGATTCCCAAGGAAGGCACCACGCCGTTCCTCTACTTTCAATTTTAAGGGGGAGGGGGAAGGATTATGAAACGACTGCTTTTTAAATGCGCCCTGCTGTGCCTGGTCCTGGCCGGACTGCTGCACGCCGGGGGAGAGGCCTATAAGCGGACGAACGCCTACCGGAATTTCGAGCGGGAGGACGGCACGGAAATCTTCCGCTCCATGCCGGATACCATCGACATCGCCGTGTTCGGCGCGTCCCACGGGCGGGAGGACTTCAAGTTTCCACCGGAGGGCAGCACGCTGTTCAATTTCTCCATGTCCCTGCAAACCTCCGTGTACGACCTGCGGCTGATGCGGGAATACCAGGACCATATCCGTCCCGGCGCGCTGGTGGTCATTGCCGTCAGCCCCATCTTTCCCTTTTACGTGCCGCCGGAGGAACAGGTTGAGGAACAGCAGCCCCGGTATTACCGGGTATTGTCTCCGCAAAACATCGCCGGCGTGGACCTGGGGCTGTACCTCCGCCAGCGCCTCTCCCCCCTGCTGACGGAGGACCCGGCGGATGTCCTCGCCGCCTTTCTGGAGGACGATCCCCTGGAGCCCACCATCGACGAGGAGAGCGGCTACAATCAGATTACGCCGGAGTCGGCCCGGAACCGCAAGCCCAATGTCTTTGAGCTTCAAATCGCCTATGTCCAGGATTTCCCGGAGCCGAACCCCGCCCTGATGGAGGCCTACCGGGAGATGCTGGCCCTCTGCCGGGAGAAGGGCTGGAAGGCGGTGCTGGCCGCGCCGCCGTATCTGAAGGAGTACACCGACTGCTTCGCAGAGTTCTCCCCGGACTATTTCGTCGTGCAGGAGGCGCTGATGGAGGATTTGGCCCGGGAGTACGGCGCGGTATATCTGGACTACTCCCGGGACCCGGATTTTGACCGGCGGTATGATTTTTACCGGGACATGAGCCATATGAACCTGGCAGGTGCGGAGGCTTTCAGCCGGAGGTTCTACGGGGACCTGCGGGAGATGGGACTGTTTCCCGGTCCCTGATGGGGAAGCGGCCGTCCCGCGCCGGCTTTCGGGGCATTTTCGCCGGAAAGGTCCTGTTCCAAACGCCTTAGAGCCTGTTTAAAATCTTTGACAAGGGAATGAGAAAGAGGGATAATAAGGGA
>CAJUBX010000129.1 GCA_910585165.1 uncultured Oscillibacter sp. | reverse complement strand
TCCATCTGGTGCTGGGCCAGCTGGCGGCGCTTGGCGTTGAAGAAGGTCCGGCCGTTCTTGTTCTCGGCGATCCACTTCCCGGCAAACACGCCGTCCTGGATGTCCGTGAGAACCGCCTTCATGTTCTTCTTGGTCTCCTCGTAGGGGAGAATCCGGGGGCCGGAGACGTACTCGCCGTACTCCGCCGTGTCGGAGATGGAGTAGTTCATCATGGCCACGCCGCCCTTGTTGATGAGGTCGATGATGAGCTTCATCTCGTGGATGCACTCGAAGTAGGCGTTCTCCGGGGCGTAGCCCGCCTCCACCAGGGTCTCGAAGCCCAGCTTCATCAGCTCCACCACGCCGCCGCAGAGGACGGCCTGCTCGCCGAAGAGGTCGGTCTCCGTCTCATCCTGGAAGGTAGTCTCCATCACGCCGCCCCGGGCGCCGCCGATGCCCGCGGCATAGGCCAGGGCCAGGTCCAGGGCCTTCCCCGTGGCGTTCTGCTCCACGGCCACCAGGCAGGGCACGCCCTTGCCGGCAACATAGGTGGAGCGGACGGTGTGGCCGGGGCCCTTGGGGGCGATCATGGAAACGTCCACGCCGGCGGGAGGCACAATCTGCTTGAAGTGGATGTTGAAGCCGTGGGCGAACATCAGCATGTTTCCCGCCTCCAGGTTGGGGGCGATATCCTTTTCATAGACCGCCGCCTGCACCTCGTCGTTCACCAGAATCATGACGATGTCGGCCCACTTGGCGGTGCCCGCCACGGTCTGGACCTTGAGGCCCGCCGCCTCGGCGTTGGCCCAGTTTTTGGATCCCTGGCGCAGGCCCACGCACACGTCGCAGCCGGACTCCTTCAGGTTCAGGGCGTGGGCGTGGCCCTGGGAGCCGTAGCCGATGATGCCGATCTTCTTGCCGTCCAGCTTTCCAAGGTCGCAGTCCTTCTCATAATACATTCTTGCCATATTCATATTCCTCCTTCAATTTGCTCTCGTCATATATCGTGCTACGCCCTCTTTCGATGGCGATAGTACCGGTGGTGGCGATTTCCAGGATGCCGAAATCCTCCAGCATCTGGATCAGCGCCGCGTTTTTGCTCTGGGTCCCGAAGACCCAGACCGTCAGGGACTCCCGGTCCACGTCCATAATATGGCCCCGGAAGATGTTGGCCAGCTGGATGATCTCGTCCCGGGTTCCATGGTCCGCCGCCCGGACCTTGATGAGGGCGATTTCCCGGCGGACGCAGGTTTCCTCGTTCAGAACCTTCACCGCCTGGACCCCCAGAATCCTCCGGCATTGGGTGGCAAGCTGGTTCACCACCAGCTCGTCGGCAATGATGTTGATGGAGAGGCGGGCGGTGTGGGGCCGGTCCGTGGAGCCGGTGACGATGGACTCGATGTTATAGCCCTTCCGGGAGAAGAGGCGGGCCACCTGGCTCAAAATGCCGGGGGTGTCCTCCGTCAAAACGCAGAGGGTGTAGAGCTTCTTTTCCGTGTCCCATTGCTTTCTCATGACTCTCCTCCTTCGCTCAGCAGGAAATCCGTGATCTCGGAGCCGGAAGCCACCATGGGCCGGACCATCTCGTCGATGTCCAGGCAGCAGTCGATGACCGCGCTCTCCCGTTCTGCCAGGGCCTGGGCCAGGGCCTTTTCCATCTCCGCCGCCGTCTTCGCCCGAAAGCCCCGGACGCCGTAAGCCTCCGCCAGCTTTACAAAGTCCGGCCCCCGGTCCAGGGTGGTTTCGGAGTAGCGCTGGCCGTAGATGAGGTTCTGCCACTGGCGGACCATGCCCAGGGTGCCGTTGTTGAAGACGATGGAGACGATGGGCAGGCCGTAGTGCTGCACCGTGGCCAGCTCATGGCAGTTCATGCGGAAGCACCCGTCCCCGGTGATGTGCAGGACCCGCTTGTCCGGGTGGGCGGTCTGGGCCCCGATGGCGGCCCCCAGGCCGAAGCCCATGGTGCCGAAGCCCCCGGAGGTGAGCAGCTGCCCGGGATAGCGGAAGTGGAGGTACTTGACGGCCCACATCTGATGCTGGCCCACGTCCGTTGCGACGATGGCGTCCGGCGGCATCTGGACCCGGATGGTCTCCAGCACCTGCTGGGGGGTCAGGCGGTCGCTGGCCCCGGCAACGGAGGGGGCCCGGAGGGGAAGGATGCGGGCCTTCCATCCGCTGTGGTCGTACTGGGGCAGCTTCTCGTTCAGCATGGCCAGCACCCGCCGGGCGGAGCCGATGATGTGGTGGTCCGTCAGGACGTTTTTGTCGATTTCCGCCCGGTCGATGTCGATTTGGACAATCTTCGCCTGCCTGGCGAAGGTGGCCGGATTCAGGGCCACCCGGTCGGAGAAGCGGCAGCCCACGGCGATGAGCAGGTCGCACTCGTTGCAGGCGGTGTTGGAGGCCCTGGACCCGTGCATGCCCAGCATGCCGGTGGTCAGGGGGTGGCTTCCGGGAAAGCCGCCGCCGCCCATGAGGGAAATCGCCACCGGCGCGTCCAGCTTCTCGGCGAACTCCTTGAACTCCCGGTCCGCCCGGCCCAGCACCACGCCGCCGCCGCAGATGACAAAAGGCCGCTGGGCTCCTGCGATCATGTCCAGAAGGATGTCCACATCCTCCTGGCTGGGCGTGGGCTTTTTCAGCTCGTGGTCCCGGTTCAGCTCCCGCATTCCGGCGCAGCCCCGGTTCTCCCGCCAGGGAACGAACTCGTACTCGATCTCCACGCCGGGGAAGGTCACGTCCTTGATAAAGTCGATGAGCACCGGCCCCGGCCGCCCGTTGGCGGCCACGGCGAAGGCCTGGCGCATGACGGCGGGGATGGCGGCGGGGTCCCGCACCAGGAAGGTGGCTTTCGTAATGGGCATGGCGATGCCGGTGATGTCCACCTCCTGGAAGGCGTCCTTGCCCAGGGTGGCCTCGGTGACGTTGCAGGTGATGAAGACCACCGGAGAGGAGTCGAGATAGGCCGTGGCGATGCCGGTGGTCAGGTTTGTCGCGCCGGGGCCCGACGTTGCGAAGCACACGCCCACCTTTCCGGTGGAGCGGGCGTAGCCGTCCGCCGCGTGGGCCGCCCCCTGTTCGTGGGCGGTGAGAATGTGACGGATTTTATCCTTGTAACGGTACAGCTCGTCATAGATATTCAGGATGGTGCCGCCGGGATAGCCGAAGACGGTGTCCACCTCCTGCTCCAAAAGGCACTCCATGATGGCTGCGGTAGCTCTGATTTTCATACTGCCTCCTGCTTTTTTATTGATCTACGTCAAAGAGGACGTAGAGCCCCTTCTCCGCCGCGTTCTTCCAGAAGGGGAGAGAATCCGCCAGATAACCCCAGGTGTATTCAAAATCCTCCCCGCTGAGCTCAAACCCATAAGCCTCGGGATCGATGGCAAAATAGAGCTTCCGAAACGCCTCCTCCGTCAGGCCCTCCAGAAATTGGGACACCTGCCGGACCTGCCCCGGGGATTTGCAGACCACGATGTAGTCCTCCTCCCCCTCCCGGTCGCCCCGGAGGACCTCGCCGCCTAAGATCACCCAGCAGCCGGGGGCCGGGGCGTTCCCGTATTCCAGCCTCCCGCCGGTGAGGCAGCGGTGGATGGCGTCCCAGGCCTTGTCCAGGTCATAGAGGTCCTCCTGCTCCATCTCCTCGTCCAGGTAATCGGGCACCCGGTCCGCCCGGGGCACCTCCCGGAGACGGTCCAGCGCCTCTTTGGTAATGGCCCGAAAGCCTCCTAAGCAGCTCATAAAGACACCTCCTCAAATCTTTCCGCCGCCCTTTTGCAGGGCGATGACCCCGGTGCGGGCCACCTCCAGGATGTTGAAGGGCCGCATCATCTCCTCGAACACGTCCACCCGGTCCGGGGTGTCGGA
>CAJUBX010000128.1 GCA_910585165.1 uncultured Oscillibacter sp. | reverse complement strand
GGATGCTCATGGCCCGGCCCCGGTCCTTCATGAAGTCCCCGCCGAAGTTCTCGTCAAACCAGGGCTTCAGGGTGTCCAGGTACAAAGAGTAGGAGTTCAGCCAGTTGATGGCGGGGAAGTGGCGCTTGTAGGCAAGAGACGCGTCCAGGGCCCAGAAGACCTTGACTATGCGCATGGTGGCCTGGGACACGGGCTCGGAGAGGTCGCCGCCCGGGGGGGAGACCGCGCCCACGGCGGTCAGGCTGCCCCGGCGCTCGTCGGAGCCGATGCACTCCACGCTGCCGGCCCGCTCGTAGAACTGGGCCAGACGGGAAGAGAGGTAGGCGGGGTAGCCCTCTTCGCCGGGCATCTCCTCCAGACGGCCGGACATCTCGCGGAGGGCCTCGGCCCAGCGGGAGGTGGAGTCGGCGATGACGGCCACGTCATAGCCCATGTCCCGGAAGTACTCCGCGATGGTGATGCCGGTGTAGACGCTGGCCTCCCGGGCCGCCACGGGCATATCGGAGGTGTTGGCGATCAGCACCGTCCGCTTCATCAGGGACTCGCCGGTGCGGGGGTCCTTCAGCTCGGGGAACTCCCGCAGAACGTCGGTCATCTCGTTGCCCCGCTCGCCGCAGCCGATGTAGACTACGATGTCCACGTCGGACCACTTGGCCAGCTGGTGCTGGACCACGGTCTTGCCGGAGCCGAAGGGGCCGGGAACGGCGGCGGTGCCGCCCTTGGCGATGGGGAACATGGTGTCGATGATCCGCTGGCCGGAGCACAGGGGCCGCTCGGGGGAGTACTTCTTCTCATAGGGCCGGCCGATACGGACGGGCCACTTCTGGACCATGGTCAGGGGAACGTCCTTCCCGTCCTCGGTGGTGAGGACGGCCACGGTCTCCGTTACGTTGAAGCTGCCGCTCTGAATGCTCTTGATGGTGCCCTTCAGGTTGGGGGGCACCATGATCTTATGGAGCACCACCGGGGTCTCAGGGACGGTGCCGATGATGTCGCCGCCGGTGACCTTGTCCCCGGCTTTCGCCGTGGCGGTGAAGTCCCACTTCTTCTCGTGGTCCAGGGGGGAGACCTCCACGCCGCGGGTGATGTTGGCGCCCACCTTCTCCACGATCTTCTCCAGGGGGCGTTGGATGCCGTCATAGATGCCCTCGATCATGCCGGGGCCCAGCTCCACGCTCATGGGCGCGCCGGTGGTCTCCACCACCGCGCCGGGGCCCAGGCCCGAGGTCTCCTCATAGACCTGGATGGAGGCGGCGTCGCCCTTCATGGTCAGGATCTCGCCGATCAGTCGCTGGGGGCCGACGCGGACCACGTCGCTCATGTTGGCGTTGGACAGCCCCGTGGCCACCACCAGCGGCCCGGAAACTTTAACAACTTTGCCGCTCAATATTTCACACTACCTTTCTCAAAGGATGTCCGCGCCTACGGCGCGTTCAATCGCCCGCTGGATATTGTTCCTGCCGATGCCCAGGGACCCCTGCCGCCCGGGGATGAGGATGATGGCGGGCCGCAACTCGTCTTTATAGCGGGCCAGCACGTCCTCCATGCCCTGGGCCAGCTGCTCCGTGAGGTAAATCACGGCGCAGTTTCCCTTGGCCAGCTCCCGGACCTTCTCCCTGGCCTCCGCCGCGTCCGCGACGGGGTAGGTGTCCAGCCCCAGGGCCCGGAAGCCCATGACGGACTCCCAATCGCCGATGGCGGCGATCTGATAGGTCATAGCCATATTGTCTTCACCGCCTTACACGTAGCCGCGGCGCAGCCGGGACCGGATGACTCCGGCGGGCAGCCCCGCCCCGCGGCCCATCAGCAGGATGCGGATATTCGTGTACTCCGTCTCCCGGGCCGCCAGATACCCCAGCAGCGGGGCCTCGCCGAAGGGCACGAACTGCGCCCCGGCCAGATACTCCCCCACCGCGTCGTCGCAGAGCTTTTCAAAGTCCGTCAGCGGCCCGCCCCGGAGGGCCTCCGCTCCCGCCTCCGCCGCAGCCTGGAGGGCCGTGGGGCCGTAAAGCTCCTGGAGGCCGCCGGAGTTCCCGGCGGCGGCCACGGCGTCCGCGCCGATGCTTCCGCCCTCCAGCAAAACGGTTTTCAAAAACTCCCCGCTCTTGCCCATCCGCAGCGTGCGGACCAGGGCGCGGAGGTTCGCCGCGTCAATCTGGATTTTCACGTAGCCCGCCAGAAAGGCGCTGCCCGTGGCCTCCGCCACGTCCGCCATCTCCCGGTAGCACCAGCGGTCCAGCACAATGTCGGAAAGCTGGGGGTCCCGGGTGGCGTCCAGCGTCTCCCGGGCCTCCGCCGCCGCGGCGGCCAGGCTCTCCGGCAGTTCGTCCAGCCGCCCCGCCAGGACGGCCTCCTTCAGCTCCGCCGCCGGAACCCGGCCCATATCCATCAGCATGGAGTCGGGGCTCGTGTTCATGGCCGCGGCCTTCAGCACGGCCTTGATGTTGTGATAGTCGTATTTCAGCTTGAAAATGTCGATATACCTGGGGTCCGGCGCGCCGTCCAGCACGTCGGAGAGAGTGGCCTCCCGGGCCGCCGACAGCGCGGCGTCCATGGCCTCGGGGCTGCGGGCGTCCAGCTCGGGATAGCCGCACTCCTGGAGGATTTTCACCGCCTCCTCGTCCGTGCGGGCCTCCAGCACCTGTTCCATCCGTTCCCGGCTAAGGAGCCCGGTCTCCATGGCCTTGATGCGGGCCGAGATCGCCAGGTAATCGGTGTCTTTGATTTTTTTAGCCAAGACACTTCCTCCTTTTATGAGAACAGCTTCTTCACCACTTCTCCCGCAGTCTCCGCCTTCTGAAGGCGCACCAGGGTGTCAAACGCGCAGTTGACCTCCACGTTTTCGGAGCGGAGGATGAAGCCGCCGGGAATGGAGCGGGTCTCGCCGGAGAGGGTCAGCTTCTTCCCGCCGTCCTTGTTGGCCTTCTCCACGGCGGCCCTGCCCGCCTTCTGCCGGTCCTTTTCGGAGAAGATGACCTCCTCCCTGCCGGTGGAGGACGCCCGGACCAGCAGCTCCGCCAGCACGGCGGTGTACTTCTCCTCCGGCAGGGAGCAGAGCTTCCGGAGGGCCAGATCGTACGCCTTTTCCACCATCTCCTGCTTGGCGGCCAGGGCGGCCTTCCGGGCCTCCATCTGGGCGGTGCCGGCCAGGCGCTCCTCCCGCTCTGCGGCGGCCTTTTTGTTCTTCGCGTCCAGGTCCGCCGCCTCGGCCTCCGCCTGGGCCTTGTACCGGGCGGCGATCTTCTCCGCCTCGGCCCGGGCCTCGCTCAGGACGCGGTCTATCTCCGCCTGGACGTCGGCGCCGATGCGCTGGGTGATTCTTTCAATTCCGTTCATGGTTCAATCCCCTTTCTGCGGGGCCGGTTAAGAAATGTTGATGATCATCAGCATGGAAGCCAGCAGAGACAAAATGGCGTAGAACTCCACGGTGATGCAGAGCACCATGCCCTTGGACCAGTCGTCGGGCTTCTTGGCCAGGATGTTGATGGAGCCGGCGGCCACGCGGCCCTGGGCAATGGCGGAGAACAGGCCGCCAAGGGCCATGGGAAGGCAGGCGAACAGGTACTGCATGCCCTGGGCGATGCTCATCTGGGGCAGCTCGCCGCCAAGCAGGCCCATGGAGAAGATGGCGAAGAACCACACCACCAGGCCGTACAGGCCCTGGGTGCCGGGGATGACCTGGAGAATCATGACCTTACCGAACTTGCTGGGGTCCTGGCAGAGAAGGCCGGTGCCCGCCTCGCCGGCGATGCCGGTGCCCTTGGCGGAGCCGATGCCAGGCAGGACCGCCGCCAGGCCCGCGCCGAGCAGCGCCAGGGCCAGGCCGCCGATGGAGCCCAGGAAGGTGAGAGCCTGCTGCATCTCAATCAACTGATTCATGTCTTGCATTGTAGTGTTCCTCCTAAAATTTATTTACTTCGTGATATCCACGTACTTGGTCTCCATGGCCAGGGGCTTGAAGGGCTTGCCGCCGTCCTCATAGAACTTGCCGAAGTACTCCAGACACTGGAGCCGCAGGTCGTGGACATAGCAGCCCAGCAGGTTCAGCGCGAAGTTCAGCGCGTTGCCCGCCAGGGAGATCA
>CAJUBX010000127.1 GCA_910585165.1 uncultured Oscillibacter sp. | reverse complement strand
ACATGGTGTTTGCGCTTGCAAACCTGATCCTGGCTGACAGGCCCTGCCTGTCGGCCTGAGTTAGTTTGCTCTCAGGCATGCTAACGATACAGTTCCTTTACCAGCCAGCCTCATGGGGCCGGCTGGTTCACTTTTTGGAGTATTGTGCGGTGTTGCCTTAAAGGAATTTTGAAGCCCGCCCCGTTTCCGGGCCTTCCGCCCTTGCCTTTTTCCCCCGCCTCCTGTACAATCGGAGTAAGCGCAGTTAAAATTTTACATATCTGGAGGAACCCGACATGACCTATCAGGAAGTCCTGCAAAATGCCCGCGGCCGCATCGGCCCCCACTGCAAGTCCTGCCCCACCTGCAACGGCCTGGGCTGCCGCAACGCCATTCCCGGCCCCGGAGCCAAGGGGATCGGCACCGGCTTCATCCGCAACTACCAGAAGTGGCAGGAGCTGTGCGTCAACATGGACACCATCTGCGAAAACAAGCCCGTGGACACCTCCTTCACCCTCTTCGGACAGAGGGCGGACCTGCCCGTCTTCGCCGCCCCCGTGGGGGCCATGCAGCTTCACTACGGCGATCTCTACGACGACCTTGCCTACAACGACATCTTGGTCCCCGCCTGCGCCGGGGCCGGAATCGCCGCCTTCACCGGGGACGGCACCAACCCCGCCGTCATGCAGTCTGCGGCGGAGGTCCTGAAAAAGCAGGGGGGCCGGGGCGTGCCCACCATCAAGCCCTGGAACGCGGAGACCATCCGGGAGAAGCTGGCCCTGGTGAAGGCGGCAAACCCCATCGCCATCGCCATGGACATCGACGCGGCGGGCCTGCCCTTCCTCAAGAACCTCCAGCCCCCGGCGGGCAGCAAAACCGTGGAGGAGCTGCGGGAAATCGTGAAGATGGCGGGGGAGACGCCCTTCATCCTCAAGGGAATTATGACCGTCCGGGGGGCGGAGAAGGCCCTGGAGGCGGGAGCGGCGGGCATCGTGGTCTCCAACCACGGCGGCCGGGTGCTGGACCAGTGTCCCGCCACGGCGGAAGTCCTGCCCGCCATCGCGGACGCCGTGGGCGGAAAGATGACCGTCCTGGTGGACGGCGGCATCCGCTCCGGGCTGGATGTGTTCAAGGCCCTGGCCCTGGGGGCGGACGCGGTGCTGATCGGCCGTCCCTTCGTGAACATGGTCTACGGCGGAGGGGCCGAAGGAGTCAAGGTCTACGTGGACAAGCTGAAAGCCGAGCTGGCCGACGCCATGGCCATGTGCGGGGCCCACTCCCTGGCGGAGATCCGCCGGGACATGATCTTCGGATACTGAGTCAAAAGGCGGCGGACGCTTTCGCGTCCGCCGCCCCGTGTTCTTTTACAGCGCGCATTTTCCCCGGGCCATGTATTTCCCCTCCGGCGTGGAAAGCAGCACGTTCCCGCTCTCCGCCGCCAAACGGCCCCGGAGCCACACCTGGCGGATGCCGCCGTCGGTGGCGAAGCCCTCGTAGGGGGTGTATCCGGCGGCGGATTCGCAGTCCTCCGCCCGGAGGATATGGCCCCCGCTGGGGTCATAGACCACGATGTCCGCGTCGGCCCCGGGCTGGAGGGTCCCCTTCCGGGGAAAGAGGCCGTAGAGCCTGGCCGGGTTCTCGCTGAGGACGCGGCACATCTGGGCCACGGATATCCTCCGCCGCGCAACGCCCAGGGACCACATCAGCTCTCCCCGGGCCTCCACCCCGGGAAGGCCCCCGGGAATCCTCGTAAAGTCCTCCCGGCCCATGGCCTTCTGCTCCAGGGTGAAGGCGCAGTGGTCCGTGGACACGGTCTGGATGTCCCCCCGGCGCAGGGCCCTCCAGAGGATATCCTGCTCCCGTTTCTCCCGCAGGGGCGGGGCGCAGACATAGCGGGCTGCGTCGGAGAAATTCTCCTGAAAATAGAGGCTCTCGTCCAGGGCCAGGTACTGGGGGCAGGTTTCCACATAAACCGTCTGGCCCCGCTTCCGGGCCCGGAGCACCTCGCCCAGGGCCTCGCCGTTGGTGAGGTGGACGATGACCACCGGGGCCCCGGCCGCCTGGGCGATGCGGAGAAGGCGGGCCACGGCCTCCGCCTCCAGATAGGGCGGGCGGGTCCGGGGGTGGCTTGCGGGGGAGAGCTCCCCGGCGGCCTTCTTCTCCGCGATCAGGGCGTCGATGACCCCGGCGTTTTCGCAGTGGACGCCGCAGATTCCCCCCAGGGCCGTCAGCTCCTTCAGCGCCCGGTAGAGGTCCCCGTCCCCCAGCAGCATGGCGGGGTAGGTCATGTACATTTTAAAGGAGGAAATGCCCTGGGCGAACATTTCGGGGAGCTCTTGCCGGACGCTCCCGCTCCAGTCGTCAATGGTCATGTGGAAGCCGTAGTCGCAAAAGGTCTTCCCCCCGGCCTTCTCCCGCCAGCGCCCGAGGCCCGAGGCCAGGGACTCCCCTTTGTCCGGGCAGGCGAAGTCGATGACGGTGGTGGTTCCCCCCCGGAGGGCCGCCCGGCTTCCCGAGGCGAAGCCGTCGGCGGTGACGGTGCCCGCCACCTCCAGGTCGAAGTGGGTGTGGGCATCGATGAAGCCGGGAAAGAGCACGCAGCCGCCAACGTCGATGATCCGGTCGGCCTCCGCCTTGAGTCCCCGGCCCAGGGCGGACACCTTCTCCCCCTCCACCAGCAGGTCCGCCCGCCGGACGCCCCTGCCGGAGGCGACGCTTCCGCCTTTGAACAGTGTGCGCATATGGGTTCCCTCCGTTCCGAAATAGTCTGTGGGGCCAGTATAGCACAGGCCCGCCCGGATTTCCAGCCGCCGGAGCGGGAAAAAAATTTTCCCTCCGGGAAAGTTTGCGCTTTCTATTTGGGAAATTTGTGTTATAATGATGGAAGGAAGGGCGGACCCCGTCCGCCCCGGAAAGATGAGGAGGTAAAAGAATGCAGACTAAAAAGTTCCTGTCCCTGCTGCTGGCCCTTGTGATGATGTTCTCCCTGAGCGTCTCCGCCAGCGCCGCAGAGGAGGAAGCGGCCAAGCCCCTGGAGGGCCAGATCGTCATCCTCCACACCAACGACGTCCACGGCGGCATCGCCGGGTACGCCAAGGCGGCGGCCCTGAAGGCCGATTACGCCGCCAAGGGCGCGTACACGCTGCTGCTGGACGCGGGCGACTACATCCAGGGCGACCCCACCGTCTCCGTCAGCCAGGGCAAGACCGCCATCGAGCTGATGAACATGGCGGGCTATGACGCGGCCACCATCGGCAACCACGAGTTCGATTACGGCTACGCCAACTTCAAGGAGATCACCAAGGATGCCAAGTTCCCCATCGTGGCCGCCAACGTGCTGGTGGACGGCAAGGTGGAAAACGCCCACACCGTCTTCACCGCCGATAACGGCAAGAAGATCGGCGTCTTCGGCCTGAGCACTCCCGAAACCGCCACCAAGGCCCACCCCGCCAAGATTCAGGGCGTGACCTTCCCCGCCGGCAAGGACATGTTCGCCATCGCCGAGGCCGAGGTCAAGGCCCTGGAGGCCGAGGGCTGCGACTATGTCGTGTGCCTGGGGCATCTGGGCATTGACGACGAGTCCACGGGCAACCGCTCCATCGACCTGATGGACGCTGTGGAGGGCATCGACGTCTTCATCGACGGACATTCCCACTCCACCCTGGAAGAGGTCCAGGCCGTGGCCGAGGGCAAGCCCATCGTCTCCACCGGCACCAAGCTGGCCGCCGTCGGCGTGGTCACCATCGACCCCGAGGGGAACATCTCCGCCCAGAGCGTGGCCACCGAGGGCCTGGCTGAGGTCGAGGCCGTCGCCGCCCGGGCCGCCGCCATCCAGAAGCAGATTGACGACGACTACGGCGCGGCCTTCGCCAAGACCGAAGTCCTCCTCAACGGCGACAAGGACCCCGGCAACCGCACCCAGGAAACCAACCTTGGCGACCTCATCACCGACGCCCTGGTCTGGGGCGCGGCCAAGAACGGCGAGCAGGTGGACGCGGCCGTCACCAACGGCGGCGGCATCCGGGCCCCCATCGCCGCGGGCGACATCACCAAGAAGGACGTGAACACCGTCCTGCCCTTCGGCAACACCCTGA
Organism: uncultured Oscillibacter sp.; assembly: GCA_910585165.1. GTDB lineage: Bacteria > Bacillota > Clostridia > Oscillospirales > Oscillospiraceae > Oscillibacter. The sequence goes on along the minus strand of CAJUBX010000127.1, from coordinate 11 downwards.
GCATCGTCAAG
>CAJUBX010000126.1 GCA_910585165.1 uncultured Oscillibacter sp. | reverse complement strand
AGATGTTCGGCGGCTACGGCTACACCAAGGACTATCCCATGGAGCGCATGATGCGCGACGCGAAGATCACGGAGATTTACGAGGGCACGTCCGAGGTCCAGCGCATCGTCATCTCCGCGAATATGGGTCTCTAAGAGGAGGAGGAAGCGATTATGAAAATCATTGTTTGCGTCAAGCAGGTCCCCGATACCTCCGGCAAGGTGGCCGTCAATCCCGACGGCACCCTGAACCGGGCTTCCATGCAGACCATCACCAACCCCGACGACATGAACGCCGTGGAGGCCGCCCTGAAGCTCAAGGACGAGACCGGGTGCAAGGTGATTGTGGTCACCATGGGCCCGCCCCCGGCGGCGGCCATGCTCCGGGAGCTGATGGCCATGGGCGCGGACGAGGGCGTTCTGGTTTCCGCCCGGGAGTTCGGCGGCTCCGATACCTATGCCACGTCCCAGATTCTCGCCGCCGCCATTGACACCATCGGCGTGGAGGCGGACGACGTGGTCATGTGCGGCCGCCAGGCCATCGACGGCGACACCGCCCAGGTGGGCCCCCAGATCGCCGAGAAGCTGGGCCTGCCCCAGGTGACCTACGCCGCCGACATCCACAAGGACGGGGCGGACATCACCGTCAAGCGGATGCTGGAGGACGGGTACATGACCATCAAGGTGCAGACCCCCTGCCTGCTGACCTGCATCAAGGAGCTGAACAACCCCCGCTACATGTCCATCGGCGGCATCTACGCCACCTACAACAAGCCTCTGGAGACCTTCGATTATGAGAAGCTGAAGGACCACCGCCTCATCGACGCCACCACCATCGGCCTGAAGGGCTCCCCCACCAACATCTTCAAGAGCTTCACGCCTCCCCAGAAGGGCGCGGGCCAGATGCTGGAGGGCGACGGCAGGGAGACCTGCGAGGAGCTGGCCGCCATCCTCATCAAGAAACACATCATCTGAGAAGGGAGTATATAGGATATGTCTAATTTTAATAGCGCGGATATCGCTGCCTTCAAGGACGTTTGGGTCTTCTGCGAGCAGCGCGAGGGCAAGCTGATGCCCACCGACTTCGAGCTGATTTCCAAGGGCCGGGACCTGGCCAACGAGCTGGGCGTGAACCTCTGCGGCCTCCTTCTGGGCGGCGAGGGCATCGAGAATACCGCCAAGGAGCTGGGCGGCTACGGCGCGGACAAGGTCTACGTCTGCGAGAGCCCCATGCTGTCTGTGTACAATACCGACGCTTACGCCAAGGTTATCTGCGACGTGATTGAGGACCTCAAGCCCGAGGCGTTCCTGATTGGCGCTACCAACATCGGCCGGGACCTGGCTCCCCGCTGCGCCGCCCGCCTGCACACCGGCCTTTGCGCCGACTGCACCCACCTGGACATCGACGTTGCCAACTACATCCAGTTCCTGCGGGAGGCTTCCACCCTGGACGTGGACAGCCAGAAGTGGGACATGGAGGACCGGAACCTGAAGATGACCCGTCCGGCCTTCGGCGGCCACCTGATGGCCACCATCATCTGCCCCCGCTTCCGTCCCTGCATGGCCACGGTGCGTCCGGGCGTGATGAAGAAAAACCCCTTCGACCAGGCCAAGGCCGACGCCTGCGTCATTGAAAAGCCCGCGTTCTCCCTGTCCGAGGCGGACGTGAAGACCGAGGTGACCGAGGTTGTGAAGGCGGCGAAGAAGCTGGTGGACCTCATCGGCGCGGACTTCATCGTGTCTGTTGGCCGGGGCATCAGCAAGGATGTCGAGGGCGGCATCAAGCTGGCGGAGGAGCTGGCTGCGGAGCTGGGCGGCGTCGTCGGCGGAAGCCGCGCCACCATCGACTCCGGCTGGCTGTCTGCGGACCACCAGGTGGGCCAGACGGGCAAGACCGTGCACCCGAAGGTGTACGTGGCCCTTGGCATCTCCGGCGCGATTCAGCACAAGGCCGGCATGCAGGATTCCGAGTGCATCATCGCGGTGAACAAGAACGACACCGCTCCCATCTTCGAGATTGCGGACTACGGCATCTGCGGGGACCTCTTCAAGGTGACCCCGCTGCTGACCGAGGCCATCCGGGCCGCCAAGGCCGCGAAGTAAATCCCAGGGCAGAAAAAACCGAAGGGCGTGAGCCCTTCGGTTTTTTTACTTCGCTCCTTCGCCGTCCGGGTGGAAGTGCCGCCAGACGGCCTCGGCGGTTTTTCGCGGCAGCGCCGCCGCCAGGGTCTCCGCGTCCGCCTCCCGGATGGCCTTGACCGTCCCGAAGCGCTTTCGCAGCTCCTCCTTCCGCTTGGGCCCCAGGCCGGGGATGCCGTCCAGGGCGGAGCGCATGGCGCTTTTCGTGTGGCTCTCGTGGTGGTAGGTGATGGCGAAGCGGTGGGTCTCCTCCTGAATCTGCCCGATCAGGGAGAACACCGCCTGGTTTCCAACGATGCCGATCTCCCGTCCCTCCGGGGTCACCAGGGCCCGGGTCCGGTGGCGGTCGTCCTTCACCATGCCGAAAATGGGCACGCTTACCCCAAACTCCTCCGCCGCCCCCAGGGCCGTCCGGGCGTGGGTCACGCCGCCGTCAATCAAAAACACGTCCGGCAGGGGCAGAAACTTCGCGTCCCCCTCCGCCGCCCGATGGAGCCGCCGCCGAATGACCTCCCGCATGGAGGCGTAGTCGTCGGGCTTCCCCTCCAGCTCCTTGATGCGAAAGCGCCTGTAGGCGCTTTTCAGCGGCCGGGTTCCGCTGTAGACCACCATGGAGGCCACAATGTCGCTGCCCCCTGTGTTGGAGATGTCGAAGGACTCCAGCCGCTTGGGCGGGGCCGGGAGGTCCAGCATCTTCGCCAGCAGCTCCAGGGTGTGGGCCACCCGCTCCTCGGCGGTGGTGGCCCGCTCCGCCTCCTCGGCGGCGTTCCGCTGGGCCATGGCCCGCAGCTCCGCCTTTTCCCCCCGCTGGGGGACGTGGACCCAGACCTTGTGCCCCGCCCGCTTTGTAAGCGCCTCGGAAAGGCTCTCGCAGTAGCCCTCCGGCTCAAAGGGCAGGAGAATCTCATGGGGCAGAATGGCCCGGGGCAGGTAGTACTGGGCCGTCAGGGCGGAGAGCATCTCCTCCTCCCCCTCCTCCATGGGCGCGGCGAACAGCTCCGCCTCCCGGCCCGCCAGGTTCCCCTCCTCCATGTGGAGCACCGCGTAGCAGCACTTTCCCGCCCCCCGGTACAGCCCCCAGATATCCGTGTCGGCGCAGAGCCCGGCGATGACCGTCTGCTTCTTGGAAAGGGCGCTGATGGCGTTGATCCGGTCCCGAAGGGCCGCCGCCTGCTCAAAGCGCAGGGCCTCCGCCTCCGCCTCCATCTCCCCGGTCATGTCCCGGAGAAGCTCCTTTGCCTTCCCCTCCAGCATCTGGCAGGCCTGGCGGATGCGGCGGCCGTATTCCTCCTCCGTCATCTCCCGGCGGCAGAAGCCGTCGCACCGGCCCATATGGAAATTCAGGCATGGCCGCTCCGCCCCGATGTCCCGGGGGAATTTCCGGCTGCAGGTGGGCAGGCGCAGGGCGGCGCACACCGCGTCCAGGGCCTGCCGGGTCTCGAACCGCCCGCCGAAGGGGCCGAAGTACCGCGCCCCGTCGTCCGCCCACTTGTGGACCATGGAAAAGCGGGGATAGGGCCCCCGGGAGAGGCGCACGAAGGGATAGCCCTTGTCGTCCTTGAGCAGAATATTGTACCGCGGCATATGCCGCTTGATGAGGGAGTTTTCCAGCACCAGGGCCTCGAATTCGCTGGAGACGAAGATGGTGTCAAAATGGTCGATTTGGGAGACCATCTGCCGGGTCTTCGCCGTGTGGGAGGCGCTGTCCTGAAAGTACTGGCTGACCCGGTTTTTGAGCTTTTTTGCCTTGCCCACGTAAATGACCTTCCCGGTCTTGTCCATCATCAGATAGACCCCCGGCAGCAGGGGCAGGGCCCCCGCCTTCTCCTTCAGCTCGTCCTTGGTCATGCTTCCGCCTCCCTCTCTCAGTCCAATAAAAAAAGACCACCCCGCGCTGACGGGCAGCACGGGGACGGTCGTTACTCTCCGAAGTTGTCTTTCACCAGGTCCACCAGGGCGGTGACTGCCTCTTTTTCATCGCTGCCGTCCGCGATCAGGGTGATGGGAGTTCCCTTCACAATGCCCAGGGACAGCACGCCCAGCAGGCTCTTGGCGTTGACGCGGCGGTCCTCCTTCTCGACCCAGATGCCGCTTTTGAACTCGTTGGCCTTCTGGATGAAGAA
>CAJUBX010000125.1 GCA_910585165.1 uncultured Oscillibacter sp. | reverse complement strand
AACGGCAAGCCCTACTCCCCCGTTTACTTGAAAACGCTTCACAATCAGTTGAGCGCCGTTTTCAATCATGCAGTGAAGCACTACAAGCTGAAAGCCAACCCTGCTTCCCAGGTGGGCAACATGGGCAAGGCCAAGAGCCGGGAAATGCTGTTCTGGACGAAAGCGGAGTATCTGAAATTCGCTGACGCTATGATGGACAAGCCCCTCTCCTACTACGCCTTTGAAATGCTCTACTGGTGCGGTATTCGGGAGGGGGAGCTGCTGGCCCTCACCCCTGGGGACTTCGACTTTGAGAAGCAGACGGTTTCCATCTCGAAATCCTACCAGCGTATCAAGGGCCAGGACGTTATCACCGACCCCAAGACGGCCAAGAGCAACCGGGTCATTCAAATGCCCGCTTTCCTCTGTGAAGAAATGGAGGACTACATCAAGAGCCTGTATGCCGCAAAGCAGACAGGTTAAGCAAGAAAAGATTGATGTTCAAAGCCGCTCTTGACCCCGCTGTCCTTCTCGATATCCTTTCCTTCCCTAAAAAGTAAATGCTGTTGCACTGCCTCCTCCGGTTTCCGGTGTGTACAAGAGAGGAAACCTATGCTATGATAGGGGTGTTCTCAGCACCGCTCATCTGAAATTCTGAAAGGAAGACCGCTTTATGAATCGGAAAAAAGGAATCTCTCTGCTGTTGGGCGCGGTTTTGATGCTGGCCCTGCTGTCCGGCTGCGGCGGGGAAACGGCTCCCGAGCCCCAGGCCCCGCCGGAACCCGCGTCGGAGGAGGAGAAGGCGGAGGGTGCCGCCGCTCTGGGAAGCCTGGCCTCCTTCTCGGCAGGAACGCTGGACGGGGGGACCTTCACCCAGGACGATCTCGCCGCCAGGGACGTGACGGTCCTGAACTTCTGGGCCCTGACCTGTCCGCCCTGCATCGCGGAGATGCCGGAGATCGCCGCGTTTGAAAAGGCCCTGCCGGACAATGTGGCGATGATCACCGTCTGCCTGGACGGGTACGGAAACGAGGACTCCGTCCGGGACGTCCTGGAAAATGCGGGCTTTGAGGGGATCACCCTTATTACCGGGGACGGCGGTTTGCTGGACCTCACTTACAATCTGATGTACACCCCCACCACCGTCCTGGCCGGCAGCGACGGCGCACTGTTGGGCGAGGCTATCATCGGTGGGCAGAAGGAGCTGGCCTCCGTCTATCTGGAGGCGGTGAACCAGGCGCTGGCGGCAGGCGGAAAGGATGAGATCACCCTTGAAGATGCATAAGAAAACCATTTTGGCCCTGCGCTTCGGCAACCTGGGCCTGGGGCTGGGTCTGGTCCTGACGGGGCTTTTGCGCCGGGAACATCTGGAGGTCCTGCAAAAGGCGGTGCGGATATGTCTCGAATGCATCGGCATCGGGTAAGGGGGCGGATTTCCCCCCGGCGGGCGGTCCAGCTGATATCCGCCGCCCTGTTCAACGGCTACGCGGCGGGCTTTCGCAAGGGGCGGATTTTTACCGGCGGCAGCAAGGCCTTCTGCGTCCCCGTGCTGAACTGCTACTCCTGTCCCGGAGCTCTAGGGTCCTGTCCCATCGGGGCCCTGCAAACCGCTCTGGGGACAAGGCGGCACTTCCCCTTTTATGTACTGGGGCTGCTGACGCTCTTCGGCGTGCTGCTGGGCCGGGCGGTCTGCGGGCTGCTGTGCCCCTTCGGGCTGGTTCAGGATTTGCTGCACAAGATTCCTGTTCCCAAGCCCGCCGTCCCGCAGAGGCTGGACCATCCCGCCCGGCTTTTGAAATACGTGGTTCTGCTGGCGCTGGTCATCCTGCTTCCGGCCTTCCTCGAGACGGAAACCGGCGTCGTCCCGCCCCTGTTCTGCAAGTACCTCTGCCCGGCGGGGACGCTGGAGGGCGGCATTCCCCTGCTGCTGTCCGACCCGAATCTGCGCAAGGCCGCCGGGGCGCTGTTTGGCTGGAAGGCGCTGACGCTGGCGGTCATTCTGCTGGCCTCCGTGTTCATCTACCGGCCCTTCTGCAAATACCTGTGCCCCCTGGGGGCTTTCTACGCCCTGTTCAACCGCTTCAGCTTTTTCCAAATGCACGTGGACGGACAGAGGTGCGTAGGCTGTGGGAAGTGCGAGGCAGCCTGCCCCATGCAGGTGGAGGTGACGAAGGACGTTAATGGCCCGGAGTGCATCCGCTGCGGAAAGTGCCGGTCCGTCTGCCCCGCCGGGGCCGTTTCCTCCGGATTTGCCTGCGGCGCAAAATCACGGAGGGAGAAGGGCCGGGCCTGATTTCCCCAAAAGACATCCCGTCTCCGAAAAAGGAGACGGGATGTTTTTCCAGGCGCTCAGGCAAAGGTGACGACGGTGCCCGTCTTTCCCTCCAAAGCGTCGATGGCCTTGTCCAGGGAGGTGATGACGGCCCTTTTGCCGGGATCGCTTCGAACGAATTTCATGGCGGCCTGCACCTTGGGCAGCATGCTTCCGGCAGCGAAGTGCCCCTCCTCCACATAGCGGGACGCCTCCGCCAGGGACATGCGGCTGAGGTCCTTCTGGTCCGGCCTGCCCCAGTTGACGGCCACCTTTTCTACTTCCGTCAGAATCATCAGCACATCCGCGTCCACCTGCTCCGCCAGCAGCTCCGCGGCAAAATCTTTGTCGATGACCGCCGCCACGCCCTCCAGCCGGCCCTGGGCGGTCTCCACCACCGGCACGCCGCCGCCGCCGCAGGTGACGACGATGGTCTTATCCCACAAATCCCGCACCTGCCCAATCTCCACAATCCGCCGGGGCATGGGCGAGGGCACCACCCGCCGGTATCCCCGCCCGGCGTCCTCCTTCATCACGTATCCCTTCTCTCTTTGGAGGGCCTCTGCCTCCTCCCGGCTGTAAAAGGGGCCGATGGGCTTTGTGGGATTCCGAAAGGCGGGGTCCTCTGCCTCCACCACCACCTGAGTAACAAGGCTCACCACGGGGACATTTTTGTTCCTCTTCGCCAGGGCATAGCGCAGGGCCTGCTGAATGTGGTAGCCGATATAGCCCTGGCTCATGGCTCCGCACACGTCGAAAGGCATGGCGGGCACCACCTCCCTGGCCGTCTCGCTGGCCAGGAGGATGTGCCCTACCTGGGGGCCGTTTCCGTGGACGACGGCCACCTCATAGCCCTTTGCGCTGAGCTCCGCAATGTGCTCGCAGGTCTTGCGCACCACGCTGAGCTGGGCCTCGGCGGTGGCGCCGCCGTCCTTGGACTGGAGGGCGTTTCCCCCCAGGGCGATGACTAATCTTTCCGCTTGTTCCATGGTATTCTCCTATCGCAACAGATTTCCGGTCCGGGGCGCAGCGCCCTTTCCTCAGTCTGCCACGGCCTGCGGTTTTTATGAGCTCCCCGGTGTTCCCGCCCTTAAAACTGGACATAATATACAAACTGACGTATCTCCTTTTTCCCAGTTCTCCAAAATTTGGTGGAAGCGTCAAATTTTCCTTGCATCCGGCGAAAAAGAAGTCTATGATAAAGATACAGGCTGGAAACGTTACCAGTAACGTTTCCAATCCGCTTTCGCGATTACCAAAATAAACAGGAGGAATATGAAATGAAGAAAAGACTCTTGACTCTGGCCCTGGCCCTTGTCATGGCCCTGTCCCTGGCCGCCTGCGGCGGCAAGGACGGCGGCTCCCAGCCCTCCAGCGGCAGCCAGACCGGCGGGGATTCCCAGACTGCGGGCGGTTCCGGCGCTTCCGGCACCGTGTACTATCTGAACTTCAAGCCCGAGCAGGACGGCGACTGGCAGGAGCTGGCCAAGCTCTACACCCAGGAAACCGGCGTGGAAGTGAAGGTCCAGACCGCCGCCTCCGGCCAGTACGAGACCCAGCTGATGAGCGAGATGGCCAAAACCGACGCTCCCACCCTGTTCCAGGTCAACGGCCCCGTGGGCCTCGCCAACTGGAGGGACTACTGCTATGACCTCAGCGGCTCCGCCCTGGCCGGGGAGCTCTCCAGCACAGACTTTGCCCTGATGGACGGCAGCTCCATGTCCGGCATCGCCTACGTCATCGAGACCTACGGTCTGATTTACAACAAGGCCCTTCTGGAGCAGGCGGGCTACTCCGCCGGGGACATCAAGTCCTTCGCCGACCTGAAGAAGGTGGCCGAGGACATCACCGCCCGGAAGGACGAACTGGGCTTTTCCGCCTTCACCTCCGCCGGCATGGACGGTTCCTCCGACTGGCGCTTCAAGACCCACCTGGCCAACCTCCCCATCTACTTTGAGTACGAGGCCGACGGCATCGGCGACACCGACGCCATCAAGGGCACCTATC
>CAJUBX010000124.1 GCA_910585165.1 uncultured Oscillibacter sp. | reverse complement strand
CTATACTCCCACTTTTTGTCTTCCCTGTGAACAGCTTTCAGCCGATTGCTCTAAAGTGAGCATCCTTGCCCGAATCGCTCAATTTTACGGGGTTTCCATCGACTATCTGGTGGGTCTGACCGACGACCCCGCGCCCTATCCCAGGGCCCCGGAATAAAAAAACCGCGCGCCTCCCCCGCCATGTTCCGGGGGAGGCTTCCGTTTGTCCCCTTGGACAGGCCGATGGTCCGGGAGGACTGGACGGCGGGGAGGCTTTTGGGTATACTGTCTGGCAGAGGGGAGGCGGAAACGGGTGAAAATCGACGTGGAGCTGGACCCGGCGCTGGAGGAGCTGCTGGTGCGCATCCTGGCCCCGGGGGAGACAGCGGAGCTCCGGGCCCTCCTGGGGCGGCTGGAGGAGCCGCCGAAGCTTACGGGCTTTCGGGCGGGGGAGGCCGTCCCCCTGGACGCGGGGGAGGTCCTGCGCTTTTACGGGGAGGACAAGGCGGTCCGGGCCCAGACGGCGGCGGGGGAGGTTTACACTGTCCACCTGCGGCTCTACGAGCTGGAGGAGCGGCTGGACAAGCGTACCTTCGTCCGGGTGTCCCACTCGGAAATCGTCAACTGGAAGCGGGTGACGGCTCTGGATTTGAGCCTTGCCGGGACCATCCGGATAACCCTGGACGGCGGCGCGGCCACCTACGTCTCCCGCCGCTACGTGAAGAAAATCAAGGAGGTGCTGGGGATATGAGCGAGAGCGGAAGCATCCGCCGGGAATGCCTCCGGCGGGCAAAGGAGGGCTTTCCCTGGGGAATCGCCCTGGTGTACCTGGTGTTCGTGGTTGGGAACGCGTTTTCCATTCCTAAACCCCAGGGGGGATCTTTGCTGGTGGTGTCCCAGGCCATGGCCGAAGGCTGCAAAAGCCCGGTGACGGCGGCCCTGGCGCAGTTTTTCTGGTCCGGCCTCCTGGGGGCGGCGCTGAATACGGCGGAGGTCCCCTTCCTGCTGGAGCGGCGGACCCTCCTCTGGTCCGGGGTCCACTTTTTGGCAACGGCGGCGGTCTTTTCCCTGGCGGGCTGGCGGTGCCGCTGGTTTCCTATATGGGAGAGCTGGCTGTGCCTTCTGGGGCTTCTTCTTCTGCTGTACGTGCTGAAATGGTCCGTCCGCTTTCTGGAGTGGCAGGCGGATATCCGGGCCATTCGGAAATCCTCCGGGCTGGACCCGGCGGAACCGCCCTGGAAGACTCTGGCCCCCTATCTTCTCCTGGCGGCGGCGGTGGAGCTGCTGCTGCCCCCGGGCCTCCGGGTGGTGGACGCGGGGGATTTCCCAGTGCTGACGGGGCTCTTTTACCCCTTTCTCGTCCTGCCCCTGTTCTGCTTTTTCAGCGCCTTTCCCCTGGGGACCCGGCTGCGCCGCCGGTGGCTTTTCTACCCGGCGGCGTGCGCGGCGCTGACTTTGCCCTGCGTCTTCCTGCTCTACAACCACACCGCGCTGTTTCAGGCGTGGGCGGCGGGAATCGCCGCCCTGGCGGGGGGGACCTTGGGCGCAATCCTTCGGAAGATGAAAAAAACGGAATAACCCTGGAACAAAACCGCCTCCCCTTCCGTCGAAACCGGAAAAGGAGGCGGTTTTATGAAATTCTGGAAATCCGTATTTGTCCTGTGCCTGTGCCTGCTGTCCGGCTGCGGGGCGGCGGGAGGCGGAGCGCCTGTCCCCGGCGGAGCGAGTCAGGCGGAGGAGCCCCAGGCCGGCGGCGAGACGGCCCAGCCTGCGGCGGCGGAGCCTACTGCCCTCCCCTCCCTGGCGGAGGACGAGGAGGCCGTCGTCACCGCCTTCCGTATTGTGGACGGGGCGGAGGACGGGGAGCTTCTGCTGGCAAAGCTCCAGCAAGGCCCCGGCGGGGACGTGTACCGGCTGAATGTCAGCGCCGGGGGCTCCCCGGCGGAACCCGAAACACCGGACCGCACCGCCCCGGTGTGCGGATATCCCTCGGCGGTCCCCATTCTTCTGGACGGCAAACCTGCCGCCGCCTCGGACCTGGAGGACGGGATGGCGGTGGAGGTGTCCTGGAGCGGCGTGACCCTGGAGACCTTCCCCGCCCAGATGGGGCAGGTTTACCAAATCGCGGCCTGGTCCCTGGGCACGGAGAAGAATCCCGGCGGGAGCTGCTATGACCTCTGCGGGCTGTATCTCCAGGTGCTGGACGACCTTTGGAAGGAGGACCCGGGCCTGAACGAGGGTATTTCCATCGCCGGGCTGGACCTGAGCCAGGCCCCCGGGGAGCTGACGGAGAGCGAAAAGGCGGCCATCGCCTGGCGCTTTGGGGAGATGCACGGCGTGGAGGTGGCGGAGGGGACCTTCCAGGAGCTGGAGGACCAGGGCTATTTCACCGCCACGGCCGTCTGCACCCCGGACTCGGAGGAGGGAAAGGATGCCTGCCTGGCCTGGAACACCTGGGAGGACGGGTGCCTGTTTTCCATCGGGCCCAACGAGAAACACGAGGGAGAGGTCTATTCCCTGCCCACGCTGTTTTTCCACGCCGACAAATGGCGCTCTCCCCTGGGGGCCTACGGCTTCTATGACTGTTCCGCCGCTTGGCCGGAGCTGGGAACCTGGAGCGGCTATACCGTGGGCGCGGAGATGATTTCATAAGGAGGCGCGGCTGTGAAGCGGATTGGAATTCTGGCGTGTCTTCTGGCCCTGCTGGCCTCCTGCGCCGCCCCGGCGGCGCAGCCGGACAGCCCGGAGCTGACGAAGACGGAGGGCCGCCTCCTGCTCTCGGAGGCCGGGACGGCCCTGCTGGTGACGGAAGACGGCACGCCCATAACTCTCTCCGTCCAGGCGGACGGCGATGACCCCTGGGCGGGCTTCCAGAGCGGGGATTTGATCCGGGTGGCCCACGACGGCATCGACGAGACCTACCCCGCCCAAACCGGCGCTTACGATTGGGAACGGCTGGAGGAGGGAACCCTGGAGGACGTGCCGGAGGAGGCCCTGGCGTCCCTGGAGGAGCTGGGCTGGGACTTCGGCCGGGAGGTCCACGCCCCGGCGGCGGAGCCCCAGACGGCAGAGGACCCGGTAAGCGGCTACTGCGGCAGCACCGTCACGGAAGTAACTCTGGGCGGCAAGACCTACTCCTTCCGGGGCGGCGGCTCCGTGGCCCTGACGGACATCGTCGTCAATCTGGCCTACGACCCGGAGGCGGTGTGCCGGTGCCTCCCCGAATTCACGGTGGACACGGAGTTCGGGGACGGCTACGGCGTGAACCTCACGGAGAGCTGCGTCCGCTGCGAGGCGGGCCAGGCCCCCCTGACGGCGGAGCAGGTCGAAACCATTCGAGAGGTTCTGGAGCAAAACTGCCAATAAACACAAGAGGCCCGGCGGAGCGAACCGCCGGGCCCTTTCGTCTGCTTTGTTAAAAGTCCGCGCTTCCCACGGTCCTGGGATGGGGCAGCACGTCCCGGATGTTGGAAATCCCCGTGAGGTACATGACCAGCCGCTCGAAGCCCAGGCCGAAGCCCGCGTGGCGGCAGGAGCCGTAGCGCCGCAGATCGCAGTACCACCAGTAGCTCTCCGGGTCCATGTTCAGCTCCCGGATACGGCTTTCCAGGATGTCCAGCCGCTCCTCCCGCTGGCTCCCGCCGATGATCTCCCCGATGCCGGGGACCAGGCAGTCCGCCGCCGCCACGGTTTTCCCGTCGTCGTTGAGGCGCATGTAGAACGCCTTGATCTCCTTGGGATAGTCCGTGACGAACACGGGGCGCTTGAAAACCTGCTCCGTGAGATAGCGCTCGTGCTCCGTCTGGAGGTCGCAGCCCCAGTAGACCTTGTAGTCGAACTTGTCGTTGTTCTTCTCCAGAATCTCCACGGCCTCGGTGTAGCTCACCCGGCCGAAGTCCGAGGAGGCCACGTGCTCCAGCCGCTCCCGGAGGCCCTTGTCCACGAAGCTGTTGAAGAAGTCGATCTCGTCGGGGCAGCGCTCCATCACTTTTCGGATGGCGTATTTAATCATGGCCTCCGCCACGTCCATGTCCCCCGCCAAATCGCAGAAGGCCATCTCCGGCTCGATCATCCAGAACTCGGCGGCGTGGCGCTGCGTATTGGAGTTCTCCGCCCGGAAGGTGGGGCCGAAGGTGTACACGTCCCCGAAGGCCATGGCGAAGTTCTCCGCGTTCAGCTGGCCGGAGACGGTGAGGTTGGCGGGCTTGCCGAAGAAGTCCTGGGAGAAGTCGATGCTTCCGTCCTCCGTCCGGGGCGGGTTCCCCGCGTCCAGGGTGGTGACCCGGAACATCTCCCCCGCGCCCTCGCAGTCGCTGGCGGTG
>CAJUBX010000123.1 GCA_910585165.1 uncultured Oscillibacter sp. | reverse complement strand
TTTCTCCTATATTGCTTGCACCCTAAGCGGTTTGAGGTTGCGGAGTAGACCCTAAATATTTTTTTTGATGGTGTTGATGGCGCCCTTCTCCAGCCGGGAAACCTGAGCCTGGGAGATGCCCACCTCGGCGGAGACCTCCATCTGCGTCTTTCCCTCATAGAAGCGGAGGGACAAAATACGCCGCTCCCGGTCGTCCAGACGCCGCAGGGCGTCCTTCAGCGCAATGCGGTCCGTCCAGTGTTCGTCGGTGTTCTGAGTGTCCCGGACCTGGTCCATGACGCACAGCGCGTCTCCCCCGTCGGAGTACACCGGCTCATAGAGGCTCACCGGGTCCACAATGGCGTCCATGGCGAAGACCACATCCTCCCGGGGGATGTCCAGCTCCTTGGCGATCTGCTCTACCGTGGGCTCCCGCTGGGTCTCGGAGATCAGCCGCTCCCGGACCTGGAGGACCCGGTAGGCCGTGTCCCGCATGGAGCGGGAAACCCGGATGGCGCTGTTGTCCCGGAGATAGCGACGAATCTCGCCGATGATCATGGGCACGCCGTAGGTGGAAAACTTCACCGGCTGGCTGACGTCAAAGTTGTCGATGGCCTTAATCAGCCCCACGCAGCCCACCTGAAACAAATCGTCCACGTTCTCCCCCCGGTTGGAAAACCGCTGAATCACCGACAGCACCAGCCGGAGGTTTCCCTCAATGAGCTGGCGGCGGGCCTCCTGGTCCCCTTCCTTGGTCCGGCGGAGGAGGGCCATGGTCTCCTCGTTTTTCAGCACCTTCAGCTTGGCGGTGTTGACTCCCGCGATCTCGACTTTTCCCTGCATGAAAGCCGCCCCCTCTTGCGTATACTGGCCCCGCGGCGAGCGGGGGTCTCCCCCTCTTGCCGCCGCAAGGTCAGTATCTCCAGAGGCGTTTTTTCCTATACTGGGACCTTTTGTCAGAATAGGACGGCCCGGGGGGCGCATAGGCTTTTTCGAAAGGAGTTGAGGGCCATGCGGTTCCGGTTTCGGGACCTCCGGCGAAAGGAGGTCATTAATATCAACGACGGCTGCCGCCTGGGGCTGGCGGCGGACCTGGACCTCCGGGCCCCGGAAGGACAGGTTGCAGCTATTATCGTCTATGGGCCCGCCCGGTTCTTCGGGCTCTTTGGCCGGGGGGAGGAATTCTACATTCCCTGGGACTGCATCCAGCGCATCGGGGACGATATCATTTTAATTGATAAGCCCTTCCAGAGGCGGAACCCGGACCTGGAGCGCAAGCGGCGGCGGTGAGGGGCTCTTCCGCCGCCAGGACCTCCCGTAAAAGCTCCAAGAACAGCTCCATGGCCGGGGTGAGCCACCGCCCCTTCCGCCAGGCGCACAGCGCCGGGGCGGGAACGCCGGAGACGGGAGCCTCCAGCTCCACCAGCCGCCCGTCCGCCAGCTCCTCCTCCGCCACAAAGCGGGGCAGGTACGTAAAGCCCAGGTTGCTCATGACGCAGCGCTTGATTGTCTCAATGCTCCACAGCTCCAGCGTCACGTCCAGCTCAATCTCCCGGCGGCGGAAATAGTCCTCCAGACGGCGGCGGAACATGCTGTCCGGCTCGTCGGTGACCAGGGAAACCGCCTTCCGACGGCCCGGCGTGGTGAAGTCCGTCTCCGCGAAATCCGGGGAGGCCAGCAGCACAATGTCATAGCTCCCCATGGACTCCACTTCCAGGGCCTCCCGGTTCCAATCCATATCGTAGCCTACTCCCAAATCGCAGGCCCCGGTGCGGACCCCCTGGGGAATCCGCATGCAGCTGCGGCTTCGGACGATCAGCCGGACCTGGGGCGCTCGTTCCCGGAAGGCCCGGATCACCGGCTGCATCCGGTAGCACAGCAGCGTCTCCGCCATATCCACCCGGAGGGTTCCCGCAGGAGTCCTCCCGGCCCGCCCGCACTCCAAAAGGCGGTCCGCCGCCGCCAGCAGCTCCCGGGCCTGGGGCAGCGCCCGCTCTCCCGCCTCCGTCAGCGCCATTCTCCGGCCTATTCGCTCAAAGAGGGGAACCCCCAGCTCCTCCTCCAGCTGCTGAATCTGGACCGTAATGGTGGACTGGGTGTAGCCCAGCTGCTCTGCCGCCCTTTTATAGCTCCCCTGGTCCACCACGGCCTGAAACGTGCGCAGGTTTCTCAGCTCCATCGTATCCCCTCCCGATTCATCGGTTTTATCAATAGTATACTTCAAAAACTTTCGCTTTTCAAATATATCCCTTTCTGCTATGATGGGTTCATCTTCAAAATAAGGACGGTGCCCGTCATGCCCATATCCCTTCTTCCGTCGTTTCTGCTCTACTGCTATGTGGGCGCCATTACTCCCGGCCCCGCCAACCTCTGCTCCCTTTCCACCGCCCTGCGCTACGGAAAAGGCCCTGCATTGCGGCAGTGGCGGGGGCTGTTTGCCGGCTTTTTCACCGTGTCCATGGCCGCCGTGCTGATTACCTATTTCCTGGGCACGGTGCTGAACCAATACGTGGGTCTGCTGTCCTGGGTAGGGGCGGCCTACCTCCTTTGGATGGCCTGGCACACTCTCCGCTCCTCCGCCGGGCCGGAGGGACGGGCGCCGGAGGCTCCAGGCTTTCTCTCGGGCCTTCTGGTGAACCTGACCAACGTGAAGGTCATGATCTTCTGCCTGATGGCCCTGGCCTCCTATGTCCTGCCCTATACCGGGTCCTTCTGGAGTCTGCTGGCGGTGGGGCTGTTCCTGCCCTTTACCGGCCCTCTGGCAAACCTCGTTTGGCTGTTCGCCGGAACGGCGCTGCAAAGGCTCTTTGCCAGCCGCCGCAGGGCTGTGGACATCGGCTGCGCCGCCGCCCTGGCGCTGTGCGCCGCCAGTCTGGTGCTTCCTCATTGAAAAAACGCGCGGCGGGGAGGGGACTCAAGTCCCCTCCCCGCCTTTTTACCGCCCTTCCGAAGGCCGGTAAAAAGCCACGCTCAAATCGTTGACATTGGTGCCTGTGGGCCCGGTGACAATCAGTCCCCCCGCCCGCTTCAATGCGTGGTAGGCGTCGTTCTCTGCCAGCACCGCCGGGATCTCAATTCCCAGGGCACGGAGAACGTCCCGTGTCCCGCCGTCCACATAGCCCCCCGCCGCGTCCGTGGGGCCGTCGGTGCCGTCGGAGCCCACGGAAAACAGCGCCGTTCCCCCCGTCCCCGCCAGGACGGCAGCCGCCGCCAGGGCCAGTTCCTGGTTCCGTCCTCCCTTCCCCTTTCCGGTGAGCCTCACCACTGTCTCGCCGCCTAAAATCAAGGCCAGGGGTTTCCCCGCCTCCATCTCCCGCAGCAGCGCCCCGGCCAGGGCCTCCCCGGTTTCCCGGGCCTCCCCCGCCGCGCAGTCCGTCAGGACGCGGGCCTCATAGCCCAGTTCCCGGCAGACCTCCGCCGCTGTCTGGCAAAGCTGGGAAACGCTGCCGCAGATGCGGCTCTCCACATGGGGCAGCGCCGCAGGAAGGGGCCGGGACAGCAGGGCTTGGGCCTTGGGGGACAGCTCCAGATTGTACTTTTCCACCACTGCCAGGGTCTCCTCCAGCGTGGAGCCGTCCACGGCGGCGGGACCGGAGGCGATCATGTCCAGCCGGTCCCCCAGCACGTCGGAGAGGACCACGGAAAACACCTGGGCCGGGGCGCAGGCCTCCCCGAAGCGGCCTCCCTTCACGTTGGAAAGTCGCTTGCGGACCCGGTTGATTTCCACGATATCCGCGCCGCAGGCCAGAAGCCGGCGGTTGATCCCCTGAAATTCTTCCAGGGAGAGGTCCGAGAACTCGAAAAGGGCGGACCCTCCGCCGGAGAGGAGGAGCAGCACCGTATCCCCCTCCCCCAGTCCCCGGACCAGCGCCAGCGCCCGCTTCGCCGCGGCGAAGGAGGCGGCATCCGCAACCGGATGCCCCGCCTCCAGAATCTCCAGACCCGGCAGGGGCCCCAGGCTGTGGCCGTACTTCGTGACCACCAGCCCGCCGTCTGCGTCCACGGCCTCCAGGGCGGCGGAGGCCATCCGCCACGCCGCCTTTCCAACGGCCGCCAGCAGCGTCCGCCCGGAACCGGGCCGGAAGTCTTTTAGAGCCTGTTTAAAATCTTTGACAAGGGAATGAGAAAGAGGGATAATAAGGGAAAACAGGCGGGAGCATAGGAAAGATGAGCCAGTACCCAAGTGATATCAGCCGGGAAGAATATGAGATGGTCCGAGAGGATTTTGAAGCTGTACCAATAGGCTAAAACCTTTTAAGGAGGGTTTGAAAAGCAGCGATTCGGCAGACAAGCTTGAGCAGAAGCGGTAGATATCTCATAATCTTTAGGGCAACACCGCATAATTACTCATATCGATGAAGGGAAGGAAAAACCAGGGGAAG
>CAJUBX010000122.1 GCA_910585165.1 uncultured Oscillibacter sp. | reverse complement strand
ATTGGCCGCAAGAGCGCCAAGGACATCCTGGCGAAGTCCGGCGTGAACCCCGACACCCGGGTAAAGGACCTGACGGACGCCGACGAGCAGAAGCTCCGCGACGCCATCGACGACTACACCGTCGAGGGCGATCTCCGGCGCCAGACCGCCCTGGACATCAAGCGGCTCAGCGAAATCGGCTGCTACCGCGGCCTTCGCCACCGCAAGGGACTGCCCGTCCGGGGCCAGCGCAGCAAGACCAACGCCCGCACCCGCAAGGGTCCCAAGAAGACCATCGCCAACAAGAAGAAGTAAGGAGGGAGAAACAATATGGCAGCAACGAAATCCGGCGGCAAGAAGGTTATCCGCCGCCGCCGCGAGCGGAAGAACATCGAGCGTGGCCAGGTCCATATCCGTTCTTCCTTCAACAATACCATGGTGACCGTCACCGACGCCCAGGGCAACGCCATCTCCTGGGCCTCCTCCGGCGGCCTCGGCTTCCGGGGCAGCAAGAAGTCCACCCCCTTCGCGGCCCAGACCGCGGCGGAGACCGCCGCCCGCGCCGCCATGGAGCATGGGCTCAAGACCGTGGAAGTGTTCGTCAAGGGCCCCGGCCAGGGCCGTGAGGCCGCCATCCGGGCGCTGCAGGCCGTGGGCCTGGAAGTGACGATGATCAAGGACGTCACCCCCATCCCCCACAACGGCTGCCGCCCCCCGAAGCGCCGCCGCGTGTAATCGAAAGAGGAGGTAACAAGCAATATGGCAAGGAATATGCAGCCGATTGCCAAGCGCTGCAAGGCTTTGGGCATCTCTCCCGCCGTCATGGGCTACGCCAAAAAGGAAACCAACCGGAATCCCGGCGGCCAGATGCGGAAGAAGAAAAGCGAATATGGCATTCAGCTGAACGAGAAGCAGAAGGTCAAATTCATCTACGGCATCCTTGAAAAGCAGTTCCACAGCTATTATGAGGCCGCCGCCGCCGCCCCCGGCAAGACCGGCGACAACCTGCTCATCAACGTGGAGCGCCGCCTGGACAACGTCGTCTACCGCATGGGCTTCGCCATGACCCGCCGCCAGGCCCGCCAGCTGGTGAACCACGCCCATTTCACCGTCAACGGCAAGAAGGTTGACATCCCCTCCTACCAGGTAAAGGCCGGCGACGTCATCGAGGTGGCGGAGAACAGCCGCTCCTCCGAGGTGTTCAAGCGCCTGACCGGCCAGGACGCCCCCATCTTCCTCCTGCCCGCCTGGCTGGAGCGGGAGAAGAACGCCCTGAAGGGCACCGTGACCCGCCTCCCCGCCCGTGAGGATATCGACATCCCCGTGGAGGAGCACCTGATCGTCGAGCTCTACTCCAAGTAAGCGGAGGATACCCTCGATAATGAGCCGAACCAGAGGCGGCGCGACGCGCCGCCCGTTGAGAAGATGAAGGAGGGTACTGCGTGATTGAAATCGAAAAGCCCCAGATCGAATGCATCGAAGCGCCTGGTGATGTGACCTATGGCAAATACGTGGTGGAACCCCTGGAGCGGGGATACGGAACGACGCTGGGCAACGCCCTGCGGCGGATCATGCTCTCCTCGCTGCCCGGCACCGCGCCGACTACCATCAAGATCGCCGGCGTCCAGCACGAGTTTTCCACCATTCCCGGCGTGAAGGAGGACGTGACGGAGATTGTCCTGAACATCAAGGGCCTCCTGACGAAGCTCCACAGCGACTCGGTGAAGACGGTCTATATCGAGGCGGTGGGGCCCTGCGTGGTCACCGCCGGCGACATCAAGGCCGACGGCGAGGTGGAGGTCCTGAATCCGGACCTGCACATCGCCACGCTGGACAACGGGGCGGCTCTGAACATGGAAATCACCCTGTCCCATGGCCGGGGCTACGTCCCCGCCGACCGCAACAAGCCCCAGCAGAATGTGATCGGCACCATTGGAGTGGACTCCATCTACACGCCGGTATACAAGGTGAATTATACCGTGGAGCCCACCCGGGTGGGCGCTTCCAGCGACTTCGACAAGCTGACGCTGGAGGTCTGGACGGACGGCACCATTTCCGCCCGGGATGCCGTTTCTCTGGGAGCGAAGATCCTCTGCGACCATTTCACGCTGTTCACCGACCTGAGCGAGAACGTCGGCAGCCGCCCCACCGTGGTGGAAAAGGCGGAAGCCCAGCGGGACAAGGTGCTGGAGATGACCATTGAGGAGCTGGACCTCAGCGTCCGGAGCTTCAACTGCCTCAAGCGGGCCAACATCAACACGGTGGAGGATTTGATTTCCAAGACCGAGGACGAGATGATGAAGGTCCGCAACCTGGGACGCAAGTCCCTGGAGGAGGTCATCAACAAGCTGGCCATGATGGGCTTGCACCTGGCCGACGAGGAGAACAATTGACCGTTTCCCGCCGCAGGGCGGGGAGAAACGCTGAACGATAAACAAGTAAGGAGGAAACCGAAATGCCTCGAAAGCTCGGCAAGACCTCTGACCAGCGCAGAGCCATGCTGCGTCAGCAGGTCACGGATTTCCTGGACCACGGGAAGATGGAGACCACCGTCACCCGGGCCAAGGAGATCAAGCCCCTGGCTGAGAAGATGATTACCCTGGGCAAGAAAAGCGACCTGGCCGCCTACCGCCAGGCCATGAGCTTCATCACCCGGGAGGACGTCTGCAAGAAGCTCTTTAAGGAAATTGCGCCTACCTACGCGGAGCGCAACGGCGGCTACACCCGCATTGTCCGCACCGGCATCCGCCGGGGCGACGCCGCGGAGACCGCGGTGATCGAGCTGGTGTAAGCGGGCTCTAAGGATAAAAGCCCTTTGTCATGAGGACCTAGGCTCATGACAAAGGGCTTTTACTTTTCGAGATTTTTCCAATAAAAATTCCCGGCGGCCTGCGCATACTAACCCCGAGAAAATGAAGGGGGAAGTGCGCGATGGTGAAAAAAATAGTCCCGGCTCTTATACTGGCGGTCCTGGCCGGGCTGTGCCTGAGGGGCGGGGCGGCCCCTGGGGAGGTCGAAGTCCTCCCCGCAGACAGCGGGGCGGAAATTCCGGCGGGGGAGAAGTACGTGGCCCTGACCTTTGACGACGGCCCCCGGCGGGGCACCACGGAGCGCTTGCTGGACGGGCTGAAGGAACGGGGGGCCAAGGCCACCTTCTTCCTCATCGGCCAGCAGATTGAAGATAACGCCGGACTGGTTCGACGGATGGCGGAAGAGGGGCACCAGATCGGCAACCATACCTGGAGCCACCAGCGGCTGGACGGCATTCTCCCGGACGAGGCGGCCCAGGAGGTGGCCCGGACGGAGGCGGCGCTGGAGGCGCTGCTGGGCAGCGGGCAATACTGGCTGCGCCCCCCCTACGGCCAGGTGGCGGAGGGGGCGGACTTCGGCGTGCCTATGGTGAAATGGTGCGTGGACCCCCGGGACTGGGAGAGCCGGGACGCAGGAAAGGTGACCCGGGCGGTGCTGGAGCATGTGGAGCCGGGCAGCATTATTCTGCTCCACGACATCTACCCGACGTCGGTGGAGGCGGCGCTGCGGGTGGTGGATAAGCTCCAGGAGGAGGGCTATTGGTTCGTGACGGTGGAGGAGCTGCTCTGGCTCAACGGCGTGACGCCGGAGGCGGGGCGGATGTACCGGACCGGGACGGGATAAGGGAATTTCCCGGGAGGAGCAAAAATTTGTTGACAAAGGGGGGCGGAATATGCTATGATTCTATGCGTGTTCAAGAGACGGCGCCTTCAAAGTGGAGGGATGTCCGAGTGGTTGAAGGAACCGGTCTTGAAAACCGGCGGCGCGCAAGTGCCCGTGGGTTCGAATCCCACTCTCTCCGCCAATTTTTAAAACTGCATACGCGGAAGTACCCAAGTGGCCGAAGGGGCTCCCCTGCTAAGGGAGTAGGCTGGATAAAACCGGCGCGAGGGTTCAAATCCCTCCTTCCGCGCCAGAGAAAACCTTGGAATTGCAATGGTTCCGGGGTTTTCACTTTACAAAAAACCGGCCCCAGCTTAAAAGGCAGGGGCCGGTTTTCTTGCAGATTCTTAAAAAATCTCAATATAAAACGCCCGTTTCCCCTTGACAGGAAAAAACGGGCATGGTAAAATAAAGCACTTATCGGCAGCGGGCGGGATTCCTCCCGCTCCATACCTTATAGGAAGTATAGCACATTTCCCAGAAGAATGCAAGAGCGGGGCGAAGGGTTTTTAACAACGGCGCCCGGCGTATCCCGACTCCCGCCGCCTGGGGCGGCAGAAAGGTGAATGTGAAGATGGCCAAAGACAAGTATTATGGGAAGACCCTTCGCAAGAACTTCGCCCGGTATGAGGAAGTCGTCTCCATGCCGAACCTCCTGGAGATTCAGAAGACCTCCTACCAGGAGTTTTTGGACACGGGACTGCGGGAAGTCTTTGCCGACGTGGGCGCGATTTCCGATTACCAGGGCAATCTGGAGCTGACCTTCATCGACTACAAAATGGACGAAAAGCCCAAGTACGACGTGGAGGAGTGCAAGGCCCGGGACGCCAACTACGCCGCGC
>CAJUBX010000121.1 GCA_910585165.1 uncultured Oscillibacter sp. | reverse complement strand
CCATGACGCTGCCGCCGCCCACGGCCATGATGAAGTCCGCGCCGCACTCCTTGCATTGGTCCACCAGCTTCTGGGCCTCCAGATAGGAGGGCTCCGCCGGAAGGTCGTCCAGAACGACGGCTTCCACGCCGGTTTCCCGCACCTTCGCCATGGGCAGCTCCAGCAGCCCCGCGCCCTCGATTCCCTTGTCCGTGAAGACCACCAGGCGCTTCACGCCGTTGGCGGCGAAAATCTCCGGGATTCTCCCCAGGGCGTCCTCGCCGCTGTAGACGGCGTGAGGCATTTTCAATTCATACTTCGTCAGCATACCGCATCCTCCTCTTGTTTCCCGGCGCACAGGGAACGGGCCAGCCTGACAAACAGGTCCGGTTTCCCAAAGCCGCCGGATTTTGAAATAATATGGTAGGTTTTCCCATGGTACGTAAAGGCCGTCAGCACCGCTCCGGCGTCCAGCTCGCACAGCGGAAGAAGCTCCGCCGCGCCCACGGCCCGGGTCAGGGCCAGCAGCGTGTCCCCGCCGGTGCAAAGGAGCGTCGCGTCCAGCCCCCCGTCCAGCAGGCGGCGGACCAGCTGCCCCAGCTGGCCGGAGATGCGGAGGCGCAGGTCTTCGGTGGTCCATCCCCGTTCCTTGGCATAGGCGGCGGCAGCGTCCTGCTCCGGGGGGTCGTTTACGTCCAGAATGAACCGCCGCGTTTCACCGGCGGCCGCCAGCCAGGCCGCCGCCGCCGCCGCGCAGTCCGGGCTTTCCAGCCAGGAGGGCTCCAGCTTCTGGACCGGGGTCAGCCGCGCGCGGCAAAAGCCCGCCTTTTCCGCCTCCTCCATCTGCCGCAAGGTCACCGGGTTCACGCTGCCGCAGGCCACAAAGAGGGCGGGGGCCAGGCGGGGGCGTTCCGGCGGCGTTCCCCGCAAATCCAGCAGCTCCGCCAGGACGGAGGCAAAGCCCGCGCACCCGGCGCACAGGCGCAGGCCCTCCGGGCCAAGGGCGCGGCCGGTTTCCAGCAGGCCGCCGTCGGTCTCCGCGTCGTAGACCTGGATGCCGGGGCGGGGCTCCGCCTCCGCCTCTCCCAGGGGATGAAGCACCACCGGGACATCGGACTGGGCGGCGATGATCTCCTCCACGGCGGAGGCGGTCACCGGCTCGAAGGGGTCGCGGCCGAAGACGCTCTGCGCAGCGGGCACGCCGTCGATGTAATGCACGCCGCCCCGGGTAATCCGGTTCATTCCCGGCAGGGCCGGGAGAAAGGCCAGGCGGTCCGCCCCGGCGGCGTCCATCGCCGCCGCCAGCTCCGCGCCGATGTTGCCCCGGAGGGCGGAGTCCGTCTTCTTATAGATGTGGGTAAAGCCCGCCGCCCGGGCGTCTCTCACCGCCCGGAAGACCGCCTTGTAAGCCTCCTGCGGCGGCAGGTGCCGGGTCTCGGCGTCCAGCACCAGCACTTGAACCTCCGCCCCCGCCCGGGAGAAGTCATAGTCCGGGTCTGTGGCCACCCGGGTCTCCGCCCCCCGGGCCGCGAACTGAACGCCCGTGTCCAGCGCACCTGTAAAGTCATCCGCAATGATCAGCAGTCTTGCCATTTCACGCCCCCGATTCGTTCAGTTTTGGAACATATTGTTTCAAGAAGAAAAAGCGTTGGCGGTTTTATCTAAAAACCATTTGCATTTCAGGTCTCTTTGCGCTTATTTTACAAAGAACCGCGTGGGTGCGCAATCTTTTTTGCTTCCCGAAACGTTTAATTTTGAAACGCACCGAAAAAGGCTTGCGGTTTTTTTGTGCGTTTGGTATAATGCGTTTAAAATTTAAACATATTTGGAGGGCTTATGGACGCGCCGATCCGTGTACTGGGCATCGCCCCCTATGAGGCGATGAAAACCCTGATGAGCAACCTGGCGGAGGAATATCCCCAGATAGACCTGACGCTGTTTGTGGGCGACCGGGAGCTGGGCCTGGAAATTGCCCGGGCCAATTTCCACGGGAATTACGACGTGGTCATTTCCCGGGGGGACACCGCCGCCATGCTGCGGCGGGACCTGAGCCTGCCGGTGGTGGCGATTGAGGTCACGATGTATGACCTGCTCTGCGCCATGAAGCTGGCCGGCGGCCTGGACGGCCGCACCGCCTTCCTGGCCGCCCCCAGCATCGCCGAAAGCGCCCGGCGGCTGTGCGAGGTCATGGGGGACGGCATGGAAATTTACACCTACGATTCCCAGGACGTGGTGGAGCCCACCCTGCGGGAGCTCCAGCGGAACGACTGCCGGGCCGTCCTCTGCGACGCCCTGGCCAACACCACCGCCAAGCGGCTGGGCATGAACGCGTTTTTGGTGACCTCCTCCATAGAGAGCATCCGCAAGGCCTTTGACCAGGCCCTGCTGATCTGCGCGAGCCAGCGGCGGCTGCGGGAGGAAAACCTCTTTCTGCGGGAGCTGATTCAAGGCCAGATCAGCCAGACCGTGGTGTTTGACCAGGGGGGCCGCCTTTTCCTCTCCACGCTGAACGACCCGGTGCCGGAGCTGCTGGAGATGCTGAGGCGGGAGCTGCCGGAGTCCCGGAAGGACCTGGAGCGGCGGATTGTCCGGAACCTGGGCGGAATGCTGTACTCCATCCGGGCAAGGCAGCTGCGCTCCGGCAGGCAGGACTACACGGCCTTTTTCCTGGACGCCCGGAAAACCCCGCTTTCCCCCAGCCAGGCGGGCATCCGCTTCGCCACCCGGCCGGAGGCGGAAAATGCCTTTTACGACAGCATTTTCAGCTTTGCCGGAACCATCGGCGACTTTCAGGAGGAGATTGCCCGGATCAACCAGAGCAGCGCCCCGGTGATGGTCTCCGGCGAGGACGGCACCGGAAAGGAGTCCATGGTGGGCGCTTTGTACATGCGCAGCGTGCTGCAAAACCACCCGCTGGTATCCGTCAATTGCAGCCTCCTCAACGACAAGAGCTGGACCTTCCTGCTGGAGCACCACAACTCCCCCCTTTCCGACGAGGGGAATACCCTGTACTTCGCCAGCGTGGACGTGCTCTCCCCCGAGCGGAGGCGGCAGCTTCTGGCGGTCCTGGCGGAGATGGACGTGTGCAGGAGGAACCGGGTGATCTTCTCCTGCGTCTGCCAGCCGGGGGAGTTCATCTCCGCCGTGGGGTCTTTGTTCACAGATAAGCTTTGCTGCCTGACCCTCTACCTGCCGCCCCTGCGGCAGATGGCGGAGCGCATACCGACCTTGGTGAATTTGTCCTTGAGTTATCTGAACGCCAATCTGCCCCGGCAGATTCTCAGCGTGGAGCCGGAGGCCATGTCCCTTTTGCAGAGCTTCCAATGGCCCCACAACTACACCCAGTTCCGCCGGGTCCTGGGGGACCTGGCGGTCATGGCGCCGGGGCAGGCCATCACCGCCGAGAGCGTCCGCCAGATTCTGCGGAAGGAGCGGCATGTAGGGGCCTTCGCCCTCCGGGCGGAGAATACCGCCGTGCCCCTGGACCTGGGGCGCACCCTGGAGGAGATCAACCAGGATGTGGCGCTGCGGGTGCTGGAGGAGACCGGGGGGAACCAGACCGCCGCCGCCAGGCGGCTGGGCATCAGCCGGACCACGTTGTGGAGGCTGCTGAAGGACCGGGCATGAAGGCGGCCGCACAAGGCGGTGTTATAAAAAGAGCAGCTCCTATTTTCAAAATAGGAGCTGCTTTTTTGATGCGCCGGGACGCCCTCCGGCAGCGGAGAAAAACCCAACGGCAGCGTGCTTTAAGAGCCTGTTTAAAATTTTCTGATAAGGATAGTGATGAGAGCAAAGGTAAGAATTTGAGCAGAAATAAGGAGTTTGCGCTCACAATTTTTCCAAAGTCTGCGGAATTTATCAAGCCAGCCGAACAGCCGCTCAACCACCCAGCGGCGGGGGAGAACGACAAATTTGTGTAATTCATTGCGCTTTACCACCTCGACCTGCGCACCACAAATGTCCTTCACTTGATTGGCGAAGCGTTCACCGGAATAACCGCCATCCACCAGAAACTTCTCCACACAGGAAAGCTTGTCCAGGTTGAGCAGAATCATCTGAACGGCGCCATCCCGCTCTGCAACGTCAGCAGTCGTTACGGCTATAGCGTGGGGCAAGCCCATCGTATCTACAACAACGTGTCGTTTGATTCCGGAGACTTTTTTCCCGCATCATACCCTTTTCCTTCGGCTGTATCTGCGTTCTGCACGCTTTGCGCATCAACGATTCCGAACGTGGTCTTATCCCGCCTTAAATCTTCATTCCGTATCTGTTTCACCAGTTTCTGCAATACTCTGTCCAGAATGCTGATGCCCGCTTCATCCTTTTCTGACCATACTCGGAAATGATAATACACGCTCTGCCACGGGGGATAATCGCTGGGCAGCATTCGCCGTTACCTCCTCTCGATCCGATCCACCAGCCGGGACAGCTGGTAAACTAGCCCCGCCGCCCCGACATAGGTCAAAAACATGGCCCAGGACATGGGGGTGATACCCCCTTTCCTGTCCAGATTGGGGCTTGCAATTTGCCGGGAATTTGGTATAGGTAACACCGCACAAAAGGGATGCGGGGAGCAAGAGAATATGGTAAAATAA
>CAJUBX010000120.1 GCA_910585165.1 uncultured Oscillibacter sp. | reverse complement strand
GCCATCATGGGCAGCGGCTCCTGGGCTCCCCGGTCCGGGGCGCTGATGCGGGAGGAGATCGAGCAGCTTAAACACATGGAGATTCTGGACGACGAGATGACCGTCACGTCCTCTCTCCAGCCCCAGAACGAGTCGGAGATTGACGCGCTGGCCGATGCCATCGCCGCCTCCGTGCTCAAGTAATCCCCGCTTCTCCGTCCGTGCCCGGCGCGCATGTCCGCGCGGTCTTCCAACACACGCCGGGGGACTGTGAAGGCAAGGGCCAGCCTCTCCACCAGGCTGGCCCTTGATTTTTTTTGCCGGAAGCGGGCGATACTTGTTTTGCGTCCGGGAAATGCAGGCTCCTGCCGGCGTGCCTGCGGCCCGGGGCTAAAGGGAGCGCTGCGCCGGACTTTTGCGGGAGGAAAACCATTTCGTGACATATTTGCGGCAGTTCATGACAACAGGGTTGCCTCCCGGCGACGGTTCTGCTAATCTGATAAGATAAAAACGGTGGTGGTGAGCGTGATAAAGTTTGCGGTCTGCGAGGACGAGCCGCTGATGGCCCGGGAGCTTGCGGACCATCTTGCAAAGTATATGGAAGAAAAACCGGCCGCTGCCTATTCTGTCCGCAGTTTTACCGGCGGGCGCGCCCTGCTGGAGTCAGCTGGCGGCTTCGACGTGATTTTTCTGGACGTTCAAATGGAACAGCCGGACGGGATGGAAACGGCCAGGCTGCTGCGCCGGCGGGGAGACCGCAGCCTGCTGGTCTTTGTAACCGTCCTGAAGGAATGCGTCTTCGACGCCTTTCAGGTGGAGGCATACGACTATCTTCTCAAGCCCCTGAAGGAAGGGGACTTTCACCGGACCATGGACCGGGTGATCCGGACATTGGAACAGAGAGCCTCCCAAAATATCGTCATCCCGCGGGGAAGCGGCTGCGAGATCGTTCCTCTCTCCGACATTGTGTACTGCGAGGTGCTGGGCAGAAAAATCTATCTCCATAAAGAGGACGGGACTGTCAGCGGCTATTATGACAGGCTGGAGGATTTGGAGCGTCGCATGGGCACGCGCTTTTTCCGGTGCCACCGGAGTTACCTGGTCAATTTGGACTATGTACGCGGCTGCCAGGGCGGACAGGTCCTGCTGTCCCAGGGAGAGGCCATTCCCGCTTCCCGGCTGCGGGGGCGGGAGCTGACGGCGGCGCTTTTGCGGCATATGAAAGAGGGGAATGATTGAGATGGACTGCTTCAGCTTTCTCATAGACGGCCTGTCTCTGACCGGGCAAGCCGTGCTGCACATTTTCTTTATCAGCCGTCTGACAGGGAAAAAGCTGAAAATATGGGTATTCGTCGTCCATTGTTTTCTCTTTGGTATCGTTCAGGCAGTCTGTGTCCGCTTCTCCCTGAACGGAACGTTCTCGATCGGGGCGGGCGTGCTTGCGCTGTATGCTGTCAGCCGCTTCGCGCTGGGGAATCAACGGTCTGTATCCTGGCTTGCCGCAGTGTTGGCTTTCTATGTTTCACAGCTCTCTTTTGGGATCATCAATTCCGTGGAAGCGGCAGTTTTTCCCCGTTTTATCGGCAGTTCCCTGCTGTATCTGCTGCTCCTGGCGGCACAGATTCTTTTCTTTGGATTGTGCGCCGGTTGTTACCGCGCCGTGCTGAAGCTTCTGTCCTGGACAGAGAACAGCCAGACGCCCTACATGGGTTTGCTGCTGTTTCCCGGTTTGTTTTTCTTTGCGGCGGAACTTTATATTCTCGATACCGCCTACAGCTTTTTCTCCCCTTCCGTTTCTTGGGAGGAGGCCGGGAAACACGGCGCGCTGCTGTTTCTGCAAGTTATGGGGCTGGCGGCGCTGCTCTGCACGCTCTACGCCTACCGCCAGCTCTGCCGGGGCTTTCAGGCACAGGCGGCTCTGCAATCCCTGACCCAGGCGGCCCGCGCCCAAAAGGTCTATATCGCCGAGGCGCAGCTGCGTTATGAGCAGACAAAATCCTTCCGCCACGACATCAAAAACCATCTGTCTGTCCTGGACGGCCTGCTGAAAGGCGGAAGGCTGGACGAGGGCCGGGCGTACCTGAAAAAGCTGGAGGCCGCCTCGGACGCCCTGTCCTTTCCCTACCAGACCGGAAATCCGGTGGTGGACATTCTGCTGGGGGAGAAGCTGGGACTGGCAAAGGAAATTACGGCGGAGGTGTCCCTGGTTCTGCCCAAGCCCTGCGGAATCGACGACTTTGACCTGTGCGTGATCTTCGCCAATGCTCTGGATAACGCCATTGCCGCCTGCCGCTCCGGCGGCGGAGCCGGGTCCATCCGCATCAGCGGAAAGCGACAGGGAGAGTTCTATATGTTGACCTTTGAGAACACCTGCCCTGCCGGGCCGCCGGCCCCGGCGGGAACCGGGCTTTCCAACATCAAGGCTGTGGCGGAAAAGTATCACGGGGCGGTGCTGACGGAAAAGACGGGACAGCGGTTTTCTTTGAGCGTGCTGCTGAATCGTTCGTCGCTTTGAACTTTTTTGCTAATCAAAAATAAATATTTCTTCAATGGGGGCCTCAACCGCCCTGGAAATATCAATCGCCAGCTTTAAGGACGGATTATACTGCGCCTTTTCCAACCGCATGATTGTCTCCCGGCGCACTCCTACCTGCGCCGCCAGCTGCTCCTGAGTCAGATCTTTCAACAGCCGGTACTTTTTCAATCTGCACTCAAATTCCGCCATGGCTTATTCCTCGCCTTCGTCCATCTGATCGTCATGGTCGTAACGGTACAATAGATACTCCGGGAGAAAAAGGCCCAGAGCCAAGGTAAGAGAAAGTGCGATAACTGCGGCGATTAAGGTATATTCCAAACTGCTGAACAGCTTTCCCTGGCAGAGAACAATCAGTACGGCCAGAGTAATCACGAATGTGATTTTATACGAGTTCAGCTGTGCGCGGGCGGCGTTCTCTCGGAACCGCTCGTCCATAAATGTCCCGGACATCCTGCCCTCATAGAAAAATCCAAAAAAACCGAAGAACAGGAAAAATGCGAAGGGAAAAACAGCTCCGATGGTGGAGTAGGTCCAAAAACCGGTGAGGCCAAAAAATCCCAGCAGACCCAGAAAACCCAGCTTGGGATTGATTTTGCGGGTGATGTTTGTTTGTGCAACCTTTCTCCTGCTTTTTCCAGCGCGGACAAAAAGCAGGACAAACAGCGCAATCGCATAGCCGCAGGCCAGCGTGATGGAGAGGATCATGGGTAAATCCTTGGGAGTGAATGCGTAGCTGCCAAAGTCCATCGGGACGACCAGACGAGAATCGTTAAACGTAGCGGCGTACCAGACGGAGAGCAGTACGGCCGCAATGCAAAATATCCCACAGCCAACCCAGATTTTTGTTTTGTTCTTTTTCATATGGAACCTCCAATTAATGAGATATATTTATCTCTTAATAGGGCAAATATATCACATTAGGTTTCGCGTGTCAATAGGGAATTGAGAA
Source organism: uncultured Oscillibacter sp. (assembly GCA_910585165.1). Classification (GTDB taxonomy): domain Bacteria; phylum Bacillota; class Clostridia; order Oscillospirales; family Oscillospiraceae; genus Oscillibacter. Next base: position 1,331 of record CAJUBX010000120.1, on the reverse strand, counting down.
ATATTTGTCTCTTTTTGTTTTGGAGCGACCACCAAAAACATTTCATGACATCCAGAGAGCATTTCAATACAACCCCCTTGAAACGGTTCCCTTGGCCCGATAGACTGATAAAGGCAAAGACTGATTCCTAAAATCTGTAGCCAGAAAGAAGACGCAGCATGAACATACAGATGATGAAAGGACTTCTTGGCGCCAGCTCCAATATCAAGTTATCGGGTACATCCATGAGCGTGTACCGGCAGGCCGCCGCTGAGGGCGACACGGAAAAGATGAAGCGGGCCATGGGCTACACCGTCGAGTGTATGGAAAAGGCGGTAAAGTATCAGGAGAAACTGGACAAGGGCATGAAAGTCGAGGCAAAGGCGGAGCGGGAACAGGCGAAGCTGGAGCAGGAAGCCGCCATTGAAAAGCGCCGGGAGGAGCGTAAGCGCGCGGAGGAAGGCGCGGAGACGGGCCGTTCCCAGGGAACCGATTCGGTTCAGATCAGCGAGGCGGCAAAGGCGGCGCTTAGAAGTCAGCCGGTCGAGGCCGTGGAGATGGTTGACAGTGATCCGATCATCTATACAGAGGCCGGCGAGGTTGCCGCCCAGGCGGAGCCTGTATCCACGGTTTCGTTTATCGCATAAAAATATGAGGAGGAATGAACGATGATGCCGATTTCTGGTGTGAGTCCCGGCGCGGCCCAGCCCTTGACCGGGGTTGACAAGGTGCTTGGCGTTCCCAAGGTGCAAAAGCCGGAGGAGGAAACTGCGGGCCGTCCGTTGAAGCCTGTGATGGATGAATACGTCCCCGAGGAAAAGCAGGAGCCGTTCGGCCGCTACTGGATGGGCAAGGATGAGGACGGTCAGCCCAAGATTTTTTTTGATGACCCTGAGCGGGCGGCGGACGCACCCAAAGGGCCGGAGGACGCTGCGAACCCCGCTGCCCCAGACAACCCGGAAGCGGAGGAGCCTGAGAAGAACGGCGGTGCAAAGGGGCCAGAGAAGAAAGAGGACAAGGAAGAACGCTGTGAATGCGATACCGGCAAGGTGGACCGTGAGATCGAAAAGCTGAAAAAGAAGCGGGAGGAGCTGGAGCAGCGGATTAACACCGAAACCGACGAGGCCAAGGTCAAGGATCTGGAGCGCCAGCTGGCTCAGGTGGAGCGCGAACTGAAGCAAAAAGATAACGATACCTACCGGAAACAGCACTCCACATTTACAAGGCGCTAAGGAACCGCTGATTAAATTCCTGCACACATCTTTGCACACGTTGATTTAATCGGCGCTTCCTTAAGTAGGCTCTACTCCGCAACCTTAGCAAAAAGGGAATCACAGCCAGCATGCAAAACA
>CAJUBX010000119.1 GCA_910585165.1 uncultured Oscillibacter sp. | reverse complement strand
TCCCGCCGGGTGGACGTGCTGTCCCGGCGGTCCATCCGGGAAAAGCTGCTGTGCTATTTCCGCCAGCTCTCCCAGCAGGCGGGGAGCCGGACCTTCACCCTTCCCTTCTCCCTCAGCACCCTGGCGGACTATATCGCTACGGACCGCAGCGCCATGATGCGGGAGCTCAAGCGCCTCCGGGAGGAGGGCAGCGTCCGCTCCGACGGGCGGCAGTTCACCCTCCGGCAGTAACCGGACGTTTGATTCTACAGCTTTTTCAAAGGAGGCGGCCTCCGCAGTACGGCGCCGGTGCCGTTTATAATGGGTCTCATAGCCCCACTATTTTTAAGATGAGGTTCACTTTGGCGCCTTTGGGGGCTTGTTATCCGGCGGGAATCCGAGTAAAATGAAGCTGCCCCTTTTGCAAAATACATATGTCCGGAGGGCTGTCATGAAAAAAGCTGTGCTTTGTTCCACTCTGCTTCTCATGGGTCTTGCCGTAATGCTGGCCGCAGCTTCTCCGGCAAAAGGCGCTCCGAGTCCGGAGGAGTCCCAGGATCCCGCTGGCGGGACGGAAGCGCTTGGGGACGCGGCTTCCCCGCCGCAGACGCCCTCCCCCGGGGAAACGGGGCGGATGGTGGCGTTGACCTTTGACGACGGCCCCCACAAGGACTATACGGAACAGCTCCTGGACATCCTGGAGCGCTATGATGCGAGAGCGACTTTTTTTGAAGTGGGGAAAAACCTGGAAATTTCGCCAGATTCTTTGAAGCGGGAACCGGCTCTGGGCTGCGAGGTTGCCAGCCATTCTTACAGCCATCCGAAATTTTCTAAAATCAGCGGCGAGGAGGCGCTGGCGGATATGGAGGCCTCCGACGCTTCCTTTCTGGAGGCCTTGGGCTATGTGCCCCCGCTGCTCCGCCCGCCCTACGGCAGGTGGAGCGACGCGCTGAACGGCACAAAGTATGCAGCGGTTACGTGGTCCGTGGATACTGCCGACTGGCAATGCCGGGACGCAAAGGAGATCGTATCCTCTGTCCAGGGACTGGAGGAGCTGGACGGGCAGGTAATTTTGATGCACAGCCTCTACAAAAGCACGGTGGAGGCGGTGGAAGTATTGGTCCCCTGGCTTCAGGAACAGGGCTATGAGCTGGTAACAGTTTCAGAGCTGTTGGAGCGGCGCTTCGGCGAGACGCCGGAGGCGGGGAGGTTCTATGACGCTCATTTTTTCTGGAGCGTCCTCCCCCGTGAGCCGAAGAATTATTCCAACTATAAAGCCTCTTGAGCCGGAGCGGCCGTCTAACGGTACATTAACGGCGGCCTCTGCTCCCGCCTGAGAGGGAGGGCCCCTCCGCTCCGGCAGGCCCGGCCTCTGTACAGGTGCCGGAGCCGTGCGTTTGGTGGTTTTCCAACATTTTTCAAAGGAGGCGGCCCTTATGGATTTCGAACGGATCCGGGCCTCCCGCAACGGCAGCAATTTCTTTTCCAGGCGGCTTGGCATCTATGTGGAGGAGCTCCGCCCCGGGTACGCCCGGGCCGTCAAAACCGTGACGGAGGAGGACCTGAACCCCGTCGGGGTGCCCCACGGCGGCGTGTACTTCTCCCTGGCCGACACCGCCTGCGGCTCCGCCATGGGGGCCTATGGAACCATGGCCGTCACCATCAACTGCTCGTTCAGCTTCCTGAAAAGCGCACGGGTGGGCGACCATCTGACGGCGGAGGCCCACGAGCTTCCGGGTGGCCGGAGCGTCTGCGTGCTGGAGGCCCGGGTCACGGGCGGGGACGGGACGCTCTTTGCCGCGGGGACCTTCACCTTCCGGCGTTTGGAGAAAAAAATCGAGCTCTGACGCAGTAAAAAAAGAGGCTGTTTCCAACAGCCTCTTTTTCCGCGCCCGGCGGCGCGCTTATCCGATGTAAGGCAGGATCATCGACGCCAGCAGGGCTATCACCAGCACCACCGCCAGGGACAGCGCGACAATCCGCTTCAGCTTTCCGTTCATGTCGGCTCCTCCTTTGTCAGGATTTTTCGAATGCTCTTTTCCGCCTTGCTTCGGGGGATCATCAGCTCGTGGCCGCAGCCCTGGCAGCGGAGCTTGATGTCCATGCCCACCCGCAGGATTTCCCATTGGGTGGAGCCGCAGGGGTGGGGCTTTTTCAGTTCCACAAGGTCGTGCAGACGCAGGTCCATCTTGTCCTCCTGTCAACCATTTCGGTTTTCCGCATATATTGACTGTATCAACGATAAGGATGCGATATCATGCCGGAAAATAAACTGTACCCGCCGGAGGGGCTCCGCCCTTCCGTTCCCCTCACCCTCGACCGTCTGCGGGAGGCTCTGGAATCCGGGGAGATTCTGGAAGCCCCCGTCCAGCGCTGCGGCGTGGACCACACCCTCTCCCTAGACCTGGGCGGCGTCCAGGGCCGCATCCCCCGGGAGGAGGCCGTGGCCCCCTGGATCAGCGGCGCGGACCGGGACATCGCCGTCCTCTCCCGGGTGGGAAAGCCCACCTGCTTCACCGTCACGGCCCTGGAGGCCGACGGAAAGGGCGCGCCGGCGGCGCTTTTGTCCCGCCGGGCGGCTCAGGAGCGGGCCATGGCCCATTTTCTGGAGCACCTGGAGCCGGGAAGCATCCTCACCGGCCGGATTACCCGGCTGGAGAGCTTCGGCGCCTTTGTAGACGTGGGCTGCGGCATCGTCGCCATGCTGCCCATCGAGCACATCTCCGTCTCCCGCATCGCCCACCCCGGGGACCGTTTCCGGGAGGGGCAGAAAATCCTGGCGGCGGTGTGGTCCCTGGACCGGGAGGCCCGGCGCATCACCCTCACCCACCGGGAGCTTTTGGGCACCTGGATGGACAACGCCAGCCGCTTTTGCCCCGGCGAGACGGTGCGGGGCGTGGTGCGGACGGTGAAGGACTACGGCAGCTTTATCGAGCTGGCCCCTAACCTCTCGGGCCTTGCCGACGCCAAGGAGCGCCTGGCCCCCGGCGATGGAGTCAGCGTGTACATCAAGAGCATCCGCCCCGAACGCATGAAAATCAAGCTCCAGGTGATTGAGAAGCTGCCTCCCGCCCCGCCGGAGCCCCTTCATTACCAAGTCACCGACGGGAAGCTGGACCGCTGGGTCTACTCCCCGCCGAACTATGAAAAGGCCCCCGTTATGACAGTCTTCAAAGCTCCCTCCCCTTGAGCTTTTCCCAGTAAGCTTTCGCCGCCTGTTCCGTCTTGTTCTCCCCCCACTCATAGTACTTCACGCCCTTCAAGGCGTCGGGGAGGTACTGCTGGTCCACCCAGTGGCCGGGGAAATTGTGGGGGTAGAGGTAGTGCTGGCGGTTGTCGAAGCCGGTGGTGTCGGCGTGGACGTTCTGCAGCTGCCGGGGCACGTCCCCGGTGCGGCCCGCCCGCACGTCCGCCCGGGCCCGGCCGATGCCCTCCACCACGCTGTTGGACTTGGGGGCGGTGGCCAGCAGCACCGCCGCCTGGGCCAGGGGGAGCTGGGCCTCCGGGAGGCCCAGCTGCATCGCCGTGTCCACGCAGGCCTTCACAATGGCCACGGCCTGGGGATAGGCCATTCCCACGTCCTCGCTGGCGGAGCAGAGAAGGCGGCGGCAGGGGGTTATCAGGTCCCCCGCCTCCAAAAACCGGGCCAGGTAGTGGAGGGCCGCGTCGGGGTCGCTGCCCCGGAGGGACTTCATCAGGGCGGAGGCGATGTCGTACATGGCGTCGCCTCCCTTGTCGTAGCGCATGGCGCTGCGCTGGGAAACCTGGTCCGCGTCCTCCTTGGAGATGAACAGCTCCCCCTTTTTGGGCCGGGCGGCCTGGCTCAATAGCTCCACGGCGTTGACGGCCTTGCGCACGTCCCCGCCGCAGGCGGCGGCAATTTGGAGGGGCAGCCCCTCCTCCCAGGCAAGGGGCAGGGGCGAGCGCTCCCGCTCAATCTCCAGCGCACGAAGGACGGCGGGCTCCGCCTCCTCCGGGGAGACGGCTTTGAACTCGAACACCGTGCTCCGGCTGAGCAGAGCGCCATAGACGTAGAAGTAGGGGTTCTCCGTGGTGGAGGCGATGAGGGTCAGCTTGCCGTTCTCCATGAATTCCAGGAGGCTCTGCTGCTGCTTTTTATTGAAGTATTGAATCTCATCCAGGTACAGCAGCACCCCGCCGGGGGCCAGCAGGGTGCCCACGTCGGCGATGATGTCCTTGATGTCCTGGAGGGAGGCAGTGGTGGCGTTGAGGCGGTAGAGGGCCTTTTGGGTCCGCTCTGCTACAATATTGGCAATGGTGGTCTTGCCGGTGCCGGAAGGGCCGTAGAAGACCATATTCGCCTCAGCGCCGCTTTCGATCAGGCGGCGGAGCACCGCGCCGGGGGCTAAGAGGTGCCGCTGTCCGACTACCTCGTCAAGGGTTTTGGGGCGGATTTCATCCGCCAGGGGGCGCTGCATGGCGGTCCCTCCTTTTCTTGTTTATGGGAAGGGATTATACCACACCAAAGGCAAAGTTTCCAGATGCGGCGGGAAAATTTTTCCTCAAGGCGGCGGGAAGGGCGGCGCCGGAAGGGCAAATCTTTTTCCCCCTGGACTTCTCCTCGGCTTTCTAGTATAATAAATTTGAAATACGAACGATATTTCTAATAATCAGGATGATCCTCCCTTCCCATTTTCATCCAAGGGGCCTACAATAGGGCTGGTTGAATCTTGAAAATATTTCACAAACCCGGTCAATTTTTATAATTTGAAAGGAGCGGTTTTTATGTCCATTCTTGTTTGCGGCGGCGCGGGCTACATCGGCAGCCACACCTGCGTGGAGCTCGTCCAGGCGG
>CAJUBX010000118.1 GCA_910585165.1 uncultured Oscillibacter sp. | reverse complement strand
TGGCGGAGTTCTCCCGCTGCGCCCGCCGCCCCGGGCGGGTCCGGGTCCGGTATCTCGCCCGGCAGGGGCTCCGGGTCTCCTGGCTGTTCGGCGTCTGCGCCGGGGGAGCCGTCTTCGCCGCCGCCCGGCCCCTGGGGATGCTGCTCTACCGCAGCGAAGCCGCCGGGGCCTGCCTGCGGCTGTACGCCCCCCTGGTTCCCATCCTCTATCTGGACATCGTGGTGGACGCCATGTGCAAGGGCCTGGGCCAGCAGAGCGCCAACGCCCGGTACAACCTGCTGACAAACCTTATGGACGTGGCCCTTCTCTGGCTGCTGCTGCCCAGGTTCGGCATGGGGGGCTACTATTTCAGCTTCGCCGCCTCCCACCTTGTCAACTTCGCCCTGAGCCTGCGGCGGCTGGAACGGTCGGCGGGCCTGCGCCTCTCCCCCGGCCCGGCGGTGAAATCGGCCCTCTGCGGGGCCGCCGCCGTTCTGCCCGCGCTGCTCCTCCGGCCCCGGCCGGGGATAGGGGGCGTGCTGGCCCCCATGGGGTGCAGCCTGCTGGCGGCGGGCTGCTTGTGGCTTTTATTCCGGGTGGTGGGCTGGCGGGACGTTTTATGGCTCCGGGGCCTGCTTGGCGGCGGGCGGAGGCGCGGAGATTGAATTTTGCCGGAATTCCTGCTATAATGGGGAAAACGGCACGCCGATGCCGGAAAGGAGCTTCCGCCATGGCCTTTCGAAAGCCCTGGGCCTCCCCCCTTTTCCCCGTCTCCCGGCGGGACTTTCTCGTCACCGCCGCCATACTTCTCTGCGCGGTGCTGCTTTGCTTCTTCCTCCGCCAGGCGGGCAGCATCGACGGCTTCGCCGCCCCGGTCTTCGTGCTGGCGGTGCTGCTGATCTCCCGGCTTACCCGGGGCTACCTCTACGGGTCCATCTCCGTGATCCTGGGGGTGATCTTCGTCAACTTCATCTTCACCTACCCCTACTGGGCCTTTGATTTCCACAACCCCGGCTACCCCATCACCTTCTTTACCCTGCTGATGATCTCCCTCATCACCAGCACCCTCACCGCCCAGGCCAAGCGCCAGGCCAGCCTCCTGGCGGAAAACGAGCGGGAGAAAATGCGCTCCGGCCTTCTCCGCTCCGTCTCCCACGACATCCGCACGCCCCTGACCTCCATCGTGGGGTCCACCTCCGCCGTGCTGGAAAATCCGGGCCTTTCCAGCCGGGAGCAGCGGGAGCTGCTGGAAAACGCCCGGGAGGAGGCCCAGTGGCTGATCCGGGTGGTGGAAAACCTCCTCTCCATCACCCGCATGGGGGACGCCCAGGCCCGCATCGCCAAGGAGCCGGAGCCCGCCGAGGAGGTGCTGGGGGCCGCGGCCCAGAAGTTCCGCCGCCGCTTCCCCCAGGTGAAGGTCGCCGTTTCCGCCCCGGAGGAGCTGCTGATGGTCCCCATGGACCCCATCCTCATCGAGCAGGTGCTGGCCAACCTCCTGGAAAACGCCGCCGTCCACGGCGGCGCCTCCAGCGTCGCCCTGCTTCTGACGGCGGAGGAGGGCTTTGCCCGGATTACCGTCCGGGACGACGGCCGGGGCATTCCCAAAAAGGACCTGGACGGCCTGTTTGACGGCCGTCTCAAGGCCCGCCGCTCCCCCGACGGGGACGGGAAGCGGAACATGGGCCTGGGGCTTTCCGTCTGCCGGGCCATTGTCCTGGCCCACGGGGGGAGCATCACGGCCCGAAACCTGTCCCGGGGGGCGGAATTTTCCTTCCGCCTGCCCACCGCTGAAGGAGAGGTGCCTTTATGAACATCCGGGAAAAAATTCTGATTGTCGAGGACGAAAAAAGCATCGCCCGGTTTATCGCCGCCGTGCTGGACGGCCAGGGCTACGAAACCATCCAGGCCCGCACCGGGGGGGAGGGCCTTTCCATGATCGCCTCCCACTGCCCGGATTTGGTGATTCTGGACCTGGGCCTCCCGGACATGGACGGGCTGGACATCCTCCGCCAGCTGCGGAGCTGGTCCAGCCTTCCGGTGGTGGTGGTCTCCGCCCGGTCCCACGAGCGGGACAAGGTCACCGCCCTGGACCAGGGGGCCGACGACTACCTCACCAAGCCCTTCGGCACCGCCGAGCTGCTGGCCCGGGTCCGCACCGCCATCCGCCACACCCGCACCTCCAGCGGAAACGACGAGATCGCCCAGAAGGGCACCTACTCCGTGGGGGAGCTGGTCATCGACTATAACAAGCACCAGGTCCTGGTCCGGGGGGAGAACGTAAAGCTGACCCTCAGCGAGTTCCGCATCGTGGCCCTCCTTGGCAAGCACGCCGGGAAGGTGCTGACCTACGACTCCATCATCCGGGAGCTGTGGGGCCCCCGGGCGGGCAGCGGCAACCAGATTCTCCGGGTCAACATGGCCAACATCCGCCGGAAAATCGAGCGCAACCCCGCCGAGCCGGAATACCTCTTTACCGAGGTGGGAGTGGGCTACCGGCTGGCGGAAGGGGAATGACCTTTGCCGAAACGGAGAATTTCCGGCCGGATTTTTTACATTCTCTTCCAAATCCTCCCAATCCCTTGCCGCCGCTGGCATTGCGGGAACGCGCCCGCCGCCGGGGCAGAGAAATTTTTCAAATGTCGCAAAAAACACTTGCGTCCCCCATATCTTGTGTGTTATGCTGGGCCTGCTGCCAAAGTATTGTGGTAATCGCGGGCGCGTTTACTACGGATGGTATAATTACTTCTAGGGGGATACAAATGAAAGTCATCAAGAGGAACGGCGCCGAGGTCTCGTTCGACATCACCAAGATTTTATCGGCCATCACCCGCGCCAACGAGACCATTGACGCGGAAAAGCGCATGACCTCCACCCAGGTCCGGCGAATCGCGGAATCCGTGGAGCTGGCGTGCCGGGAGCTTAGCCGTTCCCCCTCCGTAGAGGAAATTCAGGACCTGGTGGAGTACCAGATCATGGCCCACGGGGCTTTCGAAGTGGCGAAGAATTACGTCACCTACCGCTATACCCGCTCCCTGGTCCGTCGGAGCAACACCACCGACGACCGCATCCTCAGCCTCATTGAGTGCTGCAACGAGGAGGCCAAGCAGGAAAACTCCAACAAAAACCCGGTGGTGAACTCCACCCAGCGGGACTATATGGCCGGCGAGGTCTCCCGGGACCTCAGCGAGCGGCTGCTGCTGCCCAAGGAGATTGTGGAGGCCCACCAGGAGGGCATCATCCACTTCCACGACTCCGACTACTTCGCCCAGCACATGCACAACTGCGACCTGGTGAACCTGGAGGACATGCTGCAAAACGGCACCGTCATCACCGGGACCCTCATCGAGCGGCCCCACAGCTTCGCCACCGCCTGCAACATCGCCACGCAGATTGTGGCCCAGGTGGCCTCCAACCAGTACGGCGGCCAGTCCATCTCCCTGGCCCACCTGGCCCCCTTTGTGGACGTGAGCCGGAAGAAGCTGCGCGTCATCGTGGAAAAGGAGCTCCGGGACGTGGGCGTGATTCTGGACGAGGAGCGCCTCTCCGCTCTGGTGGAGTCCCGCCTGCGGGAGGAGGTCCGGGGCGGCGTGCAGACCATCCAGTACCAGGTGCTGACCCTTCTGACCACCAACGGGCAGGCCCCCTTCGTGACGGTCTTCATGTACCTGGGCGAGGCCAAGAACGAGCAGGAGCGCAAGGACTTGGCCCTCATCATCGAGGAGACCCTGGAGCAGCGCTGCGAGGGCGTGAAGAACGAGGACGGCGTGTGGATCACCCCCGCCTTCCCCAAGCTCATTTACGTGCTGGAGGAGGACAATATCCGGGAGGACGCCCCCTACTGGTATCTCACCAAGCTGGCGGCCAAGTGCACCGCCAAGCGGATGGTTCCCGACTATATCTCCGAGAAGAAGATGCTGGAGCTGAAGGTGGATAAGAACGGCGAGGGCCACTGCTACACCTGCATGGGCTGCCGCAGCTTCCTCACGCCCTACGTGGACCCGGAGACCGGAAAGCCCAAGTACTATGGCCGGTTCAACCAGGGCGTCGTCACCATCAACCTCCCGGACGTGGCCCTGAGCTCCGGCGGGAATATCGAAAAATTCTGGGAAATCTTCGACGAGCGGCTGGAGCTGTGCCACCGGGCCCTGATGTGCCGCCACGAGCGCCTTCTGGGCACCCCCTCCGACGTTGCCCCCATTTTGTGGCAGTACGGGGCCTGCGCCCGCCTCAAGAAGGGCGAGCCCATCGACAAGCTGCTCTACGGCGGCTACTCCACCATCTCCCTGGGCTACGCCGGGCTTTACGAGTGCGTGAAGTACATGACCGGCAAGAGCCACACGGACCCCTCCGCCACGCCCTTCGCCCTCCAGATTATGGAGGCCATGAACGCCGCCTGCCGCAAATGGAAGGCGGAGCACAACATTGATTTCAGCCTTTACGGAACCCCCCTGGAGTCCACCACCTACAAGTTCGCCAAGTGCCTCCAGCGGCGCTTCGGCATCATTGAGGGCATCAACGACAAGGGCTATATCACAAACTCCTACCATGTCCACGTGACGGAAAACATCAACGCCTTCGACAAGCTGAAATTCGAGGCCCAGTTCCAGCACCTCTCCCCCGGCGGCGCCATCAGCTATGTGGAGGTGCCGGATATGCAGAACAACCTGGAGGCGGTGCTCCAGGTGATGAAGTTCATCTACGACAACATCATCTACGCCGAGCTGAACACCAAGAGCGATTACTGCCAGGTCTGCGGCTGGGACGGGGAGATTCAGATCGTGGAGGAAAACGGCAAGCTGGTGTGGAAATGCCCCAAGTGCGGCAACACGGACCAGGACAAGATGAACGTGGCCCGGCGGACCTGCGGCTATATCGGGACCCAGTACTGGAACCAGGGCCGGACCCAGGAGA
>CAJUBX010000117.1 GCA_910585165.1 uncultured Oscillibacter sp. | reverse complement strand
TCCCATGCCCCCTCGCTTCCTATTATACCATTCCTTTGGCCTGTGGGCGGATTTAGAGCCTATCCGTGAATAAGACGTGGGCAGATTGCGCCGTCAGATTTTTCGCCAAACAAGGCGCTTTGACGCAGGCGGGCTGACGCCCGGCAAGGAAACGCAACGCAGAATGGCGGAAAATATGCAAGCAAGCTGTGTGCGGATTATTTGCGGATAGGCTCTTAATCAGCGGTTCCCTAACAAGCCCCAGCCCCTGGGGCATTCTCGTCATGCCCTCAGCCGTACATCCATCCCATTCAGCCCCCTTTTCTTCCAATTTCTGGACTTGAAAATTTTTTTAACAATCTGTTCGAAAACACTTGACAATTCTCAGGGGAATCCCGCCCGCAGGCGGGCGAAATTCCAAAGGGGAACCTTTACATTTTTGCCGGGGTGTATTATAATGACAGCCTGGAAAGCCTGGCGCGGCGGCGCGCCGCGGGAAAAACGGCAAAAAGCCGGAAGAACGGGAGGAAGCCATGGGGAACGAACGGCCGAAAATCATTACGCTTGTGGGAACGAACGCCTCCGGCAAAAGCGCGGCGGGCATCGAGCTTGCAAAGATTTTTAATGGGGAGATTATCTCTGCCGATTCCAGGCAGATTTATAAGGGCTTTGACCTATGCTGCGGCAAGGTCACCCGGGAGGAGACCTGCGCCGTCCCCCATCATCTGCTGGACGTGCGGAGCGTCGGGGAGCCGTTTTCTGTGTACGAGTACCAGCAATTGGCCTACGCCGCCATTTCCGAAATTCTCGAACGGGGCCGCCTTCCCTTCATCGTGGGGGGCACCGGGCTGTATGTCAGCGCCGTGGCCTCCGGATATGTGCTGAGCGAAAAGCCGCCCCGGACGGAGGAGCACGCCCGCCTGGCGGAGCTGCCCGTCGGCGAGCTCCAGGCGATGCTGACCCCGGAGGCCCGGGAATATCTGGAGGCCAATCCCTCCGACTGGCAGAATAAGCGCCGCCTTCTCCGGGTGCTGGAGAAGACGGCGGACGGCGAGCCCCTCCGCCCCCGGAACGAGCCCCGGTACGACGTTTTGCAGCTGGGCGTTACCTGGCCCCGGGAAACGCTCCATAAGCGCATTGACCAGCGTCTGGAGACCCGGATTGCCCAGGGAATGATCAGCGAGGTCCGGGAGTACCTGGAGAACGGCGGGGACCGGCAGGTTCTCTATGACCTGGGGCTGGAGTACCGGCACATCCTGCTGTACCTGACGGGGGAGTACCCGTCCATGGAGGCGTTCAAGCAGGAGCTGTCCAAGGAGATCAAGCGCTTTGCCAAGCGGCAGATGACCTGGTTTCGAAGGGACCCCTCCATCCGCTGGCTGGACATGGAGTCCGGCTTTTTAGAGCAGGCCGCCGGGCTGATTCGGGAATTTCTCGCGGGATAATCAAGTCGCGGAGGAAAGGGGATTGTTATGGAAAAACGGATTCTGCTTGCTTCCCCCAGGGGGTTCTGCATGGGTGTGGACCGGGCTGTGCGCATGCTGGAGGAGACGCTCCGCCGGGAGGGGGGCACGGTGTACGTCCGCCGGGAGATTGTCCACAACAACGCCCTGGTGGAGCGGTTTAAATCCCTGGGTGCGGTGGTGGTCCATGAGGTGGACGAGGTTCCCGAGGGCGCGGTGGTGGTGTTTTCCGCCCACGGCGTGGCGCCCTCCGTCCGGGAGCGGGCCAGGGAGAGGGGACTGCGGGTGGTGGATACCACCTGCCCCCTGGTGGAAAAGGTCCACATGGAGGCGGTGCGCCTCCGGGAGGAGGGACGCACGATTCTCCTCATCGGCGAGCCCGGCCACAAGGAGGTGGAGGGCGTGATGGGGGAGGCCCCCGAAAACATCCGCCTGATTCACCGGGAGGAGGACGTGGCCGCCCTGGAGGGAATCGACGGGGCCCGGACGGCGTGGCTGTCCCAGACGACCTTGAATGTGGACGAGACGGCGCGGATTGTGGAAAGGCTGCGGGAGCGGTATCCGCTTATCCAGGACCCGCCCAAGTCCGATATCTGCTACGCCACAAAAAACCGGCAGACGGCGGTGAAGAACATCGCCGGAGAGTGCGGGGTGTTTATCGTGGTGGGCTCCAGGACCTCGTCCAACACGCGGCGGCTGGCGGAGGTTGCCGCCGGAGCGGGAGCGGGAAGGACCCTGCGGATTGACGAGCCGGAGGAGCTGGACGGCGTGGACTTTTCCGGGGTGGAGACCGTCGGCGTTTCGTCGGGAGTCTCCGCGGTGGAGGAGCAGCTGGAGCGGCTTTTGTCCTATCTTGAGAAAAAAGGCTATGCCCATGTGGAAGAACGAATTGCGGTGCGGGAAAACATCTCCGGCTGGGGACTGTGACGGCCCGCGTCCCAGGCGCTTTGCGCGGAAGGAGTGAACGGTGGAAAAACAACTGCTTGGCTATGCGCTGACGGCGGCGGCGCCCTTCGGGGCCCTGGGGTTGGCGGCGGCGGCGCGGAAATGGGGGGCCGGGGCGGAAACGTCCCGCAAGCTGGTGCATATTCTTCTCAGCAACTGGATTCTGCTGGCCATCGCGGTGTACCGCAGCGCCTGGACCGCCTGCATACTGCCGGCCTGCTTCATCCTGCTGAACTACGTATCCTGCCGCAGGGGGCTTTTCTCCGCCATCGAGCGGGAGGAGGACAATACCCTAGGCACGGTCTGGTATGCGGTCTCGCTGTTTCTTTTGTGTCTGGCGGGATACTCGCAGGAAATGCCTTGGATCGCCGCCTGCGGCATGCTGGCCATGGGCTACGGCGACGGGCTGGGGGCTCTTGCAGGGCGGCGCTGGGGAAAGCGCCGCTTTCCGGAGCCCTACGCCGCGAAAAGCCTGGAGGGCATGCTGACGGTGATGGCGTTTTCAGGCCTTGCGGTGGGGGCGGCCTGTGCCGCCTATGTCCGCGACCCCGTTTTTGCCCTGCGGGCCGCGCTGTCCTGCGCGGTTCCGGCCGCCGCCATAGAGCTGTTCACGCCCCGGGGGCTGGACAACCTGACGCTCCCTTTGAGCGTGAGCCTGATTGTGTGGCTTCTGGCCCGGTTCCCCGGGCTCTGGCCGCTGTTTGCCTGTTTGGGCGTAACGCTGGTGATTCTGCTGGCCGCCTATTACCTCCGGGCCATTACTGTTTCCGGGCTTTTCTCCGGGGCGCTTTTGGGCGTTGCATTGTTTCTGGGAGGAGGCTGGACGGCCTACGGGGCCCTGGTGCTCTTTTTTGTCTCCGGAAGCCTGGCCAGCCGGGCCGGAAAGGAGAAAAAAGCCGCCGCCGAGCAGCTGCATGAGCGGCAGGGGGCCCGTTCCACGGTGCAGGTTTTCGCCAACGGCCTGCCGTCCCTGCTGTTTGCCGGGGCCTATGCCCTTACGGGGCGGGAGGGGTGCATGCTGGCCGTGATCGCCTGCTTTGCCGGGGCGGCGGCGGACACCTTTTCCTCAGAGATCGGCATGCTCTCAAGGCGGCCCCCGGTCTCCATTCTCACGTGGAGGCCTGCGCCCCGGGGCCTTTCCGGCGGCGTGACGCCGCTGGGCCTCTGCGCGGGGGCGGCGGGGGCCCTGCTGGTTTCCCTTTTGGCGCTTCCGGCCTTTGGCGGCGGCGGGATGCTGGCCTCGGCGGCGGCGGGCTTTGCCGGGTCTGTTTTGGATTCCGTGCTGGGCGCAGCCTTTCAGGCCAAGTACCGTATGGGAAAAGGCGGCGCTCTGACGGAGCGGCCCCGCTCGGGGGACGGCCCCCTGGAGCTGGCCCGGGGAATCCGCTGGGTGAATAACGATGTGGTGAACTTCGCCAGCGTATTTCTCTGCGGGCTGGCGCTGGCGGCCGCCTGGCGGGCCTGAAACAGGCCCCCCGCGCATAGACTGAAAGGAAACGGGCGCGTTGGGGAGGAGACGCTTATGAGCAGAATTTATACATCCGCCGCCCAGCTGACGGGGGGAACCCCCCTGCTGGAGCTGGTCCGCCTGGAGCGGGAGGAGGGGCTGGAGGCCCGGATTTTGGCGAAGCTGGAGTACCGCAACCCCGCCGGTTCCATGAAGGACCGGGTGGCGAAGGCCAT
The DNA here is from genome assembly GCA_910585165.1 of uncultured Oscillibacter sp. Classification (GTDB taxonomy): domain Bacteria; phylum Bacillota; class Clostridia; order Oscillospirales; family Oscillospiraceae; genus Oscillibacter. The sequence continues at coordinate 945 of CAJUBX010000117.1, read as the reverse complement.
GCTGGACGACGGGGAGGCCCGGGGCCTCTTAAAGCCCGGGTCCGTGGTGATCGAGCCCACCTCCGGCAATACGGGCATCGGCCTGGCCGCCATGGCCGCGGCCCGGGGATACCGGACCATCATCGTCATGCCGGAGACCATGAGCGAAGAGCGCCGCCGCTTGCTGCGGGCCTATGGCGCGGAAGTGGTGCTGACCGGCGGGGCCGAGGGCATGGCGGGCGCTATCCGGCGGGCCCGGGAACTGGCGGAGGAAATCCCGGGCAGCTTCATCCCCGGCCAGTTTGAAAATCCCGCCAACGCCGCGGCCCACCGCACCGGGACGGGGCCGGAGATTTGGGCGGATACGGATGGGAACGTGGACGTGTTCGTGGCGGGAGTGGGCACCGGAGGGGCCATTACCGGAGCGGGGGAGTATTTGAAGGAGCGGAACCCCGCCGTGTGGATTGCGGCGGTGGAGCCCGCCGCCTCCCCGGTATTGAGCGGGGGCCGGGCCGGGAACCACGGCATTCAGGGCATCGGCGCGGGTTTTATCCCCAAGGCTCTGAACACCGGAATTTATGACGAGGTCATCCCCGTAGGGGACGAAGACGCCTTCGCCATGGTCCGGCGCATGGGACGGACGGAGGGCGTGCTGGCGGGCGTCTCCTCCGGCGCGGCGGTGTGGGCCGCCGTCCTTTTGGCGAAGCGGCCTGAAAACCGGGGAAAGACCATCGTGGCCCTGCTGCCCGACGGCGGGGACCGGTATCTTTCCACGCCGCTGTTTGCGTAGTAAATAAGCGGGGCGGCTGCCGGCCGCCCCGCCTGCCTTGGCGCGGTTTTGACTTCCCGCTTATCCCAAAGCCACGTCCAGTACCATCATAATGAGAAAGCCTCCCACAAATCCGCAGGTTCCCGCCCGGCTGTGGGCCTGGGGCACCAGCTCCTCCACCACCACGTACAGCATGG
>CAJUBX010000116.1 GCA_910585165.1 uncultured Oscillibacter sp. | reverse complement strand
GAGAGCTGGAGGTCCCGGCTTTTCAGCTCCGCCATGCGGGCGTAGTCCTCCTCGGACTTCTCCTCCTTCTCCTCCAGCATGGTCCGCTCCTTGGCGTAGTCGTCCATCTCCCGCTGAATCTGCATCCGCCGGGAGATGTTCGGGTCCTTGAGATTCAGGTCGGAGCTGGCCTCGTCAATAAGGTCGATGGCCTTATCCGGCAGGAAGCGGTCCGTGATATAGCGCTCGCTGAGCAGCACCGCCTGGCGGAGGATGCCCTCCGTCAGCTTCACGCCATGGAACTCCTCATACTTGGGCGCAAGGCCCCTTAAAATCTTGATGGAATCCTCCACTGAGGGCTCGTTCACCGTCACCGGCTGGAAGCGGCGCTCCAGGGCGGAGTCCTTTTCAATGTGCTTGCGGTACTCGTTAAACGTCGTCGCGCCGATAACCTGAATTTCCCCCCGGGAGAGAGCGGGCTTTAAAATATTGGCGGCGTTCATGCTGCCCTCCGCGTCCCCCGCGCCCACCAGGTTATGGACTTCGTCGATCATTAAAATGATGTTCCCCAGGCGCTTCACCTCGTCGATAAGCCCCTTCATCCGGCTTTCGAACTGGCCGCGGAACTGGGTCCCGGCCACCAGGGCCGTCAGGTCCAGAAGGTAAACCTCCTTCTCACGCAGCTTGAAGGGCACGTCGCCCTCCGCGATGCGCTGGGAAAGGCCCTCGGCGATGGCAGTCTTGCCAACGCCGGGCTCGCCGATGAGACAGGGGTTGTTCTTCTGGCGGCGGTTCAGAATCTGGACCACCCGCTCAATCTCCTCCGCCCGGCCGATCACCGGGTCCAGCTTGCCCTCCTTGGCCTTCTGGGTCAGGGAGATGCAGTAGTTCTCCAGATACTTCCGCTTGGCGTTTTTGGGAGAGTCCTTCTTCTCCCGGCGCTCACTCCGGCCCTCCTCGGCGCTGTCCTTGGAGGAGTCCCCGCCGGAGAACAGGCGGTTCAGGAAGGGGAAGGTGGCGGTTTTGCCCTCCTCCTCCCCGCCCTCCTCGCCGCTGGGCAGGTCCTCGATGCTTTCCACGCCGTTCATGGCCTGCATCATTTCGCTGTTCAGCGTCTCCAGGTCCTCGTCGGAGATGCCCATGCGCTTCATCATGTCGTCCACCTGGGGAAGCCCCAGCTCCTTGGCGCACTTCAGGCACAAGCCCTCGTTGATGGTCTTCTCGCCGTCCAGCTTGGAAATGAACACCACGGCGACGTTTTTCTTGCATCTGGAACAAAGTGTCGGCTGCATACCTCTTAAACCTCCATGCGCCCGCAGGCGCTGTTCATTTGATGTCGGGCCTCATGAAGGCCCCCCGGCCCCGCCGGGGAATGTTTTTATATACCAAAAATTTTCAATATGTCCAGGGGCGTATGGGTGGTGAAAAACCGGAAAATCCGGCCGCCCTCCTCCGCGTCGAAGGAGACTCCCGCCAACCGCAGCGCCCATACCGCCAGAAACACCAGCAGCGCCCCCTCTATAAGTCCCGCCAGTCCCCCGCCCACGGCGTTCAGGCCGTGAAGGCCCGGCAGCTTTAAAAAGGCGTCTAGCATCCGCACCAGAAGGTGCAGGGCCAGGCTCAGCAGGACAAAGGAAAGCATGTACAAAACGCCGTAGAGCATGGAGCGGGCCACGCTTTCAATCACGGCGGTCATCACCTGAACCCCGGTATCCCGGACGGCGTCCATCGCCCGGAGGGACAGCGCGTCCCACCAAGTTTCGTCAATGCCAAGAAGCCCCAGCATATCCGCAGCGGAGAGCGTATCCTCCAGGGAGTCCTCCCCCGCCCGTCCGCCGGAATAGCGCTCCTGAATGGCCTCGTCCAGGCGGGACTCCAGCCGCCGCTCAATCACCGGGGCGGCCAGCTTCGCCGCCGGGGCCGAGAGGGCCGAGGCAATGATTCCCGCCCCCGCCAGGGACAAGACCACTACCATAAGACCCGCCAGGGTCCGCAGCAGTCCCTTCCAGGCCCCCCATATTCCGAAGCCCGCCAGCACCGCCACGGCGATGGCATCTATTATAACAGGTGTCGTCAAACTTTCCTACCTCCCCCTGTGTAAACGTTTTGTGAACTCGCGCTTATTTTCATACAGTCAAGGCAAAAACAGGCTGGCGAAGCCCGCGGACAGCAGCAGAACCGACCCGTCCGGGCGCATCAGGGCCTCGCGGGCGTCCCCGGTTCCGCGCAGGGCGGCGTAGGGCTGGAGGTCCTGGTTGTAGACCGCCAGGCGGTCGGCGTAGAGCACCGCCAGATACCGGCCGGAGGCGGAGACGCTCAGCACCTCCTCCCGCACGTCCAGAGAGCCCAAAACCTCTCCGTTCTTGTCCACCGTAACCAGCCGCCCTACGCTGCCGGAGCGGTAGCGGTTCAAAAGCAGCGCCGCAAAACCCGTCCCCCCCAGGTCGTAGTCCCGGAGGTAGGCCCCTCCGTAGGAGTAGGTCCCGGTGATTTCCCCGCCGGAGGCGAAGACCAGGGAAGCGTCCGTAACGACGGCGGTTTTTCCCTCCTGCTCCCCGATGGCGGCCGCCAGTCCGCCGGAGATATTATAGGAGGACCGGGGCTCCTCCGCATCCTTCGACAGGTCGTAAAGCCCTATGCTGGTGACAAAAACGCCGTTCTCCTGCCCCAGTGTCACCACTGCCAGATCGTCTCCCTCCACGTACCCGTCCAGGACAAAGCGCCGGGAGGACTTGAACTCAAAGGACGGCTCCGGTCCCAGAGCCCGGTCATAGACTTTGACGCAGCCCTTGTAGCCCTTTTTCTGCGCCGTCACCGCCAGTTCGCCGTCTGCATTCAGCGTGGCGGATATGTAGGGCTCCTCTTCTCCCGCGGTGAGCTCCAGCAGCAGGCCCGACTGGTCCAGGACATACAGCGCCGTGCCCCCCACGTCGTAGGCCGCCGCCCGGCCGCCGCCGGAGACCAGGGCCGGGGACGTCATGGTCACAGGCGTGGACCATACCTCCTCCCCGGCGCTGCCGTAGAGGCTCAACGACGCGTCCGACAGCACCACCAGGCTGTCTCCCAGCAGGGCAAAGCGGTTTTTCGAGGCCGCGTCGTAATGGTAGACCGTCTCGCCTCCCACCTGCTCCGAGCGGCCATAGTGGAGGTAGCGCCGGAGAACGTCGAACCCGGTGCCGTCCCGGTAGGCCGCCAGCAGCACCACCAGCAGCACCGCCGCCAGCATCAGCAGAAAGCTCAGGAAGCTGCGGACAGGCCGCCGCCCCTCTTTGGACTTGTCCCCGCGTTTGTCACTCATTCAGCCGTTCATCCTCATACCAAATTCTCGTCAGGTACAGCCCTCCCGGAGGCACCGTGGGCCCCGCCAGCGTCCGGTCCCCGCTCTCCAAAATGGCGGGGATGTCCTCCGGGGCAAATTTCCCCTCGGCGGCGTAAAGCACCGTGCCGGTAATGGCCCGGACCATATTATACAAAAAACCGTCGGCGCAGACCTTCAGCTCCAGCAGATCCCCGCTTCGGGCCACGTCGCACCAGTAGACGGTGCGGACGGTGGTCCTCGTCTCCGTGCCCACCGAGCGGACGGCCCGGAAATCGTGGGTCCCCACAAACATATGGGCAGCCCGGTTCAAAAAGTCCTCGTCCAGCCGCTTGGGGTAAAAATAAGCCCGGTTCACATAGAAGGGATTTTTAAAGCGGGAGTTGTAAATGCGGTAGGTGTACTCCTTTTTGATGCAGGAGCCGATGGCGTTGAAATCCCCGCTTACCTCCACCGCCTCCCGGACGGCGATGTCCTCCGGGGTGTGGGTGTTGATGGCGTAGGGCATGCGTTCAATGGGGATGCGGCTCTCCGTACGGAAATTGGCGACATAGCGCTCCGCGTGGACCCCCGCGTCCGTCCGGCCGCAGCCCGTCAGGTGAACGGGCCCGCCGCAGACCTTCGAAATGGCCTTTTGCAGCGTCTCGCAGACGGAGGCGGCGTTTTTCTGCACCTGCCAGCCGTGGTAGGCGGCACCGTTATAGGTGAGTTTCAAGGCGATGTTGCGCATAGCCGCCTCCTTCCGGTTCAATCCCAGGTAAGCCTGGGGTAATCCTGTTCCGGGGCGTTCTCAGAAAGTCCGCCCTCCTCCACCGTCCACTCGCGGAGAAAAAACTCGTAGTTCAAACCGTACCCGTCCTTACAGAGGAAGGCCGCAGTCAGCTTGTCCCCCGTTTGTACCTCCGTGGAAAGCTCTCCGCAGGAATACTCGTCAAGGCGGTCCTCCGTCTTCCCCGGCAGTTCCATGACGGCTTTGCCGTTTTTTAAAAGGCGGAAGGTCTGGCCGGTCACCTTGTCCAGCGCCAGCGCCTCGCCCTCCAGCGCTGCCCAGCACTCGAACAGAGTGAACCTGCCTGATTGGTTCGCGTCCTTCTCATAGACAGGACCGCCGATTCCCGTACCATAGCACCGGACCGGCAGCAATTCTGATACCTGCCCCAGGCTCCCCAGGTCCTCCCGGCGGCTCCCGCCGCCGTTTTGGATCACCATGTCCAGAATCAGCTCCCCGGAAAGCTCTGTCAGGGGAATTTCCAGTGTTCCAGCAAAGTTCCCGTTCCCTTTGGAGGTCAGGGGCACGGAACCCTCGCCGCCATTGCCCCAGAAGTGGGAGCACACCAACCCGACGGCGGTGTCCTCTCCCCACTCCTTCAGCGCCAGGGAAACCTCCAGACGCAGACAACGGGTCTCCCGGTCTACGGAGGTGGTATAGTCCCAATCCAAAACCAGGGCGTCCGCCTTCTGGAACCGGCGGTATAGGGAGGACTCCATGGAACGGATATTGTCCATAACGCTGTTTTGCGCATTCCAAACGTCCTGTTCCAACTCGTCGATACGCCGTCCCTGCCTGAGATTCAAAGCCAGCAAAACGACGCACAGGACCAGCGTACCAATCTTCACCCAATCGCGCTTCTTCTTTTCCACCGTAATCCCCCCTCTCTCACAGCCCAAAGGCCCGCAGGGCAATGACTCCTGCCAAAACCAGCCCGCCCAGGGCCAGGGCGATGTAATCCCGCCTCTCGTACTTCAAGACGTGGAGCTTCGTCCGCCCCTCGCCGCCGTGGTAGCAGCGGCACTCCATGGCCGTGGCCAGCTCGTCCGCCCGGCGGAAGGCGCTGATGAACAGCGGCACCAGAATGGG
>CAJUBX010000115.1 GCA_910585165.1 uncultured Oscillibacter sp. | reverse complement strand
TATCTCTGATTGCCTCTTTTTCCTTGTTCCGATGCTTTAATCAGCGGTTCCCTAAGGTAATACCGCACAAAGATTGTGCATGAGTTGAGCAGTCAGATTTTTCGTCAGAGTGCATAGATTGAGTGCAGCCAATCTGACGATTGGCAAGCAAAAGCTGTGTGATATGACGGAAAATATGCAAGCAAATCGTGTGCAAAGCCAGAAGGGCGGTCTTTGTGCGGTGTTGCCCTAACTGTAGGCAGTCTGAAGCCGCTGCTCGAAGGGGCGTCAATGAGCTGAAAAAAGAAGCTGCCCTTTTGGAAGAACGAAGGAGTGAAATCGCGCAGAAATTCAGCAAAGACGATTGGCGTACATTCTGCGATGAAGGGATGCACAGTCTGCAAGGCCAGGGAGCCAGGATCACCAGAAGCTATGAGGAGGACATTAAGATTGAGGCCTATAACCCCGCTGCCTGTTTAGGGCTGGTCCGGGGAGCATCTGGAAAACGCTACCTGACTAGTTTCCACAAGTGTACTTGCCCGGATTTTAAAAAGCGGGAACTGCCCTGCAAGCATATATACCGCCTGTGTAGGCTGACAACCGAACCTGGGTTTTCCGCTCCTTTAAAGATTCCAGAAAGAGGTTTATACGGGATTGGGGCATGTGTCATAGGAACCTTCAATTATGGTACTCAGGAAGATGTCCGGACGCTGTTGAGGCGATACCTTGCCACGGTAGCCTCTGGCATGGTGTCGACTGATTTCGTCTTAACAGGACAAAAGTCCGTTACAGCACAGGCTACTCAACAGGCGATAAGGCTTAAGCTGATGCAAATCAGCGAGGACGATTTGCTGCCAATGCTGGAGACTGGAGAAGAAAGGGGACTACCATGAAGCGCATCGCCCTTTACATCCGCGTCAGTACTCAAGAGCAGTCCATCCACGGCTTGTCCCTGGAGGCCCAGCAAGCCGGCTTGGAGGAGTGGGCGAAGCGGGAGCAGGTGGAGGTGGTGGGCCGTTACGCCGACCCCGGCATCTCCGCCCGGAAGAAAGCCGCTAAGCGCCCCGGCCTTCAGCGGATGCTGGAGGACGTGCGGGCGGGGAAGATCGACCTTATCGTCTTTACCAAGCTGGATCGTTGGTTCCGCAACGTTGGCGAGTATTACAAGGTCCAGGAGGTCCTGGAGCAGTACCACGTGGATTGGAAGACCATCTATGAGGACTACGACACTTCCACCGCCGCCGGGCGGCTGAAAATCAACATCATGCTCTCCGTCGCCCAGGACGAGGCCGACCGGACCAGCGAACGCATCAAGGTCGTCTTCGATGCCAAGCGGGAGCGGCGGGAGCCGCTGACGGGGAACTGCCCCACAGGCTACCGCATCGAGGGGAAGAAGCTGGTGAAGGATGAGAAGACCCAGGCGGCCGTCGCCGCTTTCTTCCAGAAGTACCTGACCTCTGGCTCCATCAGCGAAGCCCAGGCGCTGGTCTGGGAGGAATACCGTCTGCGCATCGAGTACCAGCTTGCCAGCAAGATGCTGGACAGCCCTGTCTATTACGGGCATTACTACGGCGTGGAGGACATGTGCCCTCCCTACATCACTAAGGAAGAGTTTGAAAAAATCCAGACTATGCGAAAGAGGACAGTGAGAAAGGTGAAGGACAACTGGGTCTATCTATTCTCCGGCCTGATCGTCTGTGGCGAGTGCGGCTATCGAATGGGAGGACGGACCAACACCAGGGGCGGCACACCCTTTTACAACTGCCCCAGCCGATATATCCGCAAGGCGTGCGGCAACAGCGTGAACCTTGCGGAGAGTAAAATTGAAAGGTTCATCTTGGAAACCATAGACGCTAAGCTCTCGCAATACAAGATCGACTTCGAGCAACTCAGAAGCGGACAAAAGGAGAGAAATTATCAATCGGAGATTGCCGCCACCAAGAACAAGTTGTCCCGGCTGAAGGAACTCTACCTGAACGAGCTGGTTTCCTTGGAGGAGTTCCGGCGGGACCAGGCGCCGCTGAAGGCGCAGTTGGAGGAGCTGTTGGAGCAGGCCAAGCCTATTAAGCTCCCGGATTTTGGGCGGGCTGAGGCCCTTTTATCCCAGGGCTGGAGGGCCGCCTATGAGGATTTGGACCGGGCCAGTCGGAGGGATTTCTGGCGGCTCTTGATAAAAGAAATCCGCATTTTTTCAGACAGGAGTATTACTTATGATTTGGCACTATAATTTTTTTGACCTTAGATTACTTAATTTACATGCTTCGGTAGGGTTATAAAAGCAATGATCCCCGATGCGGGTCTGCCAGTAACCCACGCCGGTCGGGAAAAAGCGCCGGCAGTCGGGGCCGAATGGATTGTAAAACCAAAGGGACTCCGCCACGTCCGGCAGGCGGTTCCCGGCGATGGCCCAGTCGGCGATTTCATAGTGGATGGCTTCGGGCCGCATGTTGTATATGTTCTGGGGGTTGTAGGCGCCCCCCTCCGTCTCGCTGGCGCAGACGAACTGGTAGGGCTGGAAAATGATATTTCGGATGCTGCCCTGGCCCACCCGGGCGTACTCGCCGCCACGGGCGTGGACCCGGTTCATCACCACGCCCGCCACGGCCTTCATGCCGTTTTCCCCCTCGCCGCCCGCCTCGCATTCGATCAGGCGCGCCAGCAGCTCCCGGTCGGAATATGCCATGGTGCATTCCTCCTTTGTCACTGGTCCATTGTACGCCCAAAGAGGGCCGCTGGTGACAGCGGCCCCCGGAAAAAGCGAAGCCCCGCCGGAGGCGGGGCCTGCTGGTTATCCTTTTTGCTCCCGGATCGCCGTCCGGAACATCTCCTCCGTCTTTTCAATGGAGCGCTCCAGGGCGTACTGCTCGGCATGCCCGGCGTAGCGCTTTCCCATCTCCTCCCGCTCCGCGGGGTGCTCAAACCACCAGTCGATCTTCTCCGCCAAGGCGGCGGGGTCCCCGGCGGGAAACAGGCTCCGCCCGTCCAGGGCGAACTGGGGCGTAGCGGACCGGGGAGAGTCCGCGATAACGGGCACCAGCCCGCAGGCAAACGCCTCCATGCAGCTCATGGCCTCGATCTCCGCGTCGGAAGTATGGACGTACAAATCCGCCATATGGAGAATCTCCAGCAGCCGGGCCGGTTCGTAGAACTCCATGACAACGGGGTTCGGCAGCTTCTCCGCCAGGCGGCGGTACTTCTTCTCCAGGGGGCCCTTTCCCGCCAGAATCACCTGGATATCCTCCTTGTGGCGGCTTTGGGCGCAGGCGTCAATCAGCACATCCTGCCGCTTCTCCCCGGCGTAGCGGCCTACCATCAGCACGTTGAATTTCCCCCGCATCCAGTCCTCCTGGGGGCTCCGCCCGTAAGTATATTGAGGGCTGATGCCGTTGGAGATGACATGGAGCTGCGCGGTATAGCCGTGGTCCCGGAGCTGGCCCGCGATCATGCTGCTGGGGCAGTGAATGTGGGTAAAGCGGTTGAAGAAGGTGTCCCGGAACTTGGTGTAGACGAAGTCGTTCACCCGCTTGCTGTTGCCCAGGTGGAGGGTGAAGGTGATGTTCTCCGGCTGGCAGTGGAATGCCGCCGTATGGGGAATGCCCAGGCGCTCCACGTGCTTGAGGCCCATAATGGCCAGGGGGGAGGGCATCATGAAATGCACCACGTCCGCCCAGGCCGCCGCCTTCTCGAAAACGTGCTTGTTGGGAATCGCCAGGCGCATCCCCTGGCTGGTGATGAGATGCTCCACAATGGGAAGGAACTTCATCTGCCGGACGGCGTACTTGTAGTCCGTGGGCTTCCCGGTGGCAATGACCCGCACCTCGTTTCCGTGCTCTTTCAGGGCCGCGGCAAAGCGGCGGGCGCTGATGGTCGTACCGTTATTGGCGTCGTCGAACTGGTCGATGACCAAGACGATTTTCATAGCGTTTCTTAACCCTCTCAGTTCCGGCTCAGAATCTGCTCCAGCCCCAGGGCCAGCTGGTCCGGGCAGGAGGTGTTCTTAGGCCCGCAGTGGATACCTTTCAGGCGGCGGACGGCCTCGCCGGCGGGCATGCCCTTTACCAAAGAGGCGATGCCCTGGAGGTTGCCGCTGCATCCGCCAAGGACCCGAAGATCCTGAATAACCCCCTGGTCGTCCAGGTCCACCTGCATTTCCCGGGCGCAGACGCCCCGGGGCTGGAAGGTATACGTGTTCATATAGCGCGCACTCCTTTTTCAGCCGCCCGAAAGGGCAGGCCGTCGTTTAGCTTACCTAGCATAGCACAAAAGCGGGAAAAAGGCAAGCCCCGCTTCCGGCCTCAAGCGGCGGGACAGCGGGGCTTGGGAGTCAGCCTTTCAGGAATTCGCCGGGGTCCACCGCCTCCCCGTCCCGGGTGACGGAGAAGTGGAGGTGGGGGCTCTGGGCGGCCTCGGCGGAGGCGGTGGTCCCCACCGCGCCGATGATCTGCCCGGCAGTGACCAAATCCCCGGGCTCCACCGTGGGCTTGGACTGGAGGTTCGAGTAGGTGGTGGCATAGCCCCCCTCGTGTTCGATGACCACAGTGGTGCCCATCAGCGGGTGATCCTCCACTGCGGAGACGGTTCCGGCGGTGGCCGCCAGCACCGTGGTTCCGGGCGCGGCGGAGATATCCACGCCGTCATGGGTCCGCCAGTCCGCCAGGGTAGGGCTGTAGACCAGCTGGTCCACGGAGAAGGCCATCAGCACCTCGCCCTTCAGCGGCTCCACCACCAGGCGGGGGGGCTCCGCCATGACGGGCGCGGCGTCAATCTCCGCTTCCGGCATGACGGGGACAATTTCCACCTCCACCGGGGCGGGAGCCGAAGCCTCCACCGGAGTCTCCTCCTCCGGCTCCGGCTGGGGGACATAGGCGTTTTCCACCGGGGCGCTGACCGCCGCCGGAGGCGCGGCCTCCTCCTCCGCCGGTTCCCCTCCGCCAAAGAGCAGGAACCAGCCGCTCACCGCCGCCGTAACCAGGCAGACGGACAGCAGCAGGTAAAAGCCTGTGCCGCTGAGGACGGATTTCAATTTGTGTTCCATGCAAGAGTTCCTCCCTCTTTCAAGTGTTCTGAGGGAAGTATGGACAAGGGCAGGGAAAATTATACTGCCCGCTCCCGCAGGAATCTTCTTTTACGGCCGCACATTTAAAAGGCAACACCGCACAATACACCAAAAAGTGAACCAGCCAGCCCCATAAGGCTGG
>CAJUBX010000114.1 GCA_910585165.1 uncultured Oscillibacter sp. | reverse complement strand
GGCTTCTTAGACTGATACATACGCTTCCTCCTCCTTATTCAGCGTCCAGGGCGATGGGCTTCTGGGCCTGCTGCTTGTGCTCGGCACCGGCATAGATGTGCAGGCGCTTCAGGGAATCCTTGGCCACGGTGTTCTTGGGCATCATGCCCCGGACGGCCACCCGCATGGCAACCTCGGGCTTCTCCTGCATCAGGATGCGGTAGGGGGTCTCCTTGAGGCCGCCCACCCAGCCGGAATGGGTGCGGTAAATCTTCTGCTCACCCTTTTTGCCGGTGAGAACAGCCTTCCCGGCGTTGATGATGATGACGTTGTCGCCGCAGTCGGCATGGGGGGTGAAGGTGGTCTTTCCTTTGCCGCGCAGCAGGTCGGCGGCCCGGACGGCGGTCTTGCCCAGGGGCTTGCCGGCGGCGTCCAGGATGTACCACTTGCGCTCAATGTTGGCCTTGTTTGCCATAAAAGTGGACATGGTCTTTCCTCCATCAATATAGTTTCCAATTGGTTGAACAAAGTAAGAACTCCTTGCGGAGCAAGACTATTTATACCATGCCCTTCCTGCGATGTCAACAGGAATTTCACTCAATGGCAAAAATTCTTAGAATTTCAGGCGTTTCCTCCAGATATCTCAAAAATACTAAAGTCCTATTTTAAATTATTGCGGCGCTCCGCCCTGCGGGGAATGTCCCGAAATCCTCTGGGGAGTGTTCTCACAAATATATGTAAAGGATACTTGACAAACTAGGCGGGCTGTGATAGGATATGAGTAAAGGAACCTTTACATATAGGGAGACGGCCGCTCCTGAATGCAAAGGAGCCTTTACAAAACTGCTGTGTGAAAGGAGGCGGCTATGAAAAACCGCGTGGAAGAACTGCGGAAAAGCCGGGACCTCAAGCAGGAGGATTTCGCCCGGGCCATCCGGGTTTCCCGGCAGACCGTCAGCTCCATCGAAAACGGGCGCTACAGCCCGTCCCTGGAATTGGCCTTTGCCATTTCGGATTTTTTCGGGCTTCCCATTGAGGAGATCTTTATTTATGAGAGGAGTGAAACGCCGTGAAAAAGAGCTGTCTTTGGACCGGAATCAGGATGATCGCCGTGGGTCTTATCTGTCTGGCCGGGGCCGTTATCTGGGACACGCCGCTAAGCAGCCTGCTCTGCGGCTTCTTCGGTGCTTTGGTGTGCCCCGGCGCGATGATGGTCTACAAATACTTCAAATGGACCCGGCTGGAAACCCGCGATTCCTACCGGCGGCATCTGGAGGAGGAGCAGATTGAGCTTCGTGATGAGCGGAAGGAGATGCTGCGGAACAAGTCCGGGCGTTACGCCTACATTTTGGGACTGCTTGTGACGGCGGTCTCCATTCTGGCTTTCTCGATTCTGGGAAAGCTGGGTTTGACGGAGGAGGGAGCCTCCAGGCTGATAACCCTGTACCTGGCGGCGTTTTTGGTGATCCAATACCTGGCCGGGGCAGTCTTTTATAAGCTGCTAGAAAAGAAGTATTAAAGGCAGGGCCGCCTTCCCGGGAAGGCGGCCCTCAATTTCAGAACTCTGGAAATTCCCGGCAGACGTTCGAGGCGGAAATGACGCAGGGCGTTCTTAGCGTCCTTGACGGGCGCGGGCCCAGCTCCGCCTGGCCCGTGTCATGCAGCCGCCGTTAGTCTGCCGCCTGCCCGCCGCCGTCCTCCAGCCCCAGCACCGCTCTGCCGTGCTGGCCCAGATGGGGCCGCAGCTGGTCATAGGTCAGGCGGAACACCTGGGGCCCAGCGGCGTAGCAGGCCAGCTCGTAGGGGGAGAAGCCCACGGTCATGCCCTCCTCGTCAAAGCTGACGGCGTAGTTGGTCCAGTCCGCCAGGATGCTCTCATAATCCGGCCAAAGGTAGTCGCCGGGGGCCAGGCCGTTTTCCAAAGCGTCCTCCTCTGCCTGGCGCACCAGCTCCGCCGCCACGAACTCCTTCAGCCTGCCGTCCTCCTCCAGGAAATCCGGCTCGAAAAAGGTTCCGCTGTCCAGGTCGAAGTTCCAGCTCATCAGGATGCTGTTGGGGTGGGCCCCGCCGGTATAGGTGCAGTAAACGCCGGAGACGCTGATGAGGCGCTCCGTCTGGTAGACGGTACAGCTCAAATCGTCCGTATAGGCCACGGGCTCCAGGCCCGACTCATTCCGGAAAGCCTGGTCCTCCCTGGCGGCTTCCGCCAGCGTCCCGGGATTGGTCCTCCACTGGGCGAAGCGGGCATTGAAGGTTTCCGCCGCCGCCAGGGCCCGTTCCTGCTCCTCCGAGGCGGCGCGCTGCAAAACGCTTCCGTCCTCCAGCGCCACGTTCAGCACCGGCAGTTCGTAGGAGCACTCCGCCAGCGCCGTGCCGTCCCCGTCCCGGACGGTTTCCTCGTATATCTCCAGTTCCACCGAGTAGGCGATGGCTTCGGCGGGAGGGTCCGGCAGGGCGCTTTTCACGTTTATCAGCGTCTCTCCGGCGCAGCCCGTCAGGGCGGACAGAACCAGCAGCAGCGCGATCATGGTACTCATAGGGGGTTCCTCCTTTGTTCAGCCCGCTCCCCCCTTGAAAATGACCGGACCGGTCCGCCACTCGTCCGGGACGGCGGCGGGGCCGGGACAGGCCAGGGCGTAAAGGCGGCCCGCCCGGGCCTCCAGGGCGAACAGGCGCTGGGCCTCTCCCGGCAGGCGGCGGACGGCGGCGGGCTTGGTCAGAACCGGCAGGGAGGCGGCGGTCCGCATCCCTGCCAGCAGGGCCGTCCCCCGTTCGTTGGCCGCCAGGACCCGAAGGTAGGCGGGCCGCTCCGGCGGCGCTGGGGGCAGCCCCAAATAGGCCCGGAATACCGTCCGGCGGAGCCGGGCCAGGGGGTAGCGTTTTGTTTTCACGGTTTCCAGCAGCTCCTCCAGGGACGCGGCGGACCCGGCGGAGCGGGCAAAGCGGCGGTAGAGGCCCTCGTTCCCAGTGTCCTGGGCGGCCCAGTCCTCCTCCTCCAGAAACCGGAGCCTGGCCAGAACGGCCCGTTCGCAGTTCCAGAGCCCGGCGGGAGCCCGGCCTGCGGCCCGCTCCTCCTGGTATGCCTCCGCCATGGCGGGGACCATGAGGGAGAGGGCCGCGCTCTCCTCCCCCCGCCGGAGCAGCGCCCGGACGGCGGAGGCGGAGGCAAAGCCGTCACCGGCGGACACGCTGCCGTGTCCCGCCCCCCGGCGGGGAACGGCGACAGGTCGGATGCCGCTGCCCCGGAGGGCCTTGCAGTATTCCACGCCCAGAGTGTCGTTGGGCCGTTCCAGAGCCTTGGCATCCTCCCCGGAAAGCAGGGCCGCCGCAGCCCGCTGGCGGGCGGCGGGGAAGCTGTCGCCCTTTTTCAGCTCCTCCCGGAGCCTGCGGGAAAAGTCCTCCGAGCACAGGGCCTCCGCGCAGCGGACCAGGGGGGCGGAGTCCCCGCCCTCGCTGCCGAAGACCAGATGGGAGACTACCCCGGCGGCTTTCAAAAGCTCCACGGCCCCAGCGGCGAAGCCCTCCGCAGAGGAAAGGGCCCAGGGGACGGGCAGCTCCAGCACCAGGTCCGCCCCGCTTCGCACGGCGGCGGCGGCCCGGGCGAACTTGCCGGCGACGGCAAAATCCCCCCGCTGGACATAGTACCCGCTCATGACGCAGACAATTCCAGTATCCGGCCCCAGGCGGCGGCGGGCCTCCGCCATCAGGTAGGCGTGGCCCATATGAAGGGGATTGTATTCTGCAATGATACCAGCGGCGGCCATAAAATTCCCCCTTGAAGTGGTGACAAAAAAGTGACAGTTTGGTAAAAAAGCGGTTGTAACTCCCGAAAAGTCTGGTATAATGAAGTTGGACAACAGGGAAAGCGGGGGCCTCTCGCCCTTCCCTGCCGCTCTATATTATATGAAACCGGGGAATCCCGCAAGGGCTTCCCCCAAAAAGAGGAGACGGTCATCATGAATATTCTGGTCATCAACGCGGGGAGTTCTTCCTTGAAGTATCAGCTCTTGAACCCGGAGAGCGGCGCTGTGCTGGCCAAGGGCCTGTGCGAGCGCATCGGCATCGACGGCAAATTCACCTACAAGGCCGAGGGGAAGAAGACCCTGGACGCCGTCGACATCCCCATGCCCACTCACTCCGAGGCCATCCAGGCCGTGCTGGACGCGGTGGCGGACAAGGATAACGGCGTGATTTCCTCCATGAGCGAGATCGGCGCGGTGGGCCACCGGGTGGTCCACGGCGGCGAGGCGTTCAACAAATCCGTGCTGATTGACGAGGCGGTGCTCAAGGCCATCGAGGACTGCATCCCCCTGGCCCCCCTCCACAACCCCGCCAACCTCACCGGCATCCGGGCCTGCCAGAAGGTCATGCCCGGCGTGCCCATGGTGGCCGTGTTCGACACCGCCTTCCACCAGACCATGCCCCCCCAGGCCTACATGTACGCCCTGCCCTACGCCTGGTATGAGGAGGACAAGGTCCGCCGCTACGGTTTCCACGGCACCAGCCACAAGTATGTGGCGGGCCGGGCCGCCGCCATGCTTGGCAAAAAGCCGGAGGAGCTCAAGCTCATTTCCTGCCACCTGGGCAACGGCTCCTCCATCGCCGCAGTCAGCGGGGGCAAAAGCGTGGACACCTCCATGGGCTTTACCCCGCTTGCGGGCGTGCCCATGGGCACCCGGTCCGGGGACCTGGACGCGGGCATCCTCCAGTATGAGATGAACAAGCGGGGGATGGGCATCGACGAGATGCTGAATGCCCTGAACAAGAAGTCCGGCGTGGAGGGCCTGAGCTGCGTCAGCTCCGACTTCCGGGACCTGGAAAGCGCCGCCGGGAAGGGCGATGAGAAGGCGGCTCTGGCCCAGCAGAAATTCGCCTATGAGGTGAAAAAGTACGTGGGCACTTACGCCGCCGCCATGGGCGGCGTGGACGCGGTCATCTTCACCGCCGGCGTGGGCGAGAACGACAAGGCCATCCGGGCCATGGTGTGCGAGGGCCTGGAGTTCATGGGCGTGAAGCTGGACGCCGAGGCCAACGCCGTCCGGGGGAAGGAAGCGGTGATTTCCGCCCCCGATTCCAAGGTCAAGGTGCTGCTGATTCCCACCAACGAGGAGCTTATGATCGCCATGGACACGGCGGAGATTGTGAAGAAGTAAAAGCGTGAAAAGAATCGGGGTGAACGTCACTCCGGTTCTTTTATTCCCAGCCATGAGTAAAACTCAACAAATGCAGTAATAGCAAGGGATTCCGGCCATG
>CAJUBX010000113.1 GCA_910585165.1 uncultured Oscillibacter sp. | reverse complement strand
AAGGTCCACGCCAACACCGAGTTCGGCCCAAAACTGCACATCAGCCTGGTGGACGGTTATGCCAGGATCGAGCGGCTGACCTTTGAGCCGTACAACGAGGCGGACGGTTTCTGGAAGGCCGTATACCGCTATCGTGACCGTTATGGCTGCTGGCCGGAACGCATTCTGGCAGATAAAATCTACCGCAGCCGCCAGACGCTGGGATTCTGCAAAGAACACGGAATCCGCCTGTCCGGTCCTGCCCTGGGCAAACCGCCAAAAAATCCGGTTTTATCCCGTCAGGCGAAGAAACAGGAATATCAGGACAGCTGCGATCGCAGCATCGTGGAGGGTGTTTTCGGAACCGCCAAGACCGCCTACGGCCTGGGCCGGGTTATGGCACATCTGCCGGAAACCACCTTCTGCGTAATCGGCGTCGCCCTGCTGCTGATGAACCTCACCAAATCAATGGCCCCGGCTCTTGTTTTGTTGTTCTGCCTCCTGCTTGTCTCCTCTTATTTGATGGACTTGCGGAGTGCGCCCTAAAGAAATCCCTGCCGGGAGCGCGTTGCTCCAGGCGGGGACTTTTTCAGAGCTTCACCGGAACGTCGACGGCGTTCAGCTCCCGGCGGAGGCGGGGCAGGTCCCCGCCAAACACCGTGCCATTCATGCCCGCCAATAAGGCTCCCTCAATGTTGATGTTCAAATCGTCGATGAAGAAGCATTCCTCTGCCCGGAGGCCGTATTCCCGGAACAGCGTCCGGTAGATTTCCGGCTGGGGCTTCAAGAGCTTCCAGTCGGCGGAGACAATTCTGCCGTCGAAGCACTCGCTTCCCGGGATGAGGCCGAAGTACCGGGGCAGGTCCTCCTTGGCGTTGGAGAGCAGGTAAATGCCGTATCCCAGGCCTTTCAGCTCCCGGACCAGCTCCGCCACGCCCTCTATGGGCAGCAGCCACCGCCGCCACCAGTTCAAAGTAAGCTCCCGGGCCTGAGCCCAAAGCCGCTTTGGCAGGCGGCGGCAGACGGCGTCCAGCCCGTCCTTCAGGGAAAGGGTCCCCCGGTCCATCTGAATCCACTCCACAGAGTTGAAGACCTCCTGCAAAAGCACGGGGCGGTCCTCCTCCGGGACGCCCATTTTTTCAATAAAGAGACCGGGCTGCCAGTGAATCAGCACGTTGCCCATGTCAAACACGATGTTTCGTATCATAGAATTCCCTCCCGCTCCGCCGAAATCAGATTTGCTCTGTTATTTTACCAGAGGGCCGGGCCAGGGGCAACCGGTTTTTGAAGGAGAGAACCGCCTGTTTCCTTTTCCTGCGGGGGTAAGCTGCGGGAGATACCTGGGGACGGACGGCCCCGTTTTGAGAAAAGGCCGCCGGAGCGGTTTAAAAAAGTGAATCAGAAAAAATTACCGGCAGGAAAACGGCATATCCCCTTTTTTTCGAGTCAAACTATGCTTGCGATACCCAAGCGACCCAAAAACAAATGATTCGATGAAAAGGAGAGATTCATTATGTCTAGCAAGAATAGCAACAAGCTTAACGTCCCCGAGGCCCGCAGCGCCATGGATAAGTTCAAGATGGAGGCCGCCAGCGAGGTCGGCGTGAACCTGAAGGAAGGCTACAACGGCGATCTGACCAGCCGTGAGGCGGGTTCCGTCGGCGGCCAGATGGTCAAGAAGATGATACCCGCGCGAAATATGAGTTTCGCGCGGGCGGACCGGACGGCGGCGGGGCATCGGGTGATGGTTACATATCGGGCGGGACTATACCTGTAAAGTGAATAGAAAGAGAACCCACCCGCAGGGAGTACAGCTCTCTGCGGGTGAATTGTGCATTTTCGATTGATTTTTCTTCTCTTGTCTGTTATGATGTTTCTAGGAACATAACAACATAAGAACTAATATAAGAAAAGTCTTACTTATCCCCTTTCTTTCTTATGTTCTTGCGGCTTAAATAAGGAGTGTGCTTATGCTGGAAGAAGAATTTGGAAAACTGCTTTTAAGAGTTCAGCAGCGAAATTGCGAGGAACAGACCCTGGAGGTCAAGGCCGCCAACAAGGGATGTCCGGAGCGGCTCTATGACACGTTTTCTGCCTTCGCCAACCAGAATGAGGGCGGGATGCTTTTATTTGGTCTGGATGAAAAACAAGGGTTTGCCAAGGTTGGAGTCTATGATACCCAGGACCTCCAAAAGAAACTGATGGAGGTGGGCGAGTCCATGACCCCGGTGGTGCGTCCTGTTTTATCGGTCTATGGAGAGGGGACCATGCTGTTTGTGGCGGCGGAGATCCCCCCACTGGATCTGGCGGAGCGCCCCTGCTTCAAAACAGCGCGGGGCCGTCTCAAGGGGTCTTTCATCCGGGTGGGCGATGCCGATAAGCCTATGACCGAGTACGAGGTCTACAGCTACGAGGCCTACCGCAAGCGGAGCCGGGACGATCTGCGACCGGTGGCGGGAATCTCCTCCTCCGCTCTGGATCAGGTCCAGCTGGAGCAGTATCTGCTGAAGCGCAAGCTGGACCGCCCCAATTTCGCCTCAGTTCCTGCGGAGCAGCTCTATGAGCTGACCGGACTGCAAAAGGAGGGGCAGTTCACCCTCACAGCGGTCCTGCTGTTCAGCCTGTATCCCCAGGCCTATTTCCCCCAGCTCAGTATCATCGCGTCCCGCGTGCCAGGCACCGAGATGGGGGAAGTGGATGAAACAGGAAGGCGTTTCCTGGACAGCAAACGCATTGAGGGCACCCTGGTGGAAATGCTGGAGGGTGCGGTCAGCTTCCTGCGCAGCAATATGCGCATTGCTGTACGCATCGATCCGAGAACGGGAAGGCGGCAGGATATGCCGGAATATCCCCTTGACGCCCTTCGGGAAGCGGTTTTGAACGCGCTGGTCCACCGGGATTACAGTACCCATACAGAAAATATGCCCATCCAGCTGATCATGTTTTATGACCGGGTGGAAATTCGAAACCCTGGCGGACTTTATGGGCGTTTGACGGTGGATCAACTGGGAAAGATCCAGCCGGATACCCGAAATCCGGCCGTGATCACCGCAATGGAAGCCTTGGGACAGACGGAAAACCGCTATTCCGGTATCCCAAGAATCCGCCGTGCCATGGCGGAGGCCGGCCTGCCCGAACCGGTATTCCGGGATGACCGCTGGGAATTTTCCGTCTGCCTCTATAACAAGGAGGCGGCAGAACAGCCTCCAGAACGCAAACCGGCGCTTTCCGCTGAAAAACTGCCCTTGGACGACCGCGGACTGCTTGACTTTTGCAGGACGCCCCGCACGCGAAAGGAAATTGTGCGTTTTTTGGGGATTGCCTCCGGTCAGTACGCTACCCGGCGCTACCTGGAGCCGCTGGTGAAATCCGGGATGATTTTGATGACCCTCCCGGACCGGCCCAAAAGCCCGAAGCAGACCTACCAGACAAATCCGGATATCCGGTGATCAATCATAAAAACCAGAAAGAGAGAACCGCTATGATTACAGGCGAACTGAAAAACAAGATCAACGCCCTCTGGGAGATCTTCTGGACGGGCGGCATTACCAACCCTCTGGACGTGGTGGAGCAGATGACCTACCTGATGTTCATCCACGATCTGGATGAGACAGACAATCTGCGCGCCAAGGAGAGCGCCATGCTGGGTTTGCCCTACAAGAGTATGTTCGGGGAGGAGGTCCAAATTGGGGAGCGGACTGTCCCGGGCAATCAGCTCAAGTGGTCGGTATTCCACGACTTCCCCGCCGGGAAGATGTACACCGTGGTGCAGGAGCAGGTGTTCCCCTTCATCAAGAACCTCCACGGGGACAAGGGCAGCGCCTACGCCAAGTACATGGACGACGCCATCTTCAAAATCCCCACACCGCTGATGCTGGACAAGGTTGTCACCGCCCTGGACGAGATCTACGCCCAGATGGCCCAGCTCCGGGACGGCGACGTGCGGGGAGACGTGTATGAGTTCCTTCTGTCCAAAATCGCCACCGCCGGGGTGAACGGCCAGTTCCGCACGCCCCGGCATATCATAAAAATGATGGTGGAGCTGATGGCCCCCGGTCCAGACGAGGTCATCTGCGACCCGGCCTGCGGTACGTCGGGCTTTCTGGTGGCGGCTGGGGAGTACCTGAAAGCCAACCGCAAGGAGGAAATCTTCTTCAACCGGGAGAAGAAAGCCCACTACATGAACGCCATGTTCCACGGCTTCGACATGGACCGCACCATGCTACGCATCGGGGCCATGAACATGATGACTCACGGGGTGGACAACCCCACCATCGAGTACCGGGACAGCCTGTCCGACCAGAACCCGGACCGTGAAAAGTACTCCCTCATCCTGGCCAATCCCCCCTTCAAGGGCAGCCTGGACGCGGATATCGTGTCCGCCGACCTGCTGAAGCTGTGCAAAACCAAGAAGACTGAACTGCTGTTTTTGGCCCTGTTTTTGAAAATGCTCAAGGTGGGCGGGCGGTGCGCCTGTATCGTTCCGGACGGCGTGCTGTTCGGGTCCTCCAAGGCCCACCGGGATATCCGCCGGGAGCTGGTGGACAACCACCGCCTGGAGGCGGTTATCTCCATGCCCTCGGGGGTGTTCAAGCCCTACGCCGGGGTGTCCACCGGGGTACTCATCTTCACCAAAACCGGCCACGGCGGAACGGACAAGGTGTGGTTCTACGATATGCGGGCGGACGGCTTCTCCCTGGATGATAAGCGGTCCCCCGTGGCGGAGAACGACATCCCCGATATCGTCGCCCGGTTCCATGACCTGGCCGGGAAGGAGGCCCGGGAGCGCACCGAGCAGTCCTTCCTGGTGCCCAGGGAGGAGATTGTGGAGAATGGCTACGATCTGTCCATCAACAAGTACAAAAAGACCGAGTATGTCCCCGTGGAGTACCCGCCCACCAGCGAGATTTTCGTCCAGCTGCGCCAGCTGGAAGCCGAGATTCAGAAGGGACTGGAGGAATTGGAGGGGATGGTGTGATGGCGAGATTGGGGGACATTTTTACAATATCTTCTGGTGGAACACCAGATAAAAGACAGGCGAAGTATTATGAAAATGGAACTATTCCATGGGTGAAAACAGGAGATTTAAAAGAAAAATATGTTTCACATATAAATTCTACAATTCTCCTGCCGATTACGCCCGTATGCGTGAGGTGTCAGACCGGCTTTGCCGGGAGTACGCTATTTCTGTGATAGAGAACCCCGGCGGGCGGGCCAAGCACTACGCCGAATGGCAGGCGGAGCAGAACGGCAAGCCCACCCACCGGGGCACCATCCGGGCCGACATTGACCGGGCCATCCTCGCCTCCACCACCGAGCGCGACTTTCTGCGGGTGATGGCTGGCAGTATCACCGCCGATATGAACCGGCTCTTTGCCGCCCAGGAGAAAGCGCAGAAATACTCTTTCTGATATTGTTATCCATGGCCAGACCCAGGACAGGGCGGCTTTTTTC
>CAJUBX010000112.1 GCA_910585165.1 uncultured Oscillibacter sp. | reverse complement strand
GGATGCTCGCTGTTCAGGGCGTTGGCCCGGAAGCGGTCCAGGGCCTCCCGGTCCAGCATCCGGGCCAGGTCCCCATAGTCCAGCACGTCGATTTTCTGAATCTCGTGGCTGGTGCGGAAGCCGTCGAAGAAGTGCATGAAAGGCACCCGGGAGCGGATGGCGGAAAGGTGGGCCACCGCCGCCAGATCCATGCACTCCTGAACGCAGGAGGAGGCCAGCTGGGCAAAGCCCGTCTGGCGGCAGGCCATCACGTCAGAGTGGTCCCCGAAGATGGAGAAAGCGCTGGTGCCCACGGTCCGGGCCGCCACATGGATGACCCCGGGGAGGAGCTGGCCGGAGATGCGGTACAGCGGCGGCACCATCAGCATCAGGCCCTGGCTGGCGGTGTAGCTGGTGGTCAGGGCCCCGGCCTCCAGGGACCCGTGCATGGCCCCGCAGGCCCCGGCCTCGCTCTGCATCTCCATCAGGCGGACGCTCTGCCCGAAGATGTTCTTCATTCCGTTGGCGGCCCAGGTGTCCACATGCTCCGCCATGGGGCTGGAGGGCGTAATGGGGTAGATGGTTGCGACCTCGGTAAAGGCGTAGCTTGCGTAGGCGGCGGCCTCGTTGCCGTCCATGGTCTTGCGTTTCATAAAATCCCCCTTCTCTGTTCCGTCCGGTCCGCGCGGTGCCGGAGCGCCAAAATTCATATGTCTATTATCGCATGCAGACATCAGACTGTCAAGGAAAGAGTTGGGCGGAGGCCGTAAAATTGGAAGAAGCATCCAGTCCTTTCCCGGCGTTTGCGGGAGGGACTCCGCCTTGACAACCGGGCTGTCCCCTTGCTATACTTTAAAAGCCGCGCCAACAGGCGGCTTCTTACAGACACAAAGCCTGATGTTTCCTGCTGGAGGCTCTGCTTATGAACGAGGAAAACCGCTTCTCCTCCAAGTGGAAATGGCTGGCCGCCGCTGCGGCCATTGCCCTGCCGGCGGCGCTGTACCTGCTGTTTGCCTTCTCCCAAATTCCCCTTGCCGTCAAATGGCGGACGCTGTACGTCGAGACCGCCATGGGCACCATGACCCACCAGTGGCTGGCCACGGCCTTCCTGCCGGATTTTGTGATTCAGGACGTTATGAAGGACGTGGAGGCCCGGTTTCAGGAAAACCTCATAGAGGCCAGCGGCCTTGCCCCGGGGGAGGGCCCGTCTTCCCCAAAGTCCGCCAAAACCCCGGAGGAGCGGGCCGCCGCGGAATTTGCCGCCCTGTTCCCCGAGGTGGACATGGACACCCTGCCGGAATCCGTCACCTGGAAGGACCTGCCCATTCTGGAAAAGGAGGGGCTGGAGGGCGTTTACACCACCGCCGGGGATGAAGTCTGGGCCATCGACGTGCCCAATAAAATCCTGATCTGTACCGTCTCCGGGGAGGGCTACCAGGGGAAGCTGGCCATCGCCAAGGACAGCTCCCAGGTGTTTCTGGCGAAGAACGCCCTCTCCGGCCGGGGCCAGACGGTGACGGAGCTCTGCGAGGCCAACGGCGCGGTGCTGGGGATCAACGCCAGCGGCTTTTACGACCCGGAGGGCCGGGGCCGGGGAAATGTGCCCATGGGCTTCGTCCTCTCCGGCGGGGAGTATTCCGGCCAGGCCCTGGCGGGCCGCTACCAGGCCGCCGGGTTCGACTGGGGGGACAATTTCCGGGCGGGCCGGGGCCTGGACCTTTCCGAGATGCGGGACGCGGTGCAGTTTTACCCTATCATCGTGCTGAACGGGGAGAAAAACATCGACGGTTCCTTCGGCATGGGCATCCAGCCCCGGACGGCCATCGGCCAGACGGCGGACAAGGCGACGTTAATGCTGGTCATCGACGGCCGCCGGGCGGGCCACAGCCTGGGGACCACCGTGTCGGAGTGCGCGGACATCCTGCTGCGCTACGGCTGCTGGACCGCCATGAACATGGACGGCGGCTCCAGCTCCTCCATGAGCTACAACGGCCGCATTATCACGAAAACCAGCAGTTCCATGACCCAGGGCCGCTACCTGCCCGACGCCTGGGTGGTGAAGGGGCTTCCCTTCATAGATGTTTTAGATTGACCCGGTAGGCCCGCAGGGTCTCCTCGTCTGTTCCGGTTATCAGGCGGTCCAGGCGTTTTGTCAGGGCCTCCCGGTCCCGGGGAAGCTCTCCCCGGATATGAATCAGGTTGGAGGCCCCGTCCGTCTCAAACCGGGTGGGAATATCCAAGCGCGCGAGAAGGGTTTTCAGCTCCTCCAGTTTCTCCAGCTCGCTCTCCTCCTTCCAATGCCCCGCCTCGATTTCCCGGTGCAGCTCCGAATTTGGAAAGACCGTCAGCATGGAGGCGCCAATCCGTATGGGATGGGTTTGGTTG
This sequence comes from uncultured Oscillibacter sp., assembly GCA_910585165.1. Classification (GTDB taxonomy): domain Bacteria; phylum Bacillota; class Clostridia; order Oscillospirales; family Oscillospiraceae; genus Oscillibacter. The sequence goes on along the minus strand of CAJUBX010000112.1, from coordinate 3,125 downwards.
AAGACCTCCGCGCTCTGCCGGGCGCCCTCCGTCCCCCGGCCCGCGCCGGAGATTCCCGCCAGATAGAAAAAACTGTAGGAGATTCCCGCCTCGTCCAGCCGCGCCGCCTGTTGGACAATGTCCCGGGCTCTATAGCCCTTGTTCATAAAGGCCAGAGCCGCCTCGTCCCCGGTCTCCACGCCGACGGTCAGGCCGTCGTAGCCCAGGTCCCTAAGCCGCCGGAGCTCACCGCCGCTTTTGAGGGCCGCGTCCGTCACCCGGGCGAAGCAGCCGATGCTCTCCACCGTGGGGAGATACTGCCGGATAAGTCCGGCGATTTCTTCCAGCCGTTCGGGCAGCAGTACAAAGGGATTGGCCCCCACCAGGAATACCCGCCGGGGTCCCTGGGGCCGGGGGAGGCCCTGGAGCCGGGAGGAGAGCATTGCCATGGGGTCCGTAATCCGAAGCTGGGCCTCCCGCAAATCTGCCTCCATCTCCTCCAGCGGCGGCATGCGGAAACGAAAGGGCAGGTCTTCGTACAGCGTGCAGAACTTGCAGGTATGGTGGGTGCAGCCCGCCGTGGCCTGAAGCAGCAGGGAGTCCGCCTCATAGGGCGGCCGCCAGATGGTTCCGTAAAAGTGCATAAGCGCGTCTCCTTTCGATTCGGTTCTGCCGCCATAGTACCCCAGTCCGCAAAGCGCCGCAAGTACGCAATTTTTATAGTGATTGTACACTTTTTTGCACCAAAGGGGGAAGGCTTCCCATGGATGGGAACAAATTTCAGGCACCGGACATGATGGCCCGCTGCGTCCCCATGGCCAGCCTCCAGGCGGTCCTTGGGGGAAAGTGGAAGATTTTGATTCTCTGGTACGTCTCCTTTTACAAAGTCCAGCGCTTCGGCCAGCTGCTGCGCCGCCTGGAGGGGATCACCCAGTCCTCCCTGACCAAGCAGCTGCGGGAGCTGGAGCGGGATGGTTTTTTGCACCGGGAGGTCTACAGAGAGATTCCGCCCCGGGTGGAATACTCCCTGACGGAGCTGGGCCGGAGCTTTCAGCCCATTTTGGACCAGATGCTCCGGTGGAGCGCAGAGCGCCTCTGCCCGCCGGATACCGTCAATCCCTATGAGGAGCCGGACAGCTGAAAAGAGCGCCCGCCGTCTGGGGACGGCGGGCGCTCTTTTCATGGAAGCTGCGGGAAAACGTTTCGCGGCCGGGGTCAGCCGATGCCGTTGAACTTGATGCCCAGAAGCAGGGCCGCGATGCACAAAACGATGAACACATAGCCAAGGGGGACGAACCAGCTGCCGATAGGCTTCTTGGCTCCCCGGTTGACTTCCTCCAGGGCCTCCTTGCGGGGCAGCACCACGAAGAACATGATGGCCGCCAGCGCCGCGCCCAGGGGGCAGATATAGATGGAAACCACGTCCATCCACTGGGAGGTCCAGGGCTGAATCATGAGGGCGACCACCGCGCCGATAACGCCGATGACGGCCACGGCGGGGCCTCTTTTGAGCTTGAACTGCTCCTGCATGGTGGCCACGGGAGCCTCATACAGGTTGACGATGGAGCTCAGTCCGGCGAACAGAACGGCGATGTAGAAAATCACGCCGATGATGCGGCCGCCGGGCATGCCGTTGAGGATGTTGACCAGGAACACGAACATCAGGCCGGGGCCGGGGTTGATGTCGGCCATGGCGAAGCCGGAAGCGCCGATGGCGGGGATGATGACGAAAGCGGCCAGCAGGGCGGCCAGGGTGTCAAACAGGGCCACGCGCCGGGCGGAGGAGGGGATATTTTCGTCCTTGGGCAGGTAGGAACCGTAGATAACGGAGCCGTTGCCCGCCACGGACAGGGAGAAGAACGCCTGACCGAAGGCGTAAACCCACACCTCAAAGTTCAAAAGGCCCTTGGGGTCCAGGGTGAACAGGAACCTGTAACCCTCGGAAGCGCCGGGCTGGAAGCCGATGTAAACCGCCAGAATGACGAACAGGCCGAACAGCACAGGCATCATGATCTTGTTAGCCAATTCGATGCCGTTGGCAACGCCCATAGCCATGATGACCAGGGCCACCACCAGGCCGATGAGCAGCCACACGCCGTTGCCGATGCCGAAGATCCCGTTGCTGAACATCATGCCCAGGGCCTCGCCCAGGGTCTCGGCCTCGGGAGCCGCGCCGCCGAAGGTGCCGCCGATAGCGCCCATGTCGGTGCCCAGAGCGTAGAGGCCGCCGGTGACGGACATAAACGCGTACTTGAAAATCCAGCTCATGACCACGGTATAGCCGATGGCCAGCATCAGGGAACCGATGATGGGGACGATGCCGATAAGCTCACCCAGCTTCCGGTTGCCGTTTTTGGCCTCGGTAGCGTGGCCGAACGCGCCGATGGGGCCCGCTTGGGCCCGGCGGCCCAGAGCGAACTCCTCCATCACGCCGGAGTTGCCCACCAGCAGCACGATGATGAAGTAAGGGATCAGGAACGTCATGCCGCCGTACTTGGCAACCATGATGGGGAAGCGCCAGATGTTGCCCATGCCGACGGCGGAGCCGATGCAGGCCAGGATAAAGCCCCACTGGCTCTTAAACCCGTCGCGGGTCTGCAAGGTTTCGTTGCTCATAGACAGATTTCCTCCTCTTTCTCAATGATTTCTTGCGCACTCGTCCGCCTCGAAAACGCGGCGGACGGGAAAGCCCGCGGGCTTTCCGCCTTTGCTCCCGCTGAAAAAAACACTGGCAGCGCCCGCCGGAACAGTTTGGTTTTCGCGGGCGCTGCCAATCAGCTTCATCGGAACCTGCGCACTCTCCGCGCGGCGCAGTTACGCTGAATTATCTCTTATTTCTCCTCGTTGGCGTAGGGCTCCAGGAAGGCGTGGAAGTGGCGCATGGGCAGATTGTGGCCCCAGACAATGCGCATGTTGGGGATGCTCTCCCGGTCCTCGTACAGCGCCTTGACAGCGGCGATGACATAGTCCAGGTGCTCCTGGGTCAGGCGGTCGCGGTCAATGGCGAACCGCACCACGTTGGCAAGCTCCGCCTGCTGCTCGGGGGTCTTCAGGTCGTACTCCATGGAGTAGTCGCCAAGCTCGCTGACCCGGATGCCGTACCGGCGGATGAGCTCCAGGGAGAAGCCCTCTCCGGCGAAGGTGTC
>CAJUBX010000111.1 GCA_910585165.1 uncultured Oscillibacter sp. | reverse complement strand
ACGGCCTCCGCCTGGGTCAGGTCCAGCCGCCCGTTCAAAAAGGCCCGCTTCGTGAATTCCCCCGGCCCCGCCTGCCTTGCCCCGGCGGCAAAGAGGGCCGCCAGCACCTCCCCCAGAACCACCGGGGAGCCGTGGCAGTGGAGCTCGGCGGAGTCCTCCCCGGTGTAGCTGCCGGGTCCGGGGAAGCGGACCGCCAGCCCCCGGTCCAAAACCCGGCCCTCCTGGTCCAGCATCTCTCCCAGGACCATCCGCCGGGCCTCCAGCCCGGCGAAGGGCCGCCCGGCCCGGAATACCCGCCCGCACACGGCGAAGCACTCCGGCCCGGAAATTCGGATCACGCCGATGGCGGAGGGGGCTCCTCCTCCAGCGGCGACGGCGGCAATGGTATCCATAAGCGTCTCCTTTCACTGAAAACGGGGCGGGCTTTCGGCCCGCCCCGTTCATTATGCTCTCTGGCTGAAGCGGTACAAAATCACCGCGAACTGCGCCCGGGTCAAGGTCCCGTTGGGGTCCAGCCGCCCTCCGGCGGTTCCGCCCACAATGCCGTTGGCCACGGCCCAGGAAAACGCGTCCCTAGCTGCGGAGGGCACGGTGCGGCTGTCGGCGTAGCCCGCCAGGCTGGTGGTATTCTGGTTGGCCCGGCCCATCAGATGGGCGCAGCGGTACAGGGCCGTCACCAGCTGGTGCCGGGCCACGGCACCCTCCGGGGCCGCGCCGGAGGCGAAGCTGTAGTCCACCGCCCAGCGCCGGGCCTCCGCCATGTTGCCGGGGCGGCTGCCGGTAATCCGGGCCAGGACCATCCACATCTGCTGGTGGGTGATGTTCCCGTCGGGGTTGAAGCGGCCTCCCGAGCCGTTCATATAGCCCATCTGGTTGGCCCAGTTGATCTCCCCCGCCGCCCAGTGGCTGGCGGGAATGTCCTGAAACAGCTGGCCGTAGGCCCACGCCCGGGGCACGCTCTGCACCGGGTTCTGGGTGGGCATGGGGTCTGTGGTCCGGCGGGGATTGCCGCTGGAGCCCTCCCCGGGGTCGCTGGCCCAGCCGGAGGACCCGCCGCCGGAATTTCTCCGCTCAAAGGTGGCCCGAACCTCCACGTTGGACGCGGGCATGGTGAAGCGGTACTGGCCGCCGCCCAGATTCGTCAGCCGGGGCGCGCCGCCGTTGGCGCTGATCACCCGCACCATGTCCACCGCGTAGCCGCTCTCCGTCCAGACGGTGACGGTCACCTGGTCCCCGGCGGCGGCGGTCTTTTTGTTGACGGAGGCAGAGCCCCCCGCGCCCTGGACAACGCTGATTTGGTAGGTTTCCGGTTTTTCCGGCTTCTCCGGATCACCGGAGCCGCCGCCGGAATCCCCCTCGGCGGGGAGAACCATCACGTCCTCCTTGCCGCAGACGCTGCAAACCCGCTTCTTCTCCCCCGCCTCGGTCTTCGTGGGCTCCTTGGCGGTGGTCCACTCGCCCCAGCTGTGGGCCCCGGTGGCGGGGACGGTGATGGTCTGGGCCTCCGTCCTCTTGCACTCGGAGCAGGTGACGATGACGTGGGCTTTTCCCTCCCTGCCGCAGGTGGCGGGTACATTTTCCTTGGACTCGTCCTGCACGGGGTCGGTCCAATCGTGGGCCATGGCGGTCTCCTCGGCGTCGTACTCCTCGTAATCGCAGCCCTCCCGCTGGCAGGTTTTATAGTTTACCCACTTTTCCCCCTTCTTGGTGCAGGTGGCCTTTTCCACCACCTTGTCCGGCTGGTCCTTCAGGTCGTGGCCCAGAGCGTCCACTGTTTCCGGTTCGGGCGTAACCATTATGCCGCAGACGGCGCAGGCGGCTTCCTTATAAACCGTCTCCCCCTCCTCCGTGCAGGTGGCGGCTGTGCTCGCGTCCTCGTCCACAATCTTTTCCACCGTGTGGCCCGTGGCGGGAATCACCCGCGTCTTGCCCTCCGGCGGATTCTCGCCGTCTTCTATGGCCTCCCCGCAGACGGTGCAGACCACCTTCCACGTTTCCTCTCCCTCGTCCACGCAGGTTGCCGGTTTGGTGACGACATACTCGGCCTCTCCCGGCGTGTGGTCAAGGGCGGCAGTCTCCTGGAGATTGTGCTGGGCCTCCAGATGGGCCAGATATTCCGTTTCCTTGGTTTCGTCTCCGCTCAGGTTCGCGCAGTCCTCGCAGACCTCCACCTCGCCGCAGCGGGTGCAGAGCTTGTACTCATACTTCGCCCCCGCCTCGGTGCAGGTGGCCTCCTTCAGTATCCGCTCCTCCGTTTTAACGTCGCCGGTCGTATAGTCGTGCCCCAGCGCGTCCACCTCCGTGGGCTCCTCCGTTACCTTACCGCAGGCCTGGCACCGCTTTCCGCCCGTCGTTCCCTCCTCCGTGCAGGTGGCATCCTTATTCGGGATGTCCTTCACATTCGTGCTTTCGTGGTTATCCGGGTCCTTCGGGACGGGGGCCCGGCCCTCGGCGATGCCGCCGCAGCCCGGCCGGGCGCACCAGTACCCCTCTTCAAAGCCGCCCTTGACGCAGGTTGCGGCCACCGCGTCGATCTTCTCGCCCTTCAAATGGCCCAGCGCGGGAACGGCGCGCTCCTGGGTGATCAGCACCCGGTTGCACTCCCCGCAGCCGATGGTGATAATCTCCTTTCCCTCCGCCGTGCAGGTGGGGTCCAGGGCCTGGGTGGGCTCCCGCATGCGGCTGTAGTGGACCGCCCGGGGAACCTTGTCTTCCTGGATAAGCTTTGTCGTGTCCTGCCCCGCGTAATGCAGAATCGTCAGGTTCGTGTCCAGGTAGAACGCGTCCGCCTCAATCTTCTGCACGCTGGTGGGAATATAGATGGACGACAATTTCCCGCACCCGTCAAAGGTTCCTGCCTTAATTGAAGACAGTTGGTCCGGGAGGATTACGTCGTTCAGCTGGCCGCAGCCTGCGAACGCGTCCTCCTCGATGGTCGTAAGGCTGCTGTTCTTGGAAAAAAACACGCTGGCAAGCTGGCTGCATCCGTTGAACGCGCCTTTTTTTATCGTCGTGACGTTCTTCGCAATCTCCACGGTTTTCAGGACATTGCAGCTGTCAAAGGCCCCTTCGGCGATAATCGTGATATCCTTCCCGTTGACTTGGGCAGGAATTTTCGCATTTGTAATGGCGGCCTTGTTCACCGGCCCCACCACCGTCCCGGTGTCCAATTCATAAATAATGCTGTTGCTGCCTGTGGCGGGATACCGGACCTCCTCCGCCATGGCCGTTCCCGTCAGCGCCAGCACCGCCGCCGCCGCCAGCAGCGCCTTCCAAATCCAACGCCTCATCGTCCGCTCCTCCTGTCTCCTCGGGCATGCGCCCGGCGCATCGTTTTCATTTCCATATCATAGCACAAAGGCGTTCCCTCCGCAACCAGAAAAATCCCCCAAATCCAAAAACAGGGGCGGACCCAACGGTCCGCCCCTGCAATAGTTTCCGCTGTTGGCGGCGGGCTCTCACTTCACCCGCTCTCCGGCGGCCTCCTTGGCCTTGATCTCCCGGACCGCGTCCTTGTGGGAGAGGTTCACCCGGCCCTTTTCGTCGATGTCCGTCACCTTCACCCACATCATGTCGCCGATCTTGCACGCGTCCTCCACCCTCTCAATCCGGTGGTCGGCAAGCTTGGAGATGTGGACCAGCCCGTCCTTGCCGGGGGCCAGCTCCACGAACGCGCCGAAAGTCATCAGCCGGACCACCCGGCCGTAGTACAGCGCGCCGATCTCGGGCACGAAGACGATGTCGTCGATGCACTTTTTCGCCGCGTCGCAGCTGGCCGCGTCCACCCCCGCGATGAAGATGGACCCGTCGTCGTTGATGTCGATTTTCGCCCCGGTGTCCGCCACAATCTTCTGAATCACCTTGCCGCCGGAGCCAATCACTTCCCGGATTTTGCTGGGGTCGATGTGCATGGTCAGCATCTTGGGGGCGTACCGGCTCACGTCCTTGCGGGGCTCGGCGATGGCGGGGAGCATAATCTGGTCCAGAATCTGGCACCGCCCGTCATAGGTGATGTCCAGGGCGTTTTTGATGATCTCCATGGTGAGGCCGTCGTTTTTCAGGTCCATCTGAATGGCGGTGATGCCCTTCTTGGTGCCCGCCACCTTGAAGTCCATCTCGCCGTGGAAGTCCTCCACCCCCTGGATGTCGATGAAGGTGGTGAAGCCGCCGTCGTCGTCCTGAATCAGGCCGCAGGAGATGCCCGCCACCGGGGCCTTGATGGGCACGCCCGCGTCCATCAGGGCAAGCGTAGAGCCGCAGACGGAACCCTGGGAGGTGGAGCCGTTGGAGCTCACCACCTCGGATACCACCCGGATGGCATAGGGGAACTGCTCAACGTCCGGAATGACGGGGAGGAGGGCCCGCTCGGCCAGGGCCCCGTGGCCGATTTCGCGCCGTCCGGGGGAGCGGGCGGGCTTGGCCTCGCCGACAGAGTAGCCGGGGAAGTTGTAGTGGTGCATATAGCGCTTCTCCGTCTCCTCCCAGATGGTGTCCAGCTTCTGGTTGGCGGAGAGGGTGTCCAGGGTGACCACGGACAGGACCTGGGTCTGTCCCCGGGTGAAGAGGCCGGAGCCGTGGGCCCGGGGCAGCACGCCCACCTCGGAGGCCAGGGGCCGGATCTCGTTCTTCTGCCGGCCGTCCACCCGGTGGCCCTCCAGCAGCCAGGCCTTGACGATCTTCTTCTGGAACTTGTAGGTGATCTCGTCCAGGTACTTGTCCATCTCGGGGTACTCGTCCAAAAAGAGCTCGTGCCACTTCTCGATGAGGGCGTTCCAGCGGGTCTCCCGGACGTTTTTGTCGTCGGTGTCCATGGCGGCCTTGGCCTCCTCCATGGTGGCGGAGACGATTTTCTCAAAGAGCTCCTGGTCGAAGTCGGCGTGGGGATAGTCGAACTTCTCCTTGCCGATTTCGCTGACCATCTTGTTAATGAGGGCCACCTGCTTCTGGTTTTCCTCGTGGGCCATCTGGATGGCCTTGAACATGGTGTCGTTGTCCACCTCGTTGGCCCCGGCCTCGATCATGACCACCTTTTTCCCGGTGGACACCACGGTCACGTCCAGGTCGGAGACCTTCCGCTCCTCGCTGGTGGGGTTGAAGATGAGCCTGCCGTCCACCAGGCCCACCTTCACCGCGCCCACGGGGCCGTGCCAGGGGATGTCGGAAATGGCCAGGGCGGCGGAAGCGCCGATGAGGCCGCAGATTTCGGGGGAGCAGTCGTGGTCCACGCTCATGACCGTGGCCATGATGGAAACGTCGTTTCTGAAATCGTGGGGGAACAGGGGGCGGATGGGCCGGTCGATGACCCGGCTGGTGAGGACGCCCTTCTCACCGGGGCGGCCCTCCCGGCGGTTGAAGCTGCCGGGAATGCGGCCCACGGAGTAGAGCTTCTCCTCAAAGTCCACGCTCAGGGGGAAGAAGTCGATGCCGTCCCGGGGCCGGGCGGAGGCGGTGGCGCAGACCAGGACCCGGGTGTCGCCGTAGCCCACCATGACGGCGGCGTTGG
>CAJUBX010000110.1 GCA_910585165.1 uncultured Oscillibacter sp. | reverse complement strand
GGATGCGGGATTTCAGCTGGCCGGTCTTCTTGTCCATAAAGGAGGAGGAGCAGCAGATAAAGCTCTTTCCGCCCTTGGCCAGATACGCGCCCATAACAAAGTCCTGCTGCCCGCCCGCGCCGGAAATGTGGTTGATGCCGGAGGACTCGGAGGACACCTGGCCATAGAGGTCGATGTCCACCGCGCCGTTGATGGAGGTAAATTTGTCAATCTGGGATACCCGGGCAATGTCGTTGACGTAATTGACCGGCGCGGCCATGCACTCTGGGTTGTTATTGAGGAAATCATAGAGCTTCTGCGTGCCCGCAGCGAAGGCGTAGGTCTGCCGTCCCCGGTCGAAGGGCTTGCAGGCTCCGGTAATGCGGCCCGCCATGGACATGTCCACGAAGGCGTCCACATACATCTCGGTATGTACGCCCAAGTCCTTCAAATCGGATTCGGCAATCATCTTGCCGATGGCGCTGGGCATGGAGCCGATGCCAAGCTGGAGGCACGCGCCGTCCTCAATCTCCGGCACCACCAGGTTTGCAACGGCCAAATCCACCTCGGAGGCCGGAGCGGCCCCGCCGCCCAAAGTCTCCATAGGGGGATTCTCCCCCTCCACAACCATGGCAACGTCGCTGATGTGCACGCAGTTTTCAAAGCCCCCCAGGCAGACCGGCATGTTCTTGTTGACCTCGATAATGACGGTCTTGGCGCACTCGCACACCGCTTTTAAGTGGGAGCCGCCGGGGCCGAAGTTAAACCAGCCGTGCTCATCCATGGGAGCCACCTGGAACATGGCCACGTCCAGGGTCTTGATGCAGTCCCGGTAATAGCCCGGCAGCTCGGAGTAGCGCAGGGGAATGTAATAGGCGAAGCCCTCCTTGATGGCCTTGCGCTCGATGCCGCTCATATGCCAGGAGTTCCAGGTGAAATGGCTGGCAGCGTCCGGAACGTCGAAGATGGCGGGACGGCGGGTCAGAATGCCGCCCCGGATGTTCACATCCTTCAGCTCCCCCATCCGGGCGGCCAGAGCCTTATCCAGGGCGTTGGCAGAGCAGACCGTCCAGCCATAGTCCAGCCAGTCGCCGGACTTGACCGCCTTGACCGCCTCGGCGGCGGTGGTCAGTTTCTGACGGTATTCCTCCTGATAGCTCATAATTGATTCCTCCATATGTTTTGATTTTCTCTCTTGGCGCAGTGCGCAAAGGGTAAATTCCTGTAGTATGACGTTTACGTTCAATAGTATAACATCTCCAGGAAAATATTGCAACGTCAAAACGTGAAAAAAATAACATGTTTTTTGAAAAAAACGGCAGACCCGACGGTCTGCCGTTTTGTTTTCCGGGTTTTTGCAGTTTGCGGAGGCTTACTCCTCCCCCTCGCCGAACTCCTCCACGGAGGGAGTCAGCAGGGCGCGGATGGACAGGGAAATCTTCTTCCGCTCCTCGTCCACGGCGGTAATCTTGGCGTCCACCACCTGACCCTCGGACAGCACGTCCTCCGGCTTTTCGATGCGGCGGTCGGCAATCTGGGAAATGTGGATCAGGCCGTCCACGCCGGGAACCACCTCAGCGAACGCGCCGAAGCTCATCAGCTTGACGATCCGGACGGAGGCCACGTCGCCCACGGCATACTTGTCCATGAACACCTGCCAGGGGTCCACATTGTGGTCCTTCACGCCCAGGGAGATCTTCCGCTTCTCGGGGTCAAAGGAGATGACATAGACCTCCATCGTGTCCCCGACCTTGCACACCTCGGAGGGAGTCTTGATGCGGCTCCAGCTCAGCTCCGAGATATGTACCATGCCGTCCACGCCGCCGATGTCGACAAACACGCCGTAGCTGGTCATGGACTTCACGGTACCGGTGTAGCGCTTGCCCGCCTCGATATTGCTCCAGATCTCCTCCTGGGCGGCCCGGCGGGCCTCGTCGGAAACGGAGCGGATGGAGCCCACCACCCGGCGGCGGGCCCGGTTCACCTCGGTGATCCGAAGCTGAACCTTCTGCCCCTTCATGGCGGAGAGATCGGCGCCCCGGGGCTGTCCGCTCTGGGAAGCGGGGACGAACACCCGCACGCCCTTGACGGACACCACGATGCCGCCCTTGTTCTCCTCGGTGACGGTGCCTTCCATCACGGTCTTTTCTTCCACGGCCTGCTCGATGTTCTCCCAAACCTTCACGGCGTCCAGCCGCTTCTTGGAGAGTTCGGCATAGCCCTCCACATCGTTGACGCGGACAATGTAAGTCTCGATTTCGTCGCCTACCTTCACCACGTCTTCCGGTTTGGCGTTGGGATCGTCGCTGAGTTCGCTGAACTTGATGTAAGCCGCCTGCTTGGCGCCCACATCCACCTGCACCTCCGTCGGAGTGATGGCGGTGACAATGCCGGTTACCTTCTCTCCTGTATTTAAAGTTTTGAAGGACTGGTTCAGCAGTTCCTCAAAGGACTCCTCGTTGTTCTCCACCGCTTTGATTTCTTCACTCATGGCTGCATATACCTCCTTAATAATGCCCGCTGGCGTGGAAGCCCCAGCCGTAAGGCCCGCAACAGAACAACCACTGAAAAAATCCGGCGGAAGCTCGTCCGCGTTTCCGGTCCGGGACACGCGGAAGCGGCTCTCCCTGCAAATTTCCGTCAAATGTTTGATGTTGGCGCTTTTACGGTCTCTTACCACGGCCATGACGTCCGCTTTCGCGGCGTGAATGGCCGCTTCAGACTGACGCTTATGCGTAGCAAAGTATATTGTATCAAATTATTTTGCGTTTGTACACTCTTTTTTTACGATTTTCCAAGAAGTTTCAAAAAGTTCACGAATACACCCCGTCCAAAGGCCGCCCGGCGGGCCGTTTCCGGGCCCTCCGGCCCTTATCCCGCCAGCGGCTTTCCTCCCACCGCCTGGCCGCCCAGGGCGTAAGCCGCCTCCAGCAGATCGTCGGCAATCTTCTGCATCTCCTCGGAGGTGCCCCGGCGGCCGGTGTAATGGGGCTCGTAGGGATCGCCGAAGATGATGCGGGTTTTATGAAACAGCTTCTTCTCCCCGTCCACGAAAACCGGCACCAGCACAGCTCCGGTGCGGACGCCAATCATGGCGGCTCCCGCCTTGGCCCGGGGCGGCAGGCCGTCTATGTACCCCACGCCGTTGCGGATGGTGGTCCCCTCGGGGAAAATCAGGAGGTTGTCGCCGTCCTTGAGGACCTGAATCGCGGTGCGGACCGTGCTGATGTCGTTGTTTCCCCGGCTGACGGGAAAGGCTCCCACCTTTTTCAAGAGCCAGCCCAGAAGGGCATTTTGAAAAAGCTCCTCCTTGGCCATGATGTGCAGGCGGTAATTGATGGGCAGCCGGAGGGCCACCAAAATGGGATCCCAGTTGCTGGAATGATTGGGGCAGAGCAGCACGCCGCTTTGGGGCAGCTTCTCCATACCCTCCACGGAGGTGGGGTGAAGAATCCGGGCGACAAGGCCCACCACATAATAAATGAAAATAAACAAGCGGTTGAACGGTTTCATAGGCCAGTCCTCTCCCGAATAATCCCCAGCAGCGCCTCCAGGCTTTGCCGGAAGTCCAGCGCCGAGGTGTCCAGCAGCGCCGCATCCTCCGCCCGCCGCAGAGGGGCGGCCTCCCGGTGGGTGTCCCGGAAGTCCCGGTCCTCAATGTCCCGCAGAACCTCATCAAAGGGCTGAGGCGTTCCCCGCTCCGCCAGCTCCCGGCAGCGGCGCTCCGCCCGGACGGCGGCGGAGGCGGTGAGGAACACCTTGACCTCCGCGTCCGGCAGGACCACGGTGCCGATGTCCCGGCCGTCCATGACCACGCTGTTTTTCCGGGCCAGCTCCCGCTGGGTCTCCATCAGATAGGCCCGGACCACGGGCAGGGCGGAAACCGCAGAGGCATACCGCGAAATCTCCGGAAGCCGGATTTCCCCGCTGACGTCCCGGCCATTCAGAAACATTCTCTGCCGCCCGGCCTCGTCGTACCGGAGCTCTACTCGAAGCGAGGGCAGCGCCGCCCCCACGGCGGCCTCCTCTCCCAGGTCCACGCCCCGGTCCCGGATAAAGAGCCCAACGGTCCGGTAAATGGCGCCGGTATCCACATACAAAAACCCCAATGCGGCGGCGGCGGCTCTGGCCAGCGTGCTTTTTCCCGCGCCGGAGGGGCCGTCGACGGCCACGCGTATGGTGCTCATAAGAAATCTCCCCCTTATCCCTTGTCCGCCGCCGAAATTCCGGCGGCCCGCCCGGTAGACCAGGCGATTTGAAGATTAAACCCGCCGGTGTAAGCGTCCGCGTCCAGAATTTCCCCCGCAAAGTATAATCCCTTTACAATCTTTGATTCCAGGGTGGTTGGATTCACCTCCCGGACTTCCACACCGCCGGAGGTGACAATGGCGTCCGTCACCGGACAGGGCCCGGCAATCACTACAGGAAAATGCTTCAGCACCTTTCCCAGGCTGTGGCGCTGTTCCCGGGTGATGTCGTGAGCCTTCTGATGGGGGTCGATGCCGGAAATCCGAATCACCGCCGGAATGATTTTCTTGGGCAGCAGGTCGTCCAGGGCATTGCAGAAATCCTGGTTGCTGTATTTCTTGAAATCCGCCAGAAGACGTTTATCTAAAACCCGTTCCTCCAGAGCGGGTTTCAGGTCGATCTCCAGGCGGTAGGCCCGCTCCCCGAAGCGGCGCATATGGGCGGATGCCGAGAGAATCAGCGGCCCGCTTAAACCGAAGTGGGTGAACAGCAGCTCGCCGAAGTCCGCGTAAATTTTCCTGCTCTCTTCAAACACTGTCAGCCCCACATTCCGCAGGCTGAGTCCCTGGAGTGTTTTCCCCACGCCGAAGTCCCGCAGGGGGACCAGGGAGCCGCGGAGGGGCGTAACGGTGTGCCCGGCCTCCCGCGCCATGCGGTGACCCTCGCCGGTGGACCCGGTAGCGGGATAGGACACCCCCCCGGCAGCCAGTACCACCGCCTCCGCCATATAGCGTTCCCGCTCTCCCAAAACGCCTTGAATCCTGCCCTCCGCAACCTCCAGGGTCTTTGCCCGGTCCCGGACCAGGCGGACCCGCAGCTTTTTAAGCCGCCGCTCCAGGGCGGCGCTGACGTCGAAAGCCCGGTCCGAAACCGGAAAGACCCGGTTTCCCCGCTCCGTCTTCAGCGGCACGCCCAAGTCCTCGAAAAAGGCCATAGTATCCTGGGCATTAAAGCGGGAAAAGGCGCTGTAAAGGAATTTGCCATTACGCGGGATATTCGCCATCAGCTCCTGAATTCCCGTATTATTCGTCAGGTTGCACCGGCCCTTTCCGGTGATGTTCAGCTTTTTCCCCAGCCGCTCGTTGGGCTCCAGTAGCGTGACGGAGGCTCCCCCCTCCGCCGCCGAAATTGCGGCCATCATTCCGGCGGCCCCGCCGCCGATTACCACAACTTCCTTACTCATCGTCCGTCTTCCCAAACACGCCGTATTCGTTCCAGATGTCCTCCAGCTCCGCAAAGGTAGCGGAGACGTCCGCGCCGCAGCGGTTTGAAAGGGCCACCAGCAGCGCGTTGATAAGGGACAGGGGCGCCACCATGGAATCCACAAAGGAAATCATCTCGCAGGGGGCCAGCAGCGCCG
>CAJUBX010000109.1 GCA_910585165.1 uncultured Oscillibacter sp. | reverse complement strand
TCCTTCCCGCTCTGGCGCAGGTCCTCCGCCACGCTGAGCACCCCCACCTTGGAGAAGGTGATCAGCGCGTCTCCCGGCTGGACCCGGTGATAGTCCACGGTGCGGGTCATGCAGATCAGCGGCGTGGTCCGCTTGTGGCGCTCTACCTCATAGCTGTCGCCGCAGCTTTCAATGAGGCGGATCAGCAGGTTTTCTGCCTCCGGGGCGGCGCAGAGGTGGACCTCCGGGGACAAGACCCCCAGAATGGCCCGGGTCCAGGCATAGCCCCGCTGGCTGTCGGCAATCATCTGACATTCGTCGACGACGGCCACGTCATAGTACCGCCGCATATCCAGCTTTTCGGCGGTGGCGGCGGTGTGGGTGTCCCACTCCCGGGAGTCCTCCTCCTCCCCGGTGGTCAGGCTGCAATCCACCCCCGCCTCCAGCAGGGTTTCCTGGGCCTCCAGGGCCAGGAGGCGCAGGGGAGCCAGGTACACGCCGCTGGGGGCCTGCTTGAGGCGCTGGAAGCCTGCGTAGGTCTTGCCGGTGTTGGTGCCGCCCAGGTGGAGGATGAAATGGCGGCGCATGGCCCGGGCCTCCGGATATTCGTCCTTGGGATTCAAGGCGATGAGCAGGGACAAGCTGGTGCGGATGGCCTGGGGCACGTACCACACGGACCACACCGCCGCCAGGCCCTCCTGAAAGAGCTGGGAGGAAGGAAAGCCGGGGGCCTTCAGCATGGCCTCCGCGTCCGCCTCCGGCTGGGCGGCGGCAAATTCCTCCAGCGCCTGGGCAGCGGCTCCCCGGAGCGCATGGGGGTAGCGCTCCAAAGCCGCCCGGGCCTGGGCATGATCGGCGCACTCCCCCATCCACGGGGCCGCCCGGAGGAAGTTTTTCAGCGCCGCCGTTATATCCCCGCCGGGGCGGCCCCGCTCCAGGGAGAGAAATTCCCGCAGCTGGCCAATGGCCTGGGCCTGGCCGAAGGCCCGGCTCCGGGGCACCGAGCCCAGCCGGTCCAAAACCGCCGCATGGTAGTAGCCCGCCAGCAGCCAGGGGGCGCTTTCGTCCTTTTTGGCCTCCTCCCAGGACCGGGCCAGCAGCCGCCCTGCATTCCTTGCGCCGGGAGCGGCGGCCCGGAGGGCGGCTCCCCGCAGCGCCGGGTCTTTTCTTGCCTGGGAGAAGGAGGCGTCCTTCTCCGCCCGGCGCACCTCCTCCTGGCTCCACATGCGGACGGGGCGTCCGTTGGACATCAGAATGCGGGGCTTGGGAAGCAGCTGCTTCATCAGCTCGTTGGTCCAGCCCCGCCGCTTCAGCGCGGAGGCCGTCCAGCTTTTTCCGACTGTTCGCCCGGACATGGGATTCCCCCTTTCCGCTTCGGAAAACGAAACATCAAACATTCATAGTATAGCCCAAACCGGGGAAATCTTCAACGGCGGATTTTGGGCCTTCGCCCGCTTCTCCGCCAGATTTCGAAAGTTGGCGGAGCGCGCCTTTGGAGAACCGGCAGGAAAGACTCTTTATGCGTAATATGTGCCGGATCGTCTTTGAAAGGCTCACGTATTCATCCCAGGATACCGTCTTTGCGCAGACTTCAAGACGGGGAAGCAGCCGCGCCGGGTCCTCCTCCTCCTAGGCTCTATATTCCCCCGCCTCGTCTATCAAAAAAGCGTATAGCTTATCAAAGCGCACATCCTGCTGGGGGTCGTACAGCGGGCAGCCGAATTTCGCCAGAACGGAGGAAAACCGCTTCATATCCGCTGCTTCCACGGAATAACAGTCGAAGCGGACGGTCTGGGGCATGGTTGAAATTTGAAAGGAGCCGCGCTCCTCTCCGCAGTAATGCGAAATTTGCTGACTGCATGATAGCATAATCCGGTTTGAGTGTCAAAGCGCGTTTAGAGAGAACGCCAGAGTTTCAGAGGCCGCCTATTGGTACGGCTTATCATTGCCGCCGGAATAAAAGGCCAAACAGGAGGTGGATTTTCCGCCGGATTTATGCTACACTCAGGATTGACAAACACATAAGAAAGGATATTGCCATGGAACGGGAACTGCACGTCAAAATTATCAGCTGCAACGCCAACAGCGAGGAGGTCTGCGCCAGCGCCGCCCGCATCTCCACCACCGCCGGGGACGCCTGCGCAATTTTTGAAAACGCCCGGGAAAATCCCAAGAACCGGGCCCTTATCGAAAAGGTTCTGGCCTCCGGCCATAAGTCCTTGATCGAACACGCCGTATTTACCCTCGCATTGCGGGACGTGTCGGTTTTTGTGGAGCAGTTCTTCATCGAGTACCGCCTGGCCTCCTTCACCGTAAAATCCCGGCGTTATGTGGATTTCAGCCGCCTGGGCTATTACGTTCCCTCCGATTTGGAGGGGGAGGACCTGGCCTTTTACCGCCGCTTCATGGACGGACTGTTTGAAGCCTACGGAGACCTTCTGGAGGCCGGAGTTCCCAGAGAGGACGCCCGCTTCCTTCTGCCCTACTCCTTCCACAGCAATTTTTACTGCACCATGAATGCCCGGGAGCTGGTTCACCTCCTGGGCGAAATCCGGTATGGCCGGGGACGGGAGGTCCCGGAGCTCCAGAGCCTGGCGGACCAGCTCACGCAGCAGATTGAAGAACGGTTCCCCTGCCTGCTTTCGGAGCTGCGGCAGGACTCCGCCGGGACCTCCCCCGCCGGGAATCCCACTCCCCGCTGTTCCGCTCAGGCGCCCGTCTATCTCTCCCGGCGGGAGGCCGGGACCGTCTCCCTTCTAAACGCTCCGCCGGAGCCCAAGAAGCTGCTGAAGGCCGCCTACGGAATTCAGCACTCCGGCGCAGCTGAGCCGTTCTCCCTGGAGGCCCTGCTGGGCTCCCGGCGGCCCAGGGAGCTGGAGCAGCTGGCCTATTCCTTCACCGTGTCCGGCGTGACCCTCTCCGGAGTCACCCATTTGGTCCGGCACCGGATGCAGTCCATCATCGTTCCCTCTATCCAAAGCGTGGACCACAGCCGCGTCATCCTCCCGGATACCGTCGCCGCCGAACCGGCCCGGCTGGAGCGCTACCGGCGGGCCGTGGAGGCCGCCCACGGCATGGTCCTCCAGCTTTGCCAATGTCCCGGCCTGAAAAAATACCACTATTACTTCACCCTCAGCGGCAATCTGATGGACGTTATGACCACCATGAACGCCCGGGAGCTTCAATGGTTCATCCGCCTCCGCTCCTGCACCCGGGCCCAGTGGGAGGTGCGGGACATCGCCGTAGAGCTGCTGCGGCAGCTCCGGCAGAGCTTCCCGGAGCTGTTCGGCCGCTTCGGCCCCAGCTGCTTTGCCGATGGGCGCTGCCCCGAGGGGCGGCTGTCCTGCGGCCGGATGAGCGAGGTGCTGGAGCGCTTTCAAAGGCTTTCCTGATGCAGAAAAACACGGTCCGGGCCGATTTTCCTGCCGGGACCCAGAAAAGAAAGGAGCAGTATGATGCTGCTGGGCGTTGATTATTACCCCGAGCAATGGGACCCCGCCCGGATGGAGGCTGACATGGACCTTATCCGGGAGATGGGAGGGAACGCCATCCGAATCGCCGAGTTTGCCTGGCACCGGATGGAGCCGGAGGAGGGACGGTATGATTTCTCCTTCTTTGACCGCGTGATTGCCCTGGCTAAGAAAAAAGACCTGAGGGTCATTCTGGGCACGCCTACCGCCGCCGTCCCCGCCTGGCTGGTCCGGGCCCATCCGGACATTCTCTCCCAGTTTGAAAACGGACAGCCCCGGGCCTTCGGAGGCCGTCACGTGTGCTGTTACAACAGCCCCTGGCTCTATGAGTACTCTGAAAAAATCATCCGGGCCATGGTGAGCCACTACCGGGACGAGCCTCAGGTTGCGGCTTGGCAGATCGACAATGAAATCGGCCACGAGGAGAGCGACCTCTGCTGGTGCCCCCGGTGCCAGGAGGCGTTCCGACGGTTCCTCCATGAAAAGTTCGGCGGGGATGTTGCCCGCCTCAACGAGGCCTACGGCGCCGCGTTCTGGTCCCAGGAGTACAACGGGTTTGACGAGATTCCCCTCCCATCCGCCACCATCACCACCCACAACCCTGCCCTGCGGCTGGACTGGGAGCGGTTTCGAAGCCAGAGCCTCTGCGGCTTTCTGGATTTTCAGGCCCGCCTGATCCGGGAGCTGGCTCCCCGGGCTGTGATTATCCACGACTTCCCCGGCGGCGGGCTGGATAAGAGCGTGGACTATGCCGGGGCCGCCAAATGCTTGGACGTGGCCGCCTACAACAACTATCCCGTCTGGGGCGGGCAGAAGCAGCCCCTGCCGCCCCATGAAATTGCCTTCGGCCTGGACCACATCCGGGGGCTGAAGCGGCAGAATTTCTGGATTACCGAGGCCATTATGGGGGCCCAGGGCCATGACGTTACCGGCTATCTTCCCCGGCCGGGCCAGGCGAAGCTGTGGTCCTGGCAGGCCATGGCCCACGGCTGTGAGGCCATGCTGTACTTCCGCTACCGGGGGGCGGTAAAGGGCGCGGAACAGTTTTGCTACGGCATCCTGGATGCGGATAACCGCAAGGGAAGGAAATTCTACGAGGTGCAGAGCTTTTTCCGGGAGGTTCCCCAGTACGCCCGGGCATTGGAGACCCCCATTCACAGCGATGTAGCCATCGTTTACGACTACGATTCCCTGTCCTCCTTCCGCATCCAGCGCCAGAGCCTTCTGCTGGACTGCCCGGGGGAGATGAAGAAGCTCTACAAGGCGTTTTACGATGTGAACGTCCCTGTAGACGTGATTCCGGCGGAGGCGGACCTCTCGGGCTATCAGATTGTGCTCCTGCCTCAGCTCACCGTCGTCAAGCCGGAATTCCGGGCCAAGGCGGAGCGGTTTGTCCGGGAGGGCGGCACGCTGGTGCTCACCTTCCGCACCGGGGTGAAGGACCCCAACAACAACCTTTTCTTTGGGGAGGTTCTGCCAGTGGGCTATGCCGGACTTGCCGGGGTAATGGTGGCGGAGACGGAGAGCCTCCAGGAGGCAAACGCCTTCCCCGTTGCGGGCGAGGGCGCGTTTGCCGGAACGGAGGGCTATGGCGGCGTTTTCCGGGACATGCTGGAGGCCCGAGAGGCCGAGGTCCTCTACCGGTACGGCGATCCCTTCTATACAGATTTTGCCGCCGTCACCCGAAAGAAGCAGGGCCAGGGCGCGGTTTACTACCTGGGCTGTTCCCTGGATGAGGGAACCACCGCCCGGCTTATGGAAACGATTCTGGCAGAGCGGGGAATCGAGACCGTCTCCTCCCCCGAAGGCGTGGAAATCGTCACCCGGGGCGGGGCGGGACAGCGGATACGCATGCTGATGAACCATAACGCCTTTGGGGCGGAGGCCCTGGGCGTGAAGCTGCCGCCCTATGGCTGTGTAATTGAGCGGCTGTAAAGGAAGAAAAAACCGAAGGGCTCACGCCCTTCGGTTTTTTCTATCCTGGAAGTTACTTCGCGGCCTTGGCGGCCCGGATGGCCTCCGTCAGCAGCGGGGTCACCTTGAACAGGTCCCCGCAGATGCCGTAGTCCGCAATCTCGAAGATGGGGGCGGTGTCGTTCTTGTTCACCGCGATGATGCACTCGGAATCCTGCATGCCGGCCT
>CAJUBX010000108.1 GCA_910585165.1 uncultured Oscillibacter sp. | reverse complement strand
CTCCTTATTTCTGCTCAAATTCTTACCTTTGCTCTCATCACTATCCTTATCAGAAGATTTTAAACAGGCTCTAAGAACCGCCTGCTTTTGAAAAGGATTTACGCCGCTTTTACTTTCCCGCTGTCCGAGGCCCGTTTTTGTCGCCGGGGAGACCTGCTGGGAATTGTCTGCTGCGCCAAACTCTGGCACAGAAATGTCACAATCCGCCCCCAGCTGCAAGACCGTCCTGGGGGAATGTGGCGGCTGTGGTGGCGCCGGTAACGCCCTTTTCCAACGCCCGCGTCACAGGTCCGGCGCAGTATACACCGACGGGGACGTCAGTAAAGGCTAATGCCGGAGCGGCATTGCGCTTTTTAACCCCAATACCGCCTTGAAAACACCGATGGGAATGCACAGCCGAGATTCCCAATCCGGCCCTGAAAAGCGCGCCGAACCAAATATAATAGCTTCCATGGTGTGACTATGATTGCTGTGCTGAGTGATTGCCTCATTCGTACAGGGCCGTGGGGTGCGCCCCCCTGCGGCATGCCGCAGCTGTGCTTCCGACATTGCCCATTGTATACGATGCCGGGGGGAATTGCAAGGGCTTTTTCCCCAAATGTCCGCAGATTTTCGAAAATCCCCGCCCGCCGTGGAAACGACAGGCGGGGATCGTCTGTTGTCCGGAGCGGCGCCGGAGAGGAACCGCCGGAGCGCCCGGCAGCTATGATTCCGGCTCTTGCCCAGGCAGGCGCTGGTAGACCTCCATCTCCCGGCGGAGCCGGTCCGCCAGCTCCGGGGAGAAGCTCCCCGGCAGGGCCCGCCACCGCCAGTTTCCGCCCAGCGTGGAGGGGGTGTTCATCCTGCCCTCGCTGCCAAGGCCCAGCAGGTCCTGGAACTGCATTACCGCAAGGCTGGCTACGGAAGCCCAGGCGGAGCGCATCATGCCCCAGTGGTAGCCCTCCTGCTTGCTGAGCCGGAGATAGGCTTTCGCCAGGGCCGCGTCCTCCGCCGGGGCGGAGGCCATCCAGCCCAGGATGGTGTCGTTGTCGTGGGTTCCGGTGTAGGCCACGCAGTGAGGGGTGTAGCAGTGGGGAAGGTAGCCCCCTCCGGTGTCCCGGCTGTCAAAGGCGAATTCCAGCACCTTCATGCCGGGGTAGCCCGTCTGGGCCAGCAGCTCCCGGACGGAGCTGGTGAGGAAGCCCAGGTCCTCGGCGATGATGTCCCGGGGGCCCAGAGCCGCTTCCACCGCCCGGAAGAAGCCGATGCCGGGGCCGGGCCGCCAGCGGCCGTTCCGGGCGGTATCGTCCCCGGCAGGGATGGCGTAATATTCGTCAAAGCCCCGGAAGTGGTCGATCCGCAGAACGTCAAAAAGCTGGAACTGGGCGGCAATGCGGCGAATCCACCATTGATAGCCGTCGGCCTTCATCCGCTCCCAGTCAAAGAGCGGGTTTCCCCAAAGCTGTCCGTCGGCGGCAAAGCCGTCCGGCGGACAGCCCGCCACCTCCGTGGGCCGTCCGTCCGGGTCCAGCTGGAACTGCTCCGGGCTGGCCCACACATCGGCGCTGTCGGCGGAGACGTAAATGGGCAGGTCCCCGATGATGGAAACGCCCCGGCGGTTGGCGCAGCGCTTCAAGTCCCGCCACTGGGTAAAAAAGAGGTACTGCACCGCTTTCCAGAAGGCAATCTCCCCGGCCAGCTCCTTCCGGGCCCTCTCCAGGGCGGCGGGGCGGCGCAGGCGCAGCTCCTCCGGCCACTCCAGCCAGGGGCGGCCGCCATGGGACTGCTTCAGGGCCATGAACAGGGCGTAGTCCTCCAGCCAGCCGGAAAGGTCCCCGCCCTCCCGCTCCAGCCGGGACAAATCGCCCTCCGTCAGCCGGGAACAGGCCAGCCGCAGGACGGAAAAACGGTTCTCATAGAGGGCCAGGTAGTCCGCCGCCCCGGGGTCGTCCCCCCAGGGAAGGTCCCGGTATTCCGCCGGCTTCAAAAGCCCGTCCTTTGCCAGAAGGTCCAGGTCGATGAAATAGGGATTTCCGGCAAAGGAGGAGAAGGACTGGTAGGGGGAATCTCCATAGCTTGTGGGTCCTACCGGCAGAATCTGCCAGCAGGACTGTCCGCCCCGGACCAGGAAATCCACGAACTCCCTGGCGGCGGCTCCCAGGGTCCCGATTCCGTAAGGAGAGGGCAGGGAGGAAATGGGCATCAGGATACCGGCTTTTCTCACGTGGGTATCCCCTTTCTTGATAAAGTCAAAACGTCACACGTCCGCCAGCCTGGCGACGCTCTCCCCGGAAAGGAGCTGGAAGGGAACCAGCTCGTGAACGGGGCGGTTTTTCCGCTCGATGTTGCGCAGCAGCACGTCCACCCCCCGCTCCGCCAGACGCTGGGTGTCCTGGCGGACGGTGGCCAGCCGGGGAACGGAGTAGCTGGCCATGGAAATGCCGTCGTAGCCCACCACGGAGATGTCCTCCGGCACCCGCTTTCCCCGGTCCCGCAGGGCCCGGATGGCGCCGATGGCCATCACGTCGCTCATGGCAAAGATGGCGGTCAGGTCCGGGCGGCGGTTCAGCAGCCGCTCCGTGGCGGCGTAAGCGTCGGCCATGGAGTAGCGGCAGGGCTCACACTGGCGCTCCGGGTCGAAGGGCAGGCCCAGGCGCTGAAAGGCCCGGCGGCAGCCCTCCAGGCGGCGGTAGCTGATCTGGGAGCAGGACCAGTTGCCCCCCAGAAGGCAGATGCGGCGGTGGCCCTGCCCGGCCAGAAACCCGATGACCTGGGCGGCCGCCTCGCCGTCGTCGGTGGTCAGGGAGGAGAGGTTGTCGAAATGGAGGTCCTTGGCCGTGTTGGTCAGCAGCACGCAGGGAACGGTGATGGGCTGGAACCGGGCCCGGAACAGCTCCAGGTCCCCGCCCAGGAAGAAGACGCCAAGAGGCTTGCGCTCCCGGCAGATTTGAAGGGCATAGGCCACCTCGTCGGCGTCCTCGTCCAGGTAATAGACCACGGCGTCCCGGCCGCTGTCCCGGAGCAGGGCCTGGAGCCGCTCCACCAGGTCGGCAAAGAGCATGTTCTGCGTGCCCTTCACCAAAATGGCGATGCCGGCTCCGGCCTGCTGCTTCAAGTGCTTGGCGTTGTTGTTGGGCTGAAAGCCCTGAGCCTCCACCACCGCCAGGACCTTCCGCCGCGTTTCCTCGCTGACGTCTGGGTGGTCGTTCAGCACCCGGGACACGGTGGCTACGCCGCACCCGGACAGCCGGGCGATGTCCTTGATGGTCATCCCTTCACCGCTCCGGCCGCGACTCCCTTGATGATATATTTCTGGCAGCTCAGGTAGAACACCACAATGGGGATGATGGCCATGACCAGGGAGGCCATAATGGCGCCCATGTCCACCCGGCCATAGGAGCCCTGCATCCGCTGGATGGTGATGGGGATGGTGCTGAACTTGTTCAAATCCAGGGTCAGGTAGGGGAGCAGGAAGTCGTTCCAAATCCACATGGTCTCCAGAATGCCCACGGAAATATAGGTGGGCTTCATGATGGGCAGCACCACGGAGAAGAAGGTCCGCAGGGGGGAACAGCCGTCGATCATGGCGGCCTCCTCAATTTCGATGGGGATGGACTTGACGAAGCCGCAGAACATGAACACCGCCAGCCCCGCGCCAAAGCCCAGGTAAATGATAACCAGGCCCCAGGGCGTGCCCAGGCGCAGCCGGTCCGTCACCAGGGAGAGGGTGAACATTACCATCTGGAAGGGCACCACCATGGAAAAGACGCACAGGAGATAGAGGATTTTGGTGGCCCGGCTCTTTACCCGGGTGATATACCAGGCGAACATGGAGGTGCACACGAGGATGACCACCACGGAGCCCACGGTCATCACCACGGTCCAGAGGACGGATTCCAGGAAGTTATACTTCTCCATGGCGTTGGCGAAGTTCTCCAGGCCGACCCAGGTCTTCTCCGAGGGGAGCTTGAAGGGCTCCAGGTTGATGAAGGCCTTTTTCTTGAAGGAGTTGATGAGGACAATGAACAGCGGGGCCACGTAAAAGATGGAGATTACGGTGAACAATATGGTGGCGAACCAGCCGCCTCTCGCTTTGCGCTTCATTACTGCTGCACCTCCTTGGAGCGGGTCATTTTCAGTTGGATGAGGCCCAGGGACACCACCAGGATAAAGAACACAACGGCCTTGGCCTGGCCCACGCCCTGGTAGCCCACCCGTCCGTAGAACGTGTTGTAGATGTTCAGCGCCAGCATCTCCGTCTGCTTCATGGGCTCGCCGGCGGTGAGGGACAGGTTCTGGTCAAAGAGCTTGAAGCCGTTGGTCAGGGTCAGGAAGGTGCAGATGGTGATGGAGGGCATCATATTGGGAATGGTGACGTTCCACAGCCTCTGCCAGCCGTTGGCCCCGTCGATCTCCGCCGCCTCGTTCAGGTCCCCGGGGATGGACTGGAGGCCCGCGATGTAGATGATCATCATATAGCCGATCTGCTGCCAGCAGATCAGGATGACCAGGCCCCAGAAGCCGTATCTGGCGGAGATTTTCAGCGCCAGATCGTACCGGGAGAGGATGCCGTTGAAAATGAGCTGCCACACATAGCCCAGGACGATGCCGCCGATGAGGTTCGGCATGAAGAAGACGGTGCGGAACAGGTTGGTGCCCCGGATTTCCCGGGTCAGCACCAGGGCCACGGCGAAGGCGATGACGTTGATCAAAACCAGCGTGGTCACGGTGAACAGGGCAGTGAAGCCGAAGGCGTGGAGGAACTCCCCGTCCTGGAAGGCCCGGACGAAGTTGCCGAGGCCGATGAACTTCGCGTCGGTGACGGTGCGGAAGTCGCAGAGGGACAGGTAGATGCCCATCAGGAAGGGTACGATGAAGCCGATGAGGAAGGCCAGGAACGTGGGCCCCAGAAAGACGGGGAAATAGCGCTTGATGGATTTTTCCATGGCTGGCGGAAGCCTCCTTCACATGTTAATGGCGGGGGTTACGTTGGACCGGCGGGACATGGGCCGTAGGGGCACGGCGCGCCTCCCGCCGGTCCAAGGCGGGGGAAAACGCTGGGGCGGGCGGAGATGTCCGTCCGCCCCGGCAATGGCGTGCTTACTTGGATTTCTCGGCGGCCCAGTTGTCCACGAAGGCGGCCCGCACGGTCTCCCAGTTGGCGTCGGTCTGGTCGGCGGCGTAGGCGGTCAGGGCGGAGCCCAGGACGTTCTTCCACTCCTCGGAGGGCATGGTGGGGAAGCACCACTTGATGCTGGTGGTTCCGTTGGCAACGTACTCGTTGGCGATGTTCACCAGCAGGTTGCTGGACTCCAGGTTGCCCTTGAAGGGGATGACGAAGCCCATGTGATCGCCGGAGCAGAGATACTCCAGGCCGGTTTCGGAGGTGACGCACCAGTACATGAAGTCCAGAGTGGCCTGGATATCCTCGGGCTTGGCGTTCTTGTTCACGCACCAGTAGTTCTCGGTGCCGGTGCACAGGCCCTGGTTGGCCTCGTCGCCCACGCCGATATAGATGGGCAGCATGCCCAGGTTCTCCTCGCCGATGTCGGCCACGTCGCCGAAGGCCCAGGTGCCGTTCTGATAGAACACGGCCTGCTCGGTGACGAATTCCGCCACGGAGTCGTCGCCGGTTTTGGCGGAGAGCAGGGTGGGGGCGCAGGTGCAGTTGTTGATATACAGGTCCCACATGGCCCGGTAGTTGTCCAGATAGGTGCCCTTGATGGCGTCGGTGTCGCCGATGCCGTCGGCCTCGTACTCAAA
>CAJUBX010000107.1 GCA_910585165.1 uncultured Oscillibacter sp. | reverse complement strand
TCCTTCCGATTGTAGTGGTTGGTTCATTAACGCTGGTTACTGAACTGCTTTTCGCCGATTGCTCTAAAGACACAAATACTGGTGAATCTGAAGGATGGACAGATCATAGCATTGGCCTTTGCCAATGGAAAGAAACATGATTTCAGGCTGTTCAAAGAATCCCGCACGCATGTTTTGCCGGAAATATTGCTAGAAGCGGATACTGGATATCTAGGGCTTGCAAATCTGCACGCCAATTCCATACTGCCTAAAAAACGTTCCAAAAAACATCCGCTGACAAGGCAGGACCGCCGGGGAAACCGAACTATTTCCAGCCAGCGCATTTTTGTGGAGCATACCATCCGCTTCTTGAAACGCTTCTGCATCCTCTCAGAGCATTACCGCAATCGCAGACGTCGCTTTGCTCTTCGCTGTTCCTTGATCGCTGGTATCTGCAATTTTGACTGTCTCTTCTAATTTCGCAAGAGGTCTGTTGATGTTCAAAGCCGCTCTTGACCCCGCTGCCCTTCTCGATATCTTTTTCTTCCCTAAAAAGTAAATGCTGTTGCCCTGCCCGGAGTCCCCCAGCTCTTGCGGCGTCTGCGTTTCTATGCTATAATTACCAGGATATTGCAACATACCAAGCCGCTTTACCGCCCAGAATAAGAGCCCATCCC
Organism: uncultured Oscillibacter sp.; assembly: GCA_910585165.1. Lineage (GTDB taxonomy): Bacteria > Bacillota > Clostridia > Oscillospirales > Oscillospiraceae > Oscillibacter. Next base: position 5,086 of record CAJUBX010000107.1, on the reverse strand, counting down.
GAAATTAGGCGCACACAGCTTGTTTGCATATTTTGGGATAGGCTCTAAGGGCATGACAAAAGGAGGTCCCTATGTCCAAACTCAGCAGGCAAGATCAAAACCGCGCCAGGCGGCGGGAGAAAAAAAGCTTTCGCCAGGCCATGGAAAAGGAGCTGCGGGAGCACAAGAGCTCCTTTATCGTCTTCTACACCCTGCGGCTCCTGGTCATTGTCATTTTCATCCGCCAGATGTTCAACGGCGGCTATGAAAGCGCCTTCTACTGCGCCCTGGCCTATCTGCTTCTCTACGTCCCCAGCTGGATACAGGTGAAGTTCCACATCGAGCTTCCCCCAGCCCTGGAGATTACGGTTTTGTGCTTCATCTACGCGGCGGAGGTCCTGGGGGAGGTCAACGCCTTTTACGTGGTGGTGCCCCACTGGGACACCATGCTCCACACCCTCAACGGCTTTCTGGCCGCGGCGGTGGGCTTTGCCATGGTGGTCCTGCTCAACGACGACGAGCGCCTGACCTTCGATCTCTCCCCTGTGTTTTTGGCGCTGGTGGCCTTCTGCTTCTCCATGACCATCGGCGTTTTGTGGGAGTTTTTCGAGTTCGGCATGGACATGTTCTTCCACACCGACATGCAGCGGGATACCGTGGTGAACGCCATTTACTCCGCCAGCCTGGACGTGACCCGGTCCAACAAGGTGGTGGCCGTCCCCGGCATTCAGGAGGTCCTGGTCAATGGCCGGGAGCTGGGACTGGGGGGATATCTGGACATCGGCCTCATCGACACCATGAAGGACCTGTTCGTCAACTTCATCGGCGCGGTGGTCTTCTCCGTCACCGGCTTTTTCTACGCCAAGAGCAAGGGCAAAAAGCGCACGGCGGCCCAGGGCTTCGTCCCCAGCAAAAAGACGGCGGACCGGGACTACCTGAACCAGGCCCGGAAGGAAAATGAGGAGAAGTCGGAAGCCTGACAGGAACTGTTAAATTTTTGTAACCGGGTTGCTTTTTGAAAATTCGGTGATATGATAGGTGCGTAATAAATGAAAAGCAAAGGACTTGATACCATGACGAAAATCGACATTATCTCCGGCTTCCTGGGGGCGGGCAAGACCACCCTCATCAAAAAACTGCTGGCCGAAGCCTACCAGGGGGAAAAGCTGGTCCTCATTGAAAACGAGTTCGGCGAGATCAGCATCGACGGCGGCTTCCTCAAGGAGTCCGGCGTGCAGATCTCCGAGATGTCCTCCGGCTGCATCTGCTGCTCCTTGGTGGGGGACTTCAACCAGGCCCTCAAGGACGTGGCGGCCCGGTTCCGCCCGGACCGCATTTTGATTGAGCCCTCCGGCGTGGGCAAGCTCTCCGACGTGATTGTGGCCGTGGAGAACACCGCCCGGGAGGTGCCCGAGCTGAAGCTCAACAGCTTCGTCACCGTGGCGGACGCCTCCAAGGTGAAGGTCTATATGAAGAACTTCGGCGAGTTCTACAACAACCAGATTGAATCCGCCGGAACCATCGTTCTCTCCCGGACCCAGAAGCTGAGCCAGGAGAAGCTGGAGGCCGCGGTGGGCCTGCTCCGGGAGAAGAACCCGGAGGCCGCCATTCTCACCACCCCTTGGGACGCGCTGGACGGCAAGACCATCCTCTCCGCCATTGAGAAGGTCTCCCTGGCGGAGGAGCTCTTGGAGAAGATGCGGGCGGAGCACGAGGCCGCAGAGGCGGAGCATGCCCACTACCACCATGACCATGAAGAACATGAGCACCACCATGACCACGAGCATGGGGAGCATGAGCACCATCATGAGCATGACCACGAGGAGCATGGGCACCATCACCACGATCATGACCATGACGGGCACGGGCATCATCATGATCATGACCACGGCCACGAGTGCGATGATCCCAGCTGCTCCTGCCACCACCATCACCACCACGCCGATGAGGTCTTCACCTCCTGGGGAAGGGAGACCCCCAAGGCCTTCACCAAGGCGGGCGTTGAGAAGATTCTCGCCGCCCTGGACTCCGGCGAATACGGCAGCATTCTCCGGGCCAAGGGCATTGTCAGCGGCGGGGACGGGAGCTGGATCGAGTTCGACTATGTGCCCGGGGAGTATGAGGTCCGCAGCGGCCGCCCCGACTATACGGGCCGCCTCTGCGTCATCGGCGCAGAGCTGAAGGAAGACGGGCTCTCCCGGCTGTTCGGCCTGTGAGCCAGGAAAGGAAACGCGCGTTACAATGGATATTCCCGTTTATCTGGTGACCGGATTTCTGGACTCCGGCAAGACCAATTTTATCAACGGCGTCCTGGAGGACGGCTTTGCCCGCCAGGACAAGACCCTCCTCCTGCGGTGCGAGGAGGGGGAGGAGGAGTATAACCCCCAGGCGCTGGACAATGTAACCGTTGTGGACATCGGGGACGAGGCGGACCTGACCTGTTCCCGGATGAAGGAGCTGGAGAAGAAGCACCGGCCCAAGCAGGTCCTCATCGAATACAACGGCATGTGGCAGATGGAGCGGCTGTACCGGGAGGTTCTTCCCGCCAACTGGGTTTTGTACCAGATCATGACCTTCGTGGAGGCCGGGACCTTCGAGCTCTACGCCAAGAACATGGGCCAGCTGATGATGGAGAAGATTACCAATGCGGACCTTCTGGTCTTTAACCGGGCGACCCCAGAGCTGCGGGAGGGCCTGCGGAAGCGGAACCTCCGCATGGTGAACCGCCGGGCGGACATCTACTTTGAGAATGTGGACGGCACCAGCGAGGATTATCTCACCGGGGACGAGTGCCCCTTCGACCTGAACCAGCCGGTGGTGGACGTTCCGGACGAGGACTTCGGCGTATGGTATGTGGACGTGATGGACCACCCGGACCGCTGGGCGGGGAAGGAGGTTCACATGAAGCTCCTCATGTGCCACTCCAGGAATTATCCCGGCGTTCACTGCCCGGGCCGCTTCGCCATGGTGTGCTGTGAAAACGACATTCAGTTCCTGGGGCTGGTGGCGAAGGGCGTGGGCCTGAAGGACTACAAAAACCGGGAGTGGGTGGAGGTTTCCGCCCGGATGGCGGTGGAAAACCACGACGCTTACAAGGGCAAGGGCCCGGTAATGCACGTTGTAAGCATTGCCCCCTGCGAAAAGCCCGCCCAGGACGTGGTGACGTTCTGATACAATTTGAGGATACGAAAAAACGCTCCCCTCCGCTGTTTCGGAAGGGAGCGCTTGCCGCCTTTCAGGGCCGCTTGAGGCCGCTTATAAATAATTCCCGGCGCGGTCATAGAGGGTCGGCCGGTAAAACGGCTGCTTCTCGGTTTCCGGCAGGCTCATAAGAAAAATGTCCAGAACGGTGCATGTATTCCAATTGACGATGCGGCCATAGTGGGTTCCGTTGGCATACCACTCATAATGGTCCGCTTCCTCCGGCAGCTCCACGCCGGAAACCACCACCACGGCGTTTTCCGCATCCCCGAAGTTCCATACCATCAGCCCGCCCGTTCCGGGGTCCATTTGATAGCGGCCGCCGATTATATGATAGCGCTCCGGGTATACCTCGTCCCTCTGCCACAGGCTCATGCACCATTCCCCCATCCTGTCCGACAGGAGAAGGGCGATGTACTCTCCCTCCCAGCAGTCCCATGCCCGCTCCCGGACCTTCAGGCTCTTAGGGTTGAATCGGGGATTCCGGTCCGCAAAATAAGCCGCCGTGGCTTCCGCCGCCGCCTCCTCGTCGTTGAGATTAACGGAACTGGTATAATGGGCGTACCGCTCCGCCTGTTCCTGTTCCGCCTGCTCCCGCGCCTGCTGAGCCTGATTATAGACGCCGATCCCCCAGACGGCCAGGGCCGTCACCGCCGCCATGGCCAGCCAGGCCAGCCACTTCCATTGCTTCTCCCGCTTCATGCTCTCCATAATCTGTCCTCCCGCCGCCTTCGGCAATTCCTCAGTTGTCAGTTCCTTTCCGCTGAGAAGCTCGCTGACCGACAGGCCCAGGACCTCGGACAAAGGCTCCAGGCTGTCCAGGCCGGGCATCCCCCGTCCCGTCTCCCAGCGGCTGACGGCCTTGTCCGTCACGTGAATTCGCCCGGCCAGCTCCGCCTGGCTGAGGGCCAGCTCCTTCCTCCGCTGGGCAATCAGGGCGCCGGTGGCTTTCGTGTCCATTGCGATCAACTCCTTTGGCGACAGTATGCCACGGCGGCGGGGAAATGTCACCCTATGATTCGTAGAGTGAGGGGAGATTTCGGAATTTTGGCGGATGTCAAGAAATAATTTGACACTCTCAAAAAGAGAGTGTCACACAAAAAAGGACCAGGACGCCCGGCAGCGGCCGGGGGAAAGCGTTGCAGTCCGCGCGGCGGGGACGAGAGAATAAGGAGCCCGGCCAGAAGGCCGGGGCGGTGGCACAACAACAATTGGCCGTCAAGGGCCGCAAAAAAGTTTTTCAGGTTCCGAAGAGCCTGAGAAACTTTTTTGCTTTCCGCTGGCGCTCCAACCCTTGACAGCCAACAGTGGTTGTGCACACGGTAAGCAGCCGATTTCGGCAAGCCAACATCTTTTATTTTGTGGCCGGGTCCTTGACGAAGGCCCAGAGAAAGGAGTCTTACCATGGCAGGGAAACCAAATATTCGGAGCATCCGCTTTTCGGACGAGCTGGCGGAGCGGTGCACGGCATGTGGAGCACCGCCGGAGGGGAGAAAGCGTGGGCAGACATACTGCAGCCGGTTTTGCTATCTGCTGGCAATGGATGAGAGTAAGCGTCAAATAGCGAGGGACGAGTAGGGCGGAAAGGAAAACCGCCGCAGGAAAGTGGCGGTAAAATCATTTGCAAAGAGTTTGAGCAAGAACATCCCAGGGCAGACAGTCCTGCAACGTGCATCCAGCGGGCAGTCGCTCCAGCAAGAACTGGAGATAACGAAATGGCCGCAGGTCGTTCGCCTTGGCGGTTTCCACGATGGAATAAATAGCGGCGCTGGCGTCAGCCCCGGCAGGTGTGTTGCAGAACAGCCAGTTTTTGCGCCCAACGGCAAAAGGCCGTACCGCCCGTTCCGCACGATTATTGGATAACTCCAGCCGCCCGTCCAGAAAAACGTTCATCAGCCAGTTCTCC
>CAJUBX010000106.1 GCA_910585165.1 uncultured Oscillibacter sp. | reverse complement strand
CCAATCCTGTGTTTTGCCGCTCAATTTGTTGCTTTATTCAGCGGTTCCTTAGAAAAACAGCCATTTAAGGTTTCTCACATTCGGAGTACAGCTCCAGCTCCCAGGGCTCAAAGGGAGGACGCACCGTGTAGCCGGGGTCGAAGTAGGCCCGGATATATTGAGCGGCCCGCTGCTCGCAGAATTTGTAGTTGGTCACATTTCCGGCCCCGTCCAGGTCCAGGTTGTTCATGAAAATTGCGAAGGCCATTTCGGCAAAGCTGCTCTCCTCCCGCAGCGTTTCATCCAGATAGTCGATCCCATCCAGGAGCGGATGCCCCAAGGTGCCATGGGCAAACCAATAGGCGAACTTCCGAACGGCTCCGCTGATATGCGGGTTGACTTTCATATACATCCCTCCGATGAATCTCTCCGATTATACCACGCCCCGCCGCCGGCGGCAAGAGCGGCCCGCTGTCCCGGAATATTTTCGCCCCGGGAGGCAATACTATCCAGGAAATCCGGAATGAAAAGAGGGCGTTTTCCATGGACATGTCTCCCAAGGAGTACCAGGCCTACGTCAAGCAGAAGGCCAAAAAATCCCCCATCGTCAAGGACACGGCCCTGGCCTTTTTGATCGGCGGGGCCATCTGCGTGCTGGGCCAGGCCGTCACCAACGGCTGGGCCGCCGCAGGGCTTAATAAGGAGGAGGCGGGCACCGCCGCCTCCTGCACGCTGGTGTTTCTCTCCGCTCTTTTGACGGGGCTGAACCTCTACAGCAGGCTCGCCCGCTACGGCGGGGCGGGAACGCTGGTGCCCATCACGGGCTTTGCCAACGCCGTGGTGTCCCCGGCCATCGACTTTAAAAGCGAGGGCTTCATCACCGGCATGGCGGCGAAGATGTTCACCGTGGCGGGGCCGGTCATCGTCTTCGGCACCGTGGCCTCGGTGCTGTACGGCGTGATTTTGATGCTGCTCAGGCTGTAAGGGAACCGCCGCCCGCGCCGAAAGGCGCGGGCGGCGGCGGTTTATTTGGAGCCGGCGCGGCTCTTTCGCTGGGCGGCGAAGATGTTCTCGGTGATTCGGTCCTGGTCGGACTCGTTCAGTTCCAGGAACTGGCAGCCGTACTCCCGGGGGCCGTCCTCCTTTTCAATGACCCGCAGCACCTGGCAGTACATGATGGAGGGGTCCCGGTCCTCCAGCAGCTTCACGGTGAGGAGGAGCTTATCCCCCTCCCAGTACTGCTGCTCCGAGGCGATGCGGGCCCCGCCCACGCTGATGTTCAGCAGGCGGCAGGGAAACTCCCCGGCGTTGCGGCCGCTGAATTTGGTGACGCTGGCGTCCAGATTCGTGTCCAGGCGGAAGAAGGCCCGGTCATTGCCCACCCGGGCGACATACAGGTGGGACACCAGCCAGATATGCTTGGGCTGGGGGGAGATGAAGCCCTCCATGTACACGGCCTTGCGCAGGTGGTCGTGATAGCCCCGGATGTGGACGGGGAGGGCTTCCGCCTCCGAGCAGTCCTTCAAAAGCGGGATGTCCGCCTCGGAGTACTGGTGCAGCTCCGCCGTGTGCCGCTGGGGGTACATGAGCTTGGCCACAAAGAGCATCTGCCCGTCCTTGGTGGTCACCTCCACCCGCATGTGGGAGTAGACGGACACGTCCTGGCTGTCCTGGACGGGTCCGGGCGGGGGCGGAGGGGGCGCGGGGGCTTTTTTCTTGAATCGGTCAAATAATGCCACGATGGTTCTCTCCTATGCTTGATGCTTTGACGCGCCGGTCAGCGGATTCTGCGGGCTTCCACGTAGTAGCGCTTGTCCTGGGCGTGGCCCATGGAGAAGGTTTTCCGGGGCAGCACGCCGTCGGCCATGACGGTTTTGAAAAGCTGCTGCTTGCCCATGGCGGGCAGCTTGAAGCCGATGCTGCCCTCCCGGCGGCCCAGGCGGTCCGTCACGTCCGCGCCGTGGATGTAGTCGATCTCGCCGCCGTGTTCCTTGACATAGCCGTCCAAAAACGCCTGAAGGGTGCCCACCGCCAGCTGCACCCGGGGCTGGGGCACGGTGAGGAAGCCCTCTCCCCCGGCGTGGGTATAGGCGACGGCGTGCCCCTCGCCCCTGCCCTCGTAAGCGCCGGGGTAGTATGCCAGAAATGCCTCCAGCACCTCCTCCGGCTTCACGCCGAAGACGCAGCGGTGGATGGGCTCAAACTGGAGGGCGTCGTCGTGGTTGTTCACCACCTCCACCAACGCGTACCGGGCGGGGAGGGAGGCCCATTCGCTCTCCGGCGTGACCTTTTTCAGGTCCTCGTAACACTGCTTGGCGGTGGCCAGGGAGTGGTTCCCGTCGCCCACGGCAAAGAGGAGGGGGGGCGCGTCCTTCACGCCGTACTTCCACGCCTGCTCCTGGGGAGAACAGAGGACCTCCAGCGCGTCCGCCGTCCGGTCCATTTGGGCGGCGGTGAGCCGCCGGCCGGTGATGCTGCCGCCGCCCTGCTGGAGGGGGAAGCTGTAGAGGGGTTCCATCTCCCCGGAGGCCCGGGTCAGGGGCTCGATGACGGTTTTATTGGGGTCGTCGATGAGGAGCATGACGTGGGGCAGCTCGATGGGGGCGTCCTTCCGCACCTTCACCCGGGGGGGGATGCGGGAGAGGACGGTGCCCTCCGTGGCCCGGATCAACGCCCCGGAGCCGGGGGTGAAGTCGTACTGCTCCAAGTCCACCATGCCGAGAAGCCCGTGGCGGATTTTCCCGTCGGACTGGACCCGCTCAATATAAATCAGGCTCTCCTCCAGGGTTTCGAACAGGCCGCCGTCCAGATACCGGTCCATGGCGGCATTGACGGCGGCGATGCGCTCGTCCACGTCCGGGGCGTTCAGCCCCGCCTCGGGGAGAATGAGCCGCAGGGCGGAGGGGGCGTCCCCCACCGTGTCCTCCACCGCCTGCCAGTACTCCGGCTGAGAGGTGAACTGGTCGCAGGCCACCACGGCCCACTTCGTCATATCCGTGCCCTGTTTGGGCAGGAGAATATCGGCGGGATAGAAGCCCAGCTTTTCAAATTTCGGATTCATGTCGCGTCTCCCTTCCTGCTTATTTTTTCAGTTCCCGAATAATCATGACGGCTATATAGGCCAGGTAGGCGAGGAACAAAATCCCGGCGGGCAGGAGCAGGACCCAGGCAGAGAACCGCCCCGCCATCCGGCAGAGGCCCGCAAATACCACCTCGCCCATGTTACAGCGCCGCCTTGATGGCGTTCAGCAGATCGCCGAACTCCTCGTAGGCGGGAATGGCGGGATAGTCCTTCTTAATCTGCTCGGTGCTCTTGAACAAAAAGCCCGCCTTGCCGGATTGAATCATGGCCAGGTCGTTGAAGCTGTCCCCGGCGGCGATGGTCTCGTAGCCGATGGACTGGAGGGCCTTGACGGTGGTGAGCTTGGATTTCTCGCAGCGCATCCTATAGCCGGTGATCTCGCCGTTTCCGCCCACCTCCAGCGTGTTGCAGAAGATGGTGGGCCAGTTCAGCTTCTCCATCAGGGGCTTTGCGAACTGCTCGAAGGTGTCGCTTAAAATCAGCACCTGGGTGATGGACCGCAGCTCGTCCAGAAAGTCCTTCGCCCCGGGAAGGGGGTCGATTTTGGCGATGACGGCCTGAATTTCCTTAAGGCCCAGGCCGTGCTCCTTGAGAATGCCAAGCCGGAAGTTCATCAGCTTGTTGTAGTCCGGCTCGTCCCGGGTGGTGCGGCGGAGCTCCGGGATGCCGCTGGCCTCGGAAAAGGCGATCCAGATTTCGGGGACCAGAACGCCCTCCATGTCAAGACATACGATGTTCATAACGTTTCTCCTTGGCGCTGCATATTTTTGGAACCGCTTTGCTGCTTAGCAGTATACCAGATTTCCGGGCGTTTGTCACCTTTTATTTCGCCGCCGGGACGGATTGCGCCCGAAGGAAAAATATGCTACACTTTCCATACCGCTATTTTTGATGAGAAAGAGGTAATGCTTATGGACTTCAAGACCCTCTCCGCCGCGCGCTACTCCCTGCGCAGGTTCGACCCCCGGCCGGTGGAGCCGGAAAAGCTGGAGCTCATCCTGGAGGCCGGGCGGAACGCCCCCACCGCCCACAACTACCAGCCCCAGCGGATTTTCGTGCTCCAGAGCCCCGCTGCACTGGAAAAGGCGGACGGCTGCTCCGGGTCCCATTTCCATCCCCCGGTGATGCTGGCAGTGGCCTACGACCCCGCCGTCTCCTGGAAGCGGGAGACCGACGGCAAGGAGCACGGTGAAATCGACGCGGCGATTGCCGCCGCCCAGATGATGCTCCAGGCGGCGGACCTGGGGCTGGGGACCACCTATGTGGGGATGTTCGAGCCGGAAAAGCTGCTGGCGGCCTTCCCGGAGATGGCCGGGACCCGGCCCATTGCCCTGCTGCCCCTGGGCTATCCGGCGGAGGGAGCCCATCCCGCCCGGCTCCACACGGACCGCAGGCCCATGGAGGAGCTGGTAAAGTACCTTTGAGCCCCGGTAAAGCGGAAACAAGAGGCGGCCCCTTTGGGGCCGCCTCTTTCACTTTTTTCAGCGCCTTCTCCTGGGCCCCCGGTAAACGCCCCGGCGGCCCGCGCCGCCGACGCTGCGCCCATAGCGGTAGCGGCGGCGGCTGAACAGCAGCCGCCAGCCGCCGAAGACGGCGGCCAGGACCAGGACCACCCCCAGGATAACCTTGGCGGCGGTGGTGGAGAAAAAGGCTTTCGTGTCCCGCCAGAAGACCCGCAGCCGGGAGGCCTCCACGCCGGTGAAGGCCAGCAGGTCCACCTCCGCCAGCGTTTCGCCGTCCAGGGAGATGGTCATGGTCCCCAGCACGTCCCCCTCGGCGACGGGGGCCTCCACCGGGTCGGATTTCAGGGCGACGGACTTCTCCAGGTCCTCGGGCTTCACCCCGTTGGGCAGCAGCAGCTCCACCGTCTTTGCCGGGCGGAGGGTCACATGGTCTGTGGAGGAGAGGGACACCGGGGCCTCCCCGGCCACGTCCTCCTCCTTCAAGATGGTTTGGTAGGAGAAATTGGCGAAGGCCCAGTCGTAGAGCCGGTTCGTCTCGCCGAAGCTGTAGGTCCACCAGTTGCCGTCCGCCTGCTGGACCCGCTCCGCCCCCAGAATGACGCAGAGGAGGTCCATGCTGGCATGCTGGGCGGTGGTGACCAGGCAGTGGCCGGCCTGGGAGTGGGAGCCGGTTTTGACCCCGTGAACGTCGGCGTTATAGTAGTCCCGGCCCCGGCGGATGAGGAAATTCGTGTTGTGGAGGACCCGCTCCTCCGAGGAGTTGGTGGCGGGGACGGTATAGTCGCTGGTGTCGCAGATGCGCAGGAAGTCCGGGTACTCCAGCGCCGCCTCGGTGATGAGGTACAGGTCCCAGGCGGAGGTGTAGTGCTGGGAGTCGTGGAGGCCGTGGGGGTTCATAAAGTGGGTGTTTTCACAGCCCAGCTCCGCCGCCTTGGCGTTCATGGCGCTGACAAAGGCGGCGACGGAGCCGGAGACCTTCTCCCCCAAAATGGTGCTGGCCTCGTTGGCGGAGCTCAGCATCAGGCAGTACAGCAGGTTCTCCACCGTCATGATCTCCCCGGGCTCGATGCCGGCGGTGCTGCCGTCCTCCGCCAGGCCCTCCATGGCGGAGGGGGAGACGGTGATTTCCTGGTTCAGCTTCAGCCGCCCCTGGTCCACGGCTTCCAGCACAAGCAGGCAGGTCATGATCTTGGTGGTGCTGGCGGGGTAGAGCTCTCCGTGCTCGTTGAGCCCGTAGATCACCGCCCCGGTCTTCCGGTCCACCAGCAGGGCGGCCTTGGCCTGAATTTCCGGGTCCG
>CAJUBX010000105.1 GCA_910585165.1 uncultured Oscillibacter sp. | reverse complement strand
TCCCCTATGTGCTGATGAACCCCATCGTCATCCTGGGGCCCATGATCGGCAACATGGTGGGCATCTTCACCCTCTCCGCCCTGGGCGGCGGCCTGGCCGCCGCGGCCTCCCCCGGCAGCATCATCGCCGAGATGCTCATGACCCCCAAGGGCGGGTATTTCGCCAATATCGCGGGCATCGGCGTCGCCGCCGTGGTCAGCTTCCTCATTTCCGTCTTCCTGCTGAAATTCTTCGGCAAGGACGCCAGCTTGGAGGAGGCCCAGGCCCAGGTCGCCGCCAGCAAGGCCGTCTCCAAGGGCCAGGCTGCCCCTGCCGCTTCTTCCGGCGCTTCCATTGACCCCAAGGACGTGCGCAAGATCGTCTTCGCCTGCGACGCGGGCATGGGCTCCTCCGCCATGGGGGCCACCATGGTCCGCAACAAGCTCAAGGACGCGGGCATCACGGACATTGAGGTCATCCACTATCCCGTGGGCGAGATTCCCGGCGACTGCCAGATTGTCGTCACCCACCACGAGCTGTCCGGCCGGGCGGCCCAGCGCGCCCCCCAGGCCCGGATCATCCCCATCAAGAACTTCATGGGCGCGCCGGAGTACGACGTGCTGGTAAAGGAGCTGCTGGAGGCCCGGAAGGGCGGCGCAGCCCCCGCTCCCGCCGCCCCCGCCGCCGAAGAGAAGCCCGCCGCCTCCGGCGAGATTCTGCTGGAGAAAAAGAACATCATCCTGAACTGCAAGCCTGTCAGCCCCGAGGAGGCCATCAAGGAAGTGGGCAGACGGATGGTGGAGAGCGGCTATGTGGAAGAGGCCTATATTCAGGGCATGCTGGACCGGGAGAAGAGCTTCTCCGTGGCCATCGGCAGTCATGTGGCCATTCCCCACGGCACCGAGGAATCCCGGAAGGCCATCAAGAAGACCGGCCTCATCGTCATGACCTATCCCGAGGGCATCCAGTGGGGCGACGAGCTGGTGCGCCTTGTGGTGGGCATCGCCTCCACCGGGGAGGACCACCTGGGCATCCTTGGGAAAATCGTCGAGGTGGCCGAGACCGAGGAGGATACCGACGCCCTGGTGGATAACGCCAGTGTGGACCAGCTCTACAAGCTGCTGAACGGCCTGGAGTAATCCATGGGCAGCAGGCGCGGGCCCTTGCCCGCGCCTGGGCGGCCGGCCCCGCGAAAATTCTGCCAATTTTCCCCTTCCGCGTCTTGCCGCCGCTTTGCCAAAATGTTATACTGGATACGGCTCCGCTTTTAGCGGAAAATCACAAAATCCACGAAACCTCACGGAAAGGAAGCTGCATCATGCTGAACGTCAAATCCTTCCAGATTGAAAATTTCATTCCCGCCGATTACCGGGACGCCGCCGCCCCCCGGCTGGCCGGGGCCCAGGAGAAGCTCCAGAAGGGCACGGGCCTTGGCCATGAGTTCACCGACTGGGTCCGCCTCCCTGCGGACTACGACAAGGAGGAGTTTGCCAGGATTCAGGCCGCCGCCAAAAAGATTCAGGGCGACTCTAAGGCCTTGGTGGTCATCGGCATCGGCGGAAGCTATCTGGGGGCCCGGGGCGTGGTGGAATACCTCTGCTCCCCCAACTACAACCAGAAGAAGAACAAGAACACCCCCAACATCTATTTCGTGGGCAACGGCCTCTCCGCCGACGCCATGCAGGAGGTCTTCGACCTCATCGGGGACGAGGACTTCTCCGTCAATGTCATCTCCAAATCCGGCACCACCACCGAGCCCGCCGTGGCCTTCCGCTTCTTCCGGGACGCTCTGGAGAAGAAATACGGCAAGGCCGGGGCCCAGGGGAGGATTTACGCCACCACCGACAAGGCCCGGGGCGCTTTGAAGTCCCTTGCCAATGCGGAGGGGTGGGAGAGCTTCGTGGTGCCCGACGGCGTGGGCGGGCGGTACTCCGTCCTCACCGCCGTGGGACTGCTGCCCATCGCCGTGGCCGGGATTGACATCGCCGAACTTATGGGCGGCGCGGCCAGGATGATGAAGCTCTGCGAAACCGCCTCCTATGAAAATCCCGCCTGGTGCTACGCCGCCCTCCGAGACGCGCTGTACCAGAAGGGCTGGTCCATCGAGGTGCTGGCCTGCTACGACCCCGCGTTCCGCTTCATGCTGGAGTGGTGGAAGCAGCTCTACGGCGAGAGCGAGGGCAAGGACGGCAAGGGCCTGTTCCCCGCCAGCGTGGAGTTCACCGCCGACCTCCACTCCATGGGCCAGTATATCCAGGCCGGGCGGCGTATCATGTTTGAAACCGTGGTCCGCCTGGGGGCCTCCGAGCACCAGCTGCTGGTGCCCCGGGACGAGGTCAACGGCGACGGGCTGAACTTCCTGGCCGGGGAGTCCATGGACTATATCCGGGACAAGGCCATGGAGGGCACTCTGCTGGCCCACACCGAGGGCGGCGTGCCCAATATCATCGTGGAGACCGACGGCAAGAGCGCCGATTCCCTGGGCCAGCTGATCTACTTCTTCGAATACGCCTGCGGCCTGTCCGGCTATCTGCTGGAGGTGAACCCCTTCGACCAGCCCGGCGTGGAGGCTTATAAGAAGAACATGTTCGCCCTGCTGGGCAAGCCCGGCTACGAGGAGCAGAAGGCCACCCTGGAGGCGAAGCTGGGCAGATAACCCTGTCTGCGCAGGCTGCCGCCCTGTCCCGCAGACGGGGCGGCGGCCTCTCATAAGGGCCGCAAAGGCGGCTGCGAACCGAATTTTTACGTTTAGGAGGCGCCTATGAAACAGGCAATCCAAATCGGCGCGGGCAACATCGGCCGGGGCTTTATCGGAGCCCTGCTCAGCCAGGCGGGCTGGCACGTCACCTTTGCCGATGTGGTGGAGCCCATCATCGAGGCTCTGAACCGGGATCACGGCTACACGGTCCACATTCTGGACAAGGAGCCCGGCGAAATTGTTATCGGCAATGTGGACGGCGTTCTCTCCACCTCGGCGGAGTTTGCCCGCAAAGTGGCCCAATGCGATCTCATCACCACGGCGGTGGGGCCCAATGTGCTGCCCATCATCGCCAAGTCCATCGCCGCCGGGATTCAGGCCCGCATTCAGGCCGGGAACACGGAGCCCATGAACGTGGTCTGTTGCGAGAACGGCCTTCGCACCACCACCCGCCTCAAAAACGAGGTGGTGAAGCACCTGAGCCAGGAGGAGATTTCCTTCCTGGAGGAGCACATCGGCTTTGCCGACTGCGCCGTGGACCGCATCTGCCCCAAGCCCAATTTTGAAAATATTCTGGACGCCGCCGTGGAGCGTTACTGCGAGTGGGATGTGGAGGCCGCCGCCTGGAAGGGCGAAAAGCCGGACATCCCGGGGCTGACCTTCGCGGACAACCTCATGGCCTATCTGGAGCGGAAGCTTTTCACCCTCAACAGCGGCCACGCCATCTGCGCGTACCTTGGCTATCTGCGGGGCTATGAGACCATCAAGGACAGCATCGCGGACCCCGCCATCGGGGAGATTGTCCACGCCGCCATCAGCGAAAGCGGCGAGGGACTCATCCGTGAGTTCGGCTTCGACCCAGATGTACACCATGCGTATGTCGAGAAGATTTTCGCCCGCTACCAGAATCCCTTCCTGGAGGACGAAGTGCTGCGGGTGGGCCGGGAGCCCATCCGGAAGCTGGAAGCCGGGGACCGGCTCATCAAGCCCCTTGTTACCGCCGCATCCTATGGCCTGCCGGTGGACCGCCTGATTTTCGGAGCCGCCGCCGCGCTGCGCTTCGACTGTCCGGAAGACCCCCAGAGCGCGGAGCTCCAGGCTAAAATCCGTGGGGAGGGCCCCGCCGCCGCCCTGGAAGCCTATTCCGGCCTGAAGGCGGAAAATCCCCTGTTTACCCGTATTCTGGATGTGTACAGAGCCCTGGCACTGGTTAAGAAATAAGTCCCTGTTTCCGACGGGGCGGAGGAAGGTTCCTCCGCCCCGTCTTTTTGTAAAAAGGAAAAGGAACTTCAAAACGCAAAACCAATATAAGCTTGCAGAGCGAAAAGGTCAACTGTAAACAGACAATAAAAGTATACCAATTTCCGCCACGTCAACTGGGCCATTTTTTGCCAACTGAGCCAATTTTCGCCAGCAAGGTATACCAATCAACAAAACCGAAACTTTGCAAGATAAGTGATTAAAACCTTGCAAAAGTGGTTGAATACTGTTGCATTCAATCGCTTTTGTGAGGCGTCACAGCGCTGCAACGCTGTGTATCCCCCTGCTGGATGGCTGGTATACTCCGTGGCGGATTTTGGCCCCTTTTGCGTGTTTGCTTACAGCAACTGGTAATTACACTGAACAGCGAAATCATGGCACCGGAAAACGCACCTGTCCGGCTGGTAAGCGCAATATTGGAGGAGTTGAATTACGAGATCCTGGAGAACTACCTCTATCTGGATTCCACCGGGCAAGTCTGCTTGATAAAGCCAACCAACTATGACCAGCAGGAAAAGACGAAGTTCAGAAAACAGTTCGGGCGGATTGAGAACATGGGCTATGATCCGAAAGAGGACTGCTTCATCTGCGCCCAGGGCAGAAGGCTTCCCCTGCGGCGCGAGAGCAGTGAATGGATAGACGGGCAGCTGGTTACCACGGCGTGGTACTGCTGTGCCAAGGATATCAACCAACCCAAGACCTTGCGGCTGCGAAAGACATGTTAGATCCTGTTTAAAATCTGCCGAAACGCCGTCTTGACACACCTTTTTTCGCTGGGACTGCGTTGATTTGACTTGAAATCCGTCAGGATTCCTGCGTCAAATCGCCTTGCCCGGCAAAAAAATCTGTACCAATCCGATATTCCGTCAGATTTTAAACAGGCTCTTAGGAAAAGCGGGCGCAGGCCACCGAAAATATTACTTCTCCCCGGGGGATTCATCTGCGGCTTTGCCGTTCCATTCAGGCAGAAGGGCTTTTGGATTGTTGAAAAACGACTTTGCTTTTCGTCGTTTTCTCACCAGAGGCAAAGCGAATATTCGTACAGAGCCCTTTCTTCTGGCGCTTGCCGTTGACTTGAAAAACTCTGGATGAAGCGGGAACGCGGAAGGCTGCAAACCCGTGTTTCCGAAAAAATGACAGCATAGCGGGAGAAAACAGAATATTTTCCACAAAAGCTCGCTGCTTGCAGCTCAGGCTGGCGTTGCTTTACCCATTTTACAAAAATGACACTGATTTTGCACATGTTTTCCACTTGCCCTCTGCTTCCGCGCAGAATTTGGGGCGCTGCAGATTCTTCATTCTGCAACGCCCCACAGCTTTTTTTCGATCCGCCGCTTCACGGCCTGTCCCATTTTCGGCGCTGAAAAGGCGGGCCCAAAGTGCCTGGCTTCCTAAGCCGGTTCCAGCTCCGCCATGCTCCGCTTGAACTGAACGGCGAACATGGAGGCGGTGGTGCACACCGCCAGGAAGTCTGCCACGGGCTCCGCCAGGAAGACGGCGAAGGCCTTGTCGGCGAAGAAGTTCGGCAGAATGTAGATGAGGGGAATCAGCAGAATAATTTTCCGCAGCACCGCTAGGAACAAAGAGGTCTTGGCGTTTCCCAGGGCCACGAAGGTCTGCTGGCAGGCGATTTGAACGCCGAACAGGCAGGTGGTGCCCATATAGACCCGCAGGGCCCGGGCGGCGTAATCCACCAGCGCCGGGGAGTTGTTGAAAATCTGCACAAACACCCGGGGGAACAGCTGCACCACCGCCCAGAGAACCGCCGAGTAGACCACGCAGGATTTCAGCAGACAGGCGAAGGCGTCCTTCACCCGCTGGGGGTTCCGTGCGCCATAGTTGTAGCTGATGATGGGCTGGGCCCCCTGGCTCAGGCCCTGGAGGGGCATCATGGCGAACTGCATCA
>CAJUBX010000104.1 GCA_910585165.1 uncultured Oscillibacter sp. | reverse complement strand
GTGGCGCAGACCAGGACCCGGGTGTCGCCGTAGCCCACCATGACGGCGGCGTTGGCAAGCTCCGCCAGCTTCCCGACCTCCAGGGTCAGGGGGCGGCCCGCCAGCTCCATTTCGTATCTGCGGTAATGGGGGAACTGCCTTTGGGTGATGATGGTAGACATAGTTACGCTCCTTTTCATTTGTTGTCCGGGAGCGTCCTTTTCGTATTTGAACCTTTCTCCGGAGACCGGGGAAACGTTCAAACACAAAAAGCGGCGGCTCCCGCCGGGGTGGTGAGAGTTTGAAGGCCATCGGAGAGGAAGAGAGCCGCCCGGGGAGGGGGGGGGAAACCCATGGCGGCTTCCCCCTGCGTGTTCCATAAAGCCCCGCCGCGCGGAAAAAGGGCGACGGCATCCGTCGCCCTTTTCTGCTCTTACTTACGGATGCCCAGCTTGGCGATGAGGGCGCGGTAGCGCTCCACATCCTTCTTCTGGAGGTAGTCCAGGAGGCTGCGGCGCTTGCCGACCATCTTCAAAAGCCCCCGGTTGGAGTGCTTGTCCTGGGGGTTCTGGCGCATGTGCTCGGTGAGGACGTTGATGCGCTCGGTGAGGATGGCGATCTGGACCTCGGGGGAGCCGGTGTCGGACTCGTGGGTGCGGTTGGCGTTGATAATCGCGGTCTTTTCTTCCTTGCGAAGCATAATGGGTTTCCACCTTTCAAATGATTCCCCGCAGTACTGTGCGCCGGGCCGGTGAAGCTCCGCGGTGCAAAGCGCTGGGGCGGGATTCGTCCGCCGGGCGGACTTCGTTACTATATCATAGGGTTTTCCCATTGTAAAGGGCAAATTCAGGATTTTTCCGGGAAATCCGGGAAATTTTTCTCCCCCGCCGCCGGAAATTTCCCTTTGCCGCTTGACAAGCGCCCTAAACTGTGTTAGTTTTATTAGTACAGTTAATACAGTTCACCAACTATGTGCGGCGGAAGCCCCGCCGCGGAAGGGAAGGTATGCGGTGATCAGCCTTAATTACCGGGACTCCCGCCCCATCTACGAGCAGATCAAGGATGGGCTGCGCAAGCTGATCGTCACCGGGGCCATCGGAACCGACGAAAAGCTCCCCTCGGTCCGGTCCCTGGCGACGCAGCTGTCCATCAATCCCAACACCATCCAGCGGGCCTATAACGAGCTGGAGGGGGAGGGGTACATCTACTCGGTTCCCGGCAAGGGCAGCTTCGCCGCCGGGGAAGCGGACGCGGGCATGTCCCGCCGGAAGGAGCTGTGGGAAAAGGTCCGGGAGCTTCTGGCGGAGCTGCGCTACCTGGGCGTCCGGCAGGAAGAACTGATGGTTCTTCTTCAAGAAGAACCATCCGGCGGGACCCCCGCCGGGAAAGGCAAGGAGGAAATGCCATGATTCAAGTAACCAACGCCGTCAAGCGCTTCGACGGCTTCGCCGCCCTGGACGGCGCGACGCTGTCCGTCCCCGCCGGCAGCGTCTACGGCCTTGTGGGCCCCAACGGCGCGGGAAAATCCACCCTGATCCGCTGCCTCACGGGCATCTACCGCCAGGACGAAGGGGAGCTGACCGTGGATGGGCAGGGCGTGTGGGAAAACGAGGCCCTGAAATGCCGGATCGCCGCCATCGCCGACGACTGGTACTACTTCCCCCAGGCCTCCGTCCGGGACATGTGCCGCTTTCTGCGGGGCTTCTATCCAACCTTCTCCTTGGAGCGCTACGAGAAGCTGAAGGAGGTCTTCCAAATCGACGAAAGGCGGCCCCTCCGCCGCCTCAGCAAGGGCATGCAGAAGCAGGCCGCCTTCTGGCTGACCCTCAGCGCCATGCCGGATTACCTGGTGCTGGACGAACCCGTGGACGGCCTGGACCCGGTCATGCGGCGGCAGGTCTGGTCGCTGGTGCTGGGGGACGTCAGCCAGCGGGGAACCACCGTCCTGGTCTCCTCCCACAACCTGCGGGAGCTGGAGGACGTGTGCGACCACGTGGGCATCCTGGACCACGGGAAGGTGCTGCTGGAGCGGTCCCTGGCCCAGCTGCAGGACAATATGGTCAAGCTCCAGGTGGTCTTCAAGGACGGCGGCGGCGTGCCGGAGGACCTGGAGGTGCTCCACGCCTCCCACGTGGGCCGCATCCACACCCTCATCATGCGGATGGGCGCGGCGGAGGCCACCAACCGCCTGGCGGTTTACGAGCCCATGCTGGTGGACGCCGTGCCGCTGACGCTGGAGGAAATTTTCATCTATGAGTTAGGAGGCGCCGACTATGCGGTCAAAGACATCGTACTTTAACCCCGCGCTTTATAAAAAGAACCTCACCCGGTTCTGGCCGCTGTGGGGCGGCGCGTCGGTCCTGGGGGCCCTGGCCCCCCTGGCCCTGCTGACGGTCATGCTGCAAAGCGGCGGCTTCGGCCGCCGTATCTCCACCCCCCTGGAATTCACCCTGGGGTATTACTCCGTCGTGACCTGGTTTCTGCCCGCCCTCTCCCTTGTCTACGCGGCCCTCTGCGCCCTGGCGGCCTGGGGCTGGCTGTACAATCCCCGCAGCGCCGGCATGTACCACTCCCTGCCCATCACCCGGAAGGGCCTTTTCGCAACCAACTTTCTCTCCGGCCTTTCCATGATGCTGATTCCCTACGCCGTCACCGGGGCTTTGTCCGTTCTGGTCTCCGCCGCGGCGGCGGGCGTGGACCCCGCGGGCCTGCTGGTGACCATCCTGTGCGTGCTGGGGGAGAGCCTGTTCTTCTTTGCCTCCGCCACGCTGGTGGTCTTCATCACCGGCAACCCCTTCGCCTTCGCCGCCTTTTACTTCATTTTCCACTTCCTGGCCGCCGGGGCGGAGTGGCTGGCCGCCCGGCTGATGAGCATGTTCTACTTCGGCGTGGACCGGGCCTACGAGGGCGTGCTGGAGTTTTTGAGCCCCGTCATGTTCCTGACGCGGAAGCCCAGCGTGGACGCGTCCTACCGCCAGATTGTCACCCCCGACGGCTGGATTGACAACGGGGTGCTGGAGTCCGTCACCTTAGTGAACGGCTGGTACATTGCCGTATACGCCCTGGCGGGCCTGGCGCTGCTGGGCTGCGCCTGGGCCCTGTACCGCCGCCGCCGGAGCGAGAGCGCCGGGGACGTGGTGGCCGTGGGGTGGATGAAGCCGGTGTTCCGCTACGGCGTGGCCCTCTGCGCCGCCTTTACCGGGGGCATGGTTCTTTACAGCATTTTCTGCGAGGGCTTCCAGACCCGCACCACCGCAGGCGCGGCGCCCATGGCGGCATGCATGGCCGCCGCCGGGGTCCTGGGCTATTACATCGCCTCCATGCTGCTCAGCAAATCCCTCCGGGTCTTCCGGGGCAGCTGGAAGGGGGCCCTGGCCACGGTGCTGGCCTCTGCCGCTTTGTGCTTCGCCGTGGCGGCGGATCCCTTCGGCCTGGAGGCCTGGGTCCCCCGGGCGGAGGAGGTCCAGTCCCTTCTCTTCTACACGAGCGGCCTGAACGGCAACAGCCTTCATAGCGAACTGACGGACCCCGCCGCCATCCAAGAGGTGCTGGAGGCCCACCGGGCCATCCTGGCGGAGCGGGACACGCTGGACCGGCAGCGCCTCCCCGAAAAAGGCTACCGCCATGTCTGGATTATCCTGGAGTATTTCCGGGACGGGGAGGACGAGAGCGCCGGCCGCAGCTACAGCATTCCCTGCACCCCGGCGCTGATAGAGCAGTCGGAGGCCCTGAGGAAGCTGGCCGCCCTGGCCGTCAGCCCCGCAGTCCAGGAGGCGAACATCTTCTCCTCCGTCTATGGCCCGGATCAGACGTCCCGCCTTACGGGGGGCTACCTGTCCCGGCTCTATAACCCCCAGACCGGCGAGTCAGACTCCCTGGACCTGACGGCGGAGCAGGCCAAGGTCCTGGAGGGCGCCATCCGGCGGGACATCCAGGCGGGACACTTCGGAAAGACCATGTTTTTGCCGGACGAGGACTATGACCGCGCCGCCTACTGCGGCCAGCTGGAGCTTTACTATTCCCTCACCAGCCTGACAGGCCGCTGGACCGGCCCCCGCAGCGTCTCCGTCTATCTGGACCTCTCCGTCTACTCCACGGAGACGGTAAAGGCCCTGGAGTCCCTGGGCCTTACGGACGAAACCCACCGGCTTTTGACCTGCGCGGAGCGGGACGCCGTGGAGGGCCGCCTCCCCGCCGGCCTTGAAAACCCCTACAGCTTCCCGGCTGCCGGGAGCATTGTCTATCCTGAAGCCGCCTATGTCTATCCCGGGGAGTCCTTTTAAGTCCCTCCCCGGGGGACTCCGGCGGCGGCGGGAGAGCGGTGAAAAAATTTTTAAAAATTTTTCAAAAATCTTGAAACAAAACCGCCCCCCGAATCGTCTTATACAGTAGACGGAAAGAAAGGAGCCCCCCTTATGGAGCAAACAACAACCGCCCAGAACCTCTGGCGCGTCTGGGTCGACACCCGCCGCCGCATCGTGTCCTTCCATGAGGAGGAGGACTGCAAGCTGCTGGAATTTCGAAGCCGGGAATTGTTTTTCAGCTGCATCGAGCAGTACACCGGGATGCAGTACCGCTACCAGTGACCGCGAACAAGGGAGGCCTTCCGGCCTCCCTTTTCCTCTGCGCCGCTATACGATGAACCCGCCGTCGGCGGTCAGCACCTGCCCGGTGATGAAGGCCGCCCTGTCCGAGGCCAGGAAGGCCACGGCCTGGGCGATGTCCTCCGGCCGCCCCAGGCGGCCCAGGGGGGTCTCCTCCGCCAGCATGGCCCGGGTCTCCCCGCTCAAAACCCGCATCATGTCCGTGTCCACGCATCCCGGGGCCACGCAGTTCACCCGGATGCCCGACGGGGCCAGCTCCAGGGCCAGGGAGCGGGTCAGGCCCACCAGCCCCGCCTTGGCGGCGGCGTAGGCCGCCTCGCAGCTGCCCCCCCGGAGTCCCCAGATGGAGGAGATGTTGACAATGCAGCCCCGCTTTTCCCCCAGCATGTGGGGCAGGACCGCCCGGATGGCGTTCCGGGGCCCGGTGAGGTTCACCGCCAGAAGGCGGTCCCAGGTCTCGTCGTCCGTGTCCTGAAAGAGGCCCTGGTGGGAAATTCCCGCGTTGTTCACCAGAAGCTCCACGGGCCCCAGCTCCTCCGACGCGGCCCGGACCATGGCCTCCACCGCCGCCCGGTCCGCAGCGTCCGCCTGGAAGGCCATGGCGGCGCAGCCCCGGGCTCGGAGCTCTTGGACCAGCTCCCCGGCGGCCTCCCGCCGCTCCAGAAAGTTCACGCACACGGCCCAGCCCTCCCCGGCCAGGGCGGCGGCCACGGCCCTTCCGATGCCCCGGGAGGCCCCGGTGACTAAGGCGGATTTTCTCATGGAATCAGCTCCTTCCCGGCTTTGTGCCGCCAGTATAGCAGAAAAAAGAGAAAAGCGCAAGAAAGGGCTTGACAAACCCGGCCTGTTCGTGTATCTTATATGTGTTCGCTTCGGACGATTAGCTCAGCTGGCTAGAGCACCTGCTTGACGTGCAGGGGGTCACAGGTTCGAGTCCTGTATCGTCCACCATTCCATTAAGAAGTCGAACACCGGAAACGGTGTCCGGCTTCTTTTTTGCGTCCGCATTTTCGGTGGAATCGCTGGGGGCGGGTTCATCGTCAAGGCCGGGGAAGCCTTCGGTTGCGTCCAGCATATCAATATAGGAAACTTGTTTGCCGCCGCGGATATTGTAAAACACAACTACCCTATCGTCATACAGGTACACGGAATTTATAAACGTGTCGATAATCCGCCGCCTAAATTCCATATCGAACAAGTCCCCCTTGCAGAACAATTTCAACCACGCCACAATTTCCGCTTCGGTATAGCGGATTTTGTTTGCAATGCGCAGTTTTGAAAGGTCAATTTCTAAATCCGCCTTTTGCATATCGGCGGTTTCGATTTTCTCATAAATCCGGGGGCGGGCGGATTTAGGCGCGTCAAGCAGCATTTCGGTATATTTAGGGCGCACTCCGCAAGTCCATCAAATAAGGGGAGACAAGCAGGAGGCA
>CAJUBX010000103.1 GCA_910585165.1 uncultured Oscillibacter sp. | reverse complement strand
CTGCCTCCTGCTTGTCTCCCCTTATTTGATGGACTTGCGGAGTGCGCCCTAAATACAGCGCAGAGCCCGCCAAAGAGAACCATACCGATCATGGTAATCCCTCGTATTTTCTCCTGGTCCTCCTCCGTCGGCATCATTTCCAGCGATCCGGTCCGGTAGTACAGCAGCGAAAGCAGGAAGAGGACCAGGAATACCGCGGTCAAAATGTCAACGGCGATTCGCCGCCCGGTGTTCACCGTACTCCCCTCCTCCCCGGCCCCTGGCCTCCGGCATCTGTCCCCCCGAAGCCCTCAAACTGAGAGAATATCTGCTCCGCGCTCCGCCGGAAGTCCTCCTTCGTGGTGACCCCGATCCGCCCCAGGACCCCGGCGGACTCCAGCGTCCGCTCAAAATCCCGAAAGCCCCTGGCAAAGTGGTTCAGGGCCACCTTCCGCTCCCGCCCATTGGCCAACGAAATGAGAAACACATATCCACCGTTCCAGGTCCCCGCCCGCACCCGGCGCCCGGGGATTTCCTCCCAGCGGAAATTGTACCGCTCCCGGCGGGAGGGGTGGAAGACGACGCCCTCCCCGTTGTACTCCGCCCAGGACGGTCCCAGGTACAGCCCCCGGTAGGCGGCAAAGGCGGTCAGTCTCCCAAAGAGCGCCGCTCCGGCGGCAAACAGCGGCCGCCCTCCCCCGGACAGAGGCGCCTGGAGGAACATGTACACGCAAAAGGCGGCGGTGGGGATCAGCAGCAAAAACACCCCCAGGGTAACAGCCGTGGCAAACAGCCCGATTTTACAGGTTTTCATACTATTCCAACCTCCATATCGAATTTCGCCCGCCGCCTTCTCCCGGCGGTCATTTTCCAAGCTCCTCCAGCACGGGCATCTTCAGACCAACGATCCCCTCCAGCTCCTCCAGCAGGGCGGGGTACTCCTCGTCCACCAGCTCCGGCAATCCGGTGATCTCCCGAAGGAGATAATAGCCCTCCCATTTGCGGTCCGCATACAGCACGGCGGGGCGGTCCTTCCCGTCCTCCTGATAGGTGGTCAGCTTGCAGGCGGCGTCCAGGTCCTCCCGGTACTCCTCGTCTATTACGCCCTCCTCGTAGACCTGCCCTGTGGCGGCCAGCTCCTGATGACGGGCCTCGATCACGTCTTTTGCGTTCTCCCCCGGCAGAATGGTCACATAGACCCGCAGACCGTGGGCCTCTGTCCGAATGGCCCGGCCATCCGCGGAGTAGACAGGCGTCTCGCTGTACGGGACATAGACATCCACAAAGGCGTCGTGTCCAAAGAGGTCGGTTTTCAGATAGGCCGCCGCCATGTAGGCGCAGTCCCGGACCTCTGAAATATGAATCTGGGATCGGTAGTTCTCCTCCGTCACCGCCGGGCCCGCAAAGCGGACGCTCTCCAGGGTGTACATCAGGTTGGACAGGACATTCTCCGGGCTCTGCCCACCGGTGTTGTGCTCTGCCTCCAGGGTGAACAGGACCCCGTCCTCTGAGAGCACCGAGGCGGTGTGGTATACCTGCCCGTCGGTGAGGTAGACGGAGACGATGTTGTACTTTGAAGTCTCATCCAGGGGCGCCAGAAGGCCGTCCTCCAGATAGACGGCGTCAAAACGGTCATAGAGGGCGGAGGTCCGGTGCTCGCTGAGGCCGTTTGTCAGGGTGTCCCAGGCGTCGCTCTCGTCCACGCCGTACTGGACATAAGCCCGGTAGCGTGTCCCCGTCTCTTTGTCCAGGAAGATGCGCCGTCCGTACTGGAAGGCCCCGTCCATTCGGAACCAGACCTCGGACATCTCGAACTCCGTGAAGGTCTCCGGCACCCGGGCGGGGATGCGTTTGATCTCCGCCGGCGCCTCCTCCACGGGTTTCTCCGGTGCATCGGATACCGCCTGCCGGACCTGAAGGTGATAGTAGACGCCGCTCCCCAGCACCGCCGCCGCCAGGGGCAGGGCGATTACCGCCGCCGTCCACCGGCAGGGTACCGGCCCCTGGGGCTGCTCCAGCCCAGGGGCGGGACAGAAGTTCGGATACCCCTTGCCAATCTTCAACTTTTTGCGTCCGCCGTTCTCCTTTTCATAGGTAACGGTCCAGCTCCACTTGTCCTCTTTGACGGCCTGGAGGTCCTGGAGCTCCACCAGGGCCTTGGGCCCGTAGGCCGGGGCCTCCCCCGCCAGGCGGCTGTGAATCTCCCGGAGGATGTCCCGCCGGATGGCCTCCCGGCGGCCCTGGGTCTGCGTGTGCCAGTCCGGGACGAAGCAGAACTTCTGAAGGTCCACCTGCCAGAGCCTCCCCTCCGCCCGGACGAAGAGGATATGGAACGAGTTGCAGAGGTTGATATTCTGCACCATGACGACGACTGTCAGCAGGATGGTCAGGGCGCCGCCGATTCCAATCGGAATGGAGGCCAGGGCGTCCATCTCCGGCGAGCTGATCAGCATCACCAGCAGGATCACCGCCAGGAAGATCAGGGCGGGCACGCAGATGCTCAGCCGCAGAGGCTTCATCCAGTCCTTGTCCAGGGCGTAGAACTCCCCTTGAAGCGCCGGCTCCTCCTCCGGTTCCGCCGCGGTCTCCGGGCGGGCGGAGCGCTTTTCAGGATTGCGGAAGGCGGGGATCAGGGTCGAGGCGCTGCCCGCCAGGGTGAAGAGGTACAGCATCACCAGCTCTCCCCAGAATATCCGGCTGAACTCGCTGTCCTCCAGCAGCCGCCCCAGGTTCTGATAGACGCGGAAAAAACCCACCTTTTCCGTTTCGGAGACAGCCTCCATCACCGTCAGGGCGAAGCACAGCTTATTGGCGATGTAAGTCATCACAAGCATCAAAAGGCAGGAGATCACCGCGCCCTTCTTGGTGAGCTTCCCTCCCAGAAGGGCATAGCCCTTGATGGAGCAGACCGCCATCACCACGCCGGAGACCATCGACAAATACCCCAGCTTGTAGAGAAGCACGATACAGGCCACGCCGATCAAAGAGCCCAAAAAGGCCCCCACCGTCCCGGTAATCACATTTTCACGGGGCTTCTCCTGTTCCCATTCCAGATTCATGCCGTTTCCTCTCTTTCTGTCATTGACTGTGCCGCCCCAGGTCCTCCATCACGGAGACCTGGATGCCGCAGGTTGCCTCCATCTCCTTGAAGACCGCCGTATATTCGCTGTCAACCTCCTCGGGCAGACAGGTCATCTCCTTGAAGAGATAGCACCCCTCCCGCTCCTGTACCGCCACCAGCACCGTGACGCGGGTGCGCCCGCCGTCATAGTAGACCGTGAGGCGGCAGGCGTTGTTGCCCTCCTCGTTGTAGGCGTCCTGGAACAGCGCCTGTTCGTCATACTGCCGCCCCGCCGCCTTCAGGTCCTGATACACCTGCTCCACTACATCCATGGCGGTGCCCTCGCTGGGGACAACGGCGGCGGAGACCCGGAGGCCGTGGGCCTTGGTCATCATGGAAATGCCGCCGTCGTAGTAATTCACCTTTCCGCCGCAGGGCATGAAGGTATCAATAAAAGCGTCGTATTCAAACATCCCTTTCGGGGCCTTGAAGAATGCCTGACCGCAGTAGTTGAAGCCCATGTTGACGGCAGGGCGGAGCTGGTCCTGGTAGTTCTCCTCCGTGATGGCCGGGCCGGTGAACTGGAGGTTTTCCAGCATATACAGCATCGTGCCCCGGGCCAGTTCTTCCCCGGTATCTTCAGCGTGGACGCACTCCACGATCAGCAGCGTCCCACGCTCGGACCGGGCCACGGCGGTGTGAGCGGTTTGTCCGTGTGGGAGGTCCACTGACCGGAGGTTGTAGCGGTAGGTGACTCCATTGTCTCCCATCCCCCAGAGGAACTCCCCGCTGTCCGGGCGGAGATACCGGACCTGTTCTCTCTCTGTCTGTTCCAGAGATATTTGGGCCGCCTCCTCACTCACGCCGTATTGCAGGTAAAGCCGGTAGTTGAGGCCATTCTCCCGATCCTCCAGTTCGGTGGTGGACGCCTGAAATTCATCGTCGGTGCGGAGAATCAGGCCGTTTAAGTAGTAGTCTCCAATCACCTTGGGCGTGATCGCCGCGGTGATGGAAGAGGTTTCGTCCGGGGCGGGTGTGACCGTTTCCGCTGGAGGCGGCTCCGGGGGCTGGTGAGCGGCCCGGTATTCCTCTTGCAGTCCCATGCCGGCGCCTATTGTCAAACAGAGGACAGTAATCAGCAATGTCACCACAGGATTGAGCCACCGGACGGGTGGAGGTTCTTTCAGCGCCTCCGTATCTCCGGGAACCGGGCTGAATCTGGGGTAGACCTTGGGGATGAAGAGCTTGGTGCCGCCGCTGTGGGTCACGATCCACGCCCAGGGGGACTCCTCCTCCAGCTTGAGCTTCTCAAGTTTGGTACCCACGGTCCGGTTCTGCTCCATGACCACAGCCGCAGCGGATTTGACGGAGGACCGCCGGGCATGGGGAATCTGCTCCCAGATGGGGACCAGCCAGGACAGGCGCACGTGGAGGTCCGCGCTTACAAGGCCGTTCAGGGCGATCCGCCACAGCGTCCCATCCCTCTGGGCGTACATGGCGGACCCGGCGGCGCAGATCTGCCCGGAGGGTCCGGACAGAGAGAGAATCGCCAAAAAGCTGAACCCCATGCCGCACAGGGCCCGGAACCAGACTTGTCTGTGTCCCGTCAGGGCGTCCAGCCAGAGACAGGCGAAGAGCGCCGCCAGCCAGAGCCCCCGGCTGATTCGCCGCTGGAGCCGGAAGGGGCGGATCCAAGATTCCCTGGGCATGAAGACCTCCAGGTCCGGCGGCGGCGGGTCAAAGGCGATCCGGAGGGGCTGGAGGGCTTGTCTAACCCGCCGCTCCTCCCGGACAGCCCGGAGGAAGAGGAAAATCCAGACAGCCAGCGCCGCTCCAAGCAGTCCCGCCAGGGGAAGCCAGTACCGGATGCCGCTGTCAGGACCATTCACCGTCTCCGGGCTGAGGAAGGCCCGCCAGACTGCCGCCGGATCCCCCGGCGCGGATTCCAGGGCAGCGCGCAGGTGATTGGCCAGAACGCCCCATAAAACAACCGGCGGAAGGGCCAGCAAGGCCCCCGCCCGGGTCCTCCTTCCCACGAACAGCTCGCCGCCGGTGACGGCCCAGAGGGCGATGATCCCGCCGCAGAGGACGGCGGCCACGCCCACGAATTGCTCCGCCGCCAGAAAGCAGTCCGTCCCCAGGGCTCCGCCCAGGACGGCCCCCAGCAGGGCCGCCGCCAGGCGGGAGGGCCGCTGTCCCTGTTCCCATTCCAGTGCCATGATGTGTGCCTCCTCTCGCTGATTAGGCTGTCAGCCGTGATTTGTCCGCGGTGCTCACGGAAATCCGTCAGGTTTTCTCTGTTCAGAGGCCCGGCTCCACTTTCGCACGGGCAAACAGCTCCGCGATCTCCTCCATCTGCATCCTGGTAAGCAGTGCGACATCCAGCTCCTCCTCATGGAGCCGGGCCAGGGCCAGCCGCTGGCGCTCGGAGAGCAGATGGTGGTTCCCCACAAAGGTGGAGGCGGACTTTGTATCATAGCCCCGATCCATCAGAAAAACAAGCTCTTGGGCGGCGGCGTTCAGCTTGCCCGCCGCCTTGGGGCCAAACTCTTTTTCGTCCTTCGGCTCATAGCCGCGTCTGACGGTTTCCATAGTGTGCTGTTTTCCTCCGCAATAGCCAGCCGCCCATCCAACGGTTTTTTCACGCCGTCTCTGCTGGTGACTGGATATTTATGAGCCACATTTTGGCCAAATAAAATTCAAACTGAGATGTAACAATAGTGTTTTCGTCATAAAGTCGCAGAACCTTACGGAGATTTTTTTTACAGCTATCAATATCTCCATTATCATAGCATTTCACAGCAATATAGAATAAAGCCGCAGCCGTGTGTTTATACCGTAGCGAATCCGCTTTATATTCGTTCTTTTGGTTTAATAACTCATTGCTGTCAATTTTACTTGTCAAAAACCTGGCCTTTGCAAATTCAGCACTATTAGAGCCTTTTACACGGAGGCGGGAATTTAGAGCCTATCCGCAAATAATCAAAGATGGACAGGAAAGAGCTTTCTCCAGA
>CAJUBX010000102.1 GCA_910585165.1 uncultured Oscillibacter sp. | reverse complement strand
GGCTTTACCGGGTGTTCCAAAACCTCATCGACAACGCCCTGCGCTATGCCCTGGAGGGAAGCCGGGTGTATCTGGAGCTGAAGACGGCGGAAGGCACGGAGGCCGCCGGCCTGGCTCAGGCCAGCATCCGGAACACCAGCCGGACGGAGCTTTCCGAGGGGGTGGACTTCGCCGCCCGCTTCGTCCGGGGAGACGAAAGCCGCACCGACGGCGGCAGCGGGCTGGGCCTGAGCATCGCCAAATCCTTTACGGAGGCCTGCGGCGGAAGCTTCCGGGTGGAGACGGTGGCGGACCTGTTTACGGTCATTGTGACCTTCCCCCTGGAGGGAGACGCATGACGAATAAGAAGCGTGAAAGGGTGAACGGGATGACAAGATATCTGGCGGCGGCGCTGTGCGGGGCGCTGCTGAGCGGGTGCCTGGCCGGGTGCGGCCCCATGGCGGCGGCGGGGGACTCCGGACCCGCCCTGACGGCGGACGCTTGGAATACCCCGGGGAAGGGGGCGGGCGCGGCGGAGGCTTCCGCGGCGTTTGCCGAAGACGGCGGGGAGGGCCGGGAAGCGGATCCTGCGGAACGGTTTTCGCCTTACGAGCCCTTCGGCCTGCGGTATGACGGGGAGGAAGACGCGCTGTGGTTCGGCGGCGAACGGGTGCGCTGGTTTGAGGACTACTATCCCCTGCCGGAGGACGGAACCCAGGCCGGAATAGACTTTTTCGACGCGGAGGGCACGGTGGACGTATACGCCGTCCGGGACAGGAGCAGGCTTGTCCGCCGGGCCGACGGATCCTATGACCCAAGCGGAATTCTCACCGGAGTGGAGGCCTTTTCGGAGGAGGCGTTCGCCTCCCGGGACGTGGAGGCCCTTCAAAATTCCGTGCCCCCCACCGCCGTGGCCGGGGACTGGGAGATGACGGAGGAAGAACGCAGGGCGATAGAGGAGTCCTACGCGCCCTTCGGCGTCACCTATGACGCGGAAGAGGAGCAGTGGTATTATAACGGGGAGGCGGTGCGCTATATCCGGGACATTCTGATCTCCAACGGGGAAAGTCCGACCGGAGGCGGGTTCCACGGCGTGATCCGGTCCCTGGCAAGCGAGGGGGGTTCTCTTTGCATCGAGACCGTCCGGGACTACGGAAAACCGGACGCCGAAGGGTACGGAACCCTTACAGGGGTGAAGGTGATGGAGGATCCCTGGTTTTTAGAGAGCGACGCATAAGAGAAAAGGCGGGAGAGGCTTACACCTCTCCCGCCTTCGCCTCCGGACAGTACAGCACCTGGACCCCGCAGTCGTCCCGGAGGCGTTCCCTGCGGACGCTCTCCGCCAGGATAAGCCCCGCCAAATCCTGGGGGTCGTCCCCCGTCCAGCCCGCCAGCAGATTCAAAAGCCACTCGTCCTCCGCCGGGTCCGCCACGCCGTCGCTGACCATGACGGCAAAGCCCCCGGGGGCCAGAGGGGCCCGGGTCACGTCCGGCGGCGGGCCCTGGAGGCCCACCGGCAGGCTGGCCCCGGTGACCCGCCGGACCACGCCGCCCCGCTTCAAGTAGCTGGGGGCCGCGCCGCACTTGTAAAACGCCGCCTCCCTGGCCCCGGGATCGTAGACGCACAGGTCCACGGTGGTGAAGACGCCGGATTCCGCCCCCCGGAGGCCCATGGCGGAGTTCAGGGTTTTCAGCGCCGCCTCTGGGGCCACCCCCGCCTCCAGAAACTGCTGGAGCAGGCGGCAGACGAGGGCGGACTCCTTCCGGGCGGGCTCGCCGCTGCCCATGCCGTCCGCCAGCAGAAGGCACCAGAGCCCCCGGTCCGTGCAGAAGGAGGCCACGGTGTCCCCGCAGACCGTCTCCCCCTCCTTGGGCCGCAGGGCCGCCCCCACCCGGCAGGGGCTCCCCGCCGCCATGGCCGGGGCGGCGGCCTCCAGCCCGGCGGCGGTAGCTGTCAAAAGCTCCGAGAGCTGGGCGTACTGGCCCCGGGCGCTGCGGCGGGTCTCCTCCAGCTGCCTGCGGTACTGCCGCCGGAGGAGAAAGGCGGAGAGCTCCGCGTTGATGGCGGCCAGGAGGTCCGGCAGGTGGACGCAGCGCCCGGTGAAGTACTCCGGGAAGTCCTTGGCCAGGGCCCGGCCCCGCTCCAGAAGGTAGGGCGTCGCGTCGTTCATGGCGTTGAAGGTGCCTGTGTAGTCCTTCTGCCAGCAGAGCTCGCAGAGGGCGCAGCCCCGGCAGACCTTCTCGGCGGAGCGGTCGAAGACAATGGCGGGATTTTCGTCCGCCGCCGGAGCCGCCGCCCGGCCGATGCTGTCGTACAAGTCCCGGAGGGCCGCCGCCGCCCGGTCCAGCCGCCGCCGCCAGGGAGCGGGGGCGCTCTGAGCCGCGGCCTTCTCCTGGGCGGGGGGAATGGCGGGGCGGACCCGCTTCCCGGCAACAAAGCGCCCCGGCAGGGCCAGGAACAAAGCCGCGCCCGCCGCCGCTTCGGGCAAAAGGGGCAAAGGCTGCCCCTCCGCCAGGGCCGCCGCCCCGGCGGAGGCCAGGAAGGCCAGCGCCGCCCCGGTCCGCCGCCGCCCCTGCCGGCTTCCCGCCGCAAGGCCCGCAAGGCCCAGGGCGGCGGTAAGGGGCAGGCGGCTTCCGCAAAGCTCCGCCGTCAATCCCAGGCCCAGGCCGAAGGCCGCCCCCCCGGCGGGGCCCCGGTCATAGGCCGCCAGGACCGCCAGGAAGCACAGCAGGGCCCGGGCCGGGGAGAAGCCCAGAAGCGCCAGGTCCTCCACCGCCGTCACCAGGGCCCCGGCCAGAAAGATGAGGCCGTCCACCACCTCCCGGCCCTCCCCGCCCCGGAGGAGGGGGAAGAACAGCCGGGCGGAGGCCGCCACCAGCAGCCCCGCCGCCAGGCAGTCCGCCAGCCGCTCCAGGGGGGAGAGGGACTGGAGAATGTAAATGCCCTCCACAGTGGCGAAAAGGCCCGCCGCCGCCAGGGCCAGAGGCTGAGGCCGGGAGGGAATCCAGGTCCCCCCCAGGGCGGTGGAGGCGGCGAGAATCAGCACCGCAACCGCCAGAAAGGGCAGGGCCTTGGCGAAGGGGAGAAACAGCGCCGCTCCGGCAAAGGCCCCCGCCAGAGCCGCGCCACCCTCCAGCCCCGGCCCCGCCGCCGCCACCCAGCCCAGGGCGAAGGGGGCGGACCCTCCGGCAGTCTGTCCGGCGGTCAGCGCCGCCGAGAGAAAAAAGCGGACCCCCAGGTTCACCAGCCGCCCGGCCCGTTCCCGTTCCAATGTCAGTTGCCCGTATGCCACAGCCTGTCCCTCCTCAAAGGATGTTGTTCCCCCATTCTAACGCCGGGCGGGGGAAAAACGCGTCGGGAAAGGAGAGCGGGGACCTTTCCCGGAGGGAAAACCGGAGGAGGATTTCCCTCCGGGGGCGCGGGACAAGGCGCTTGACCTTTGCGCGGCGACGGAAAAACCCACAAAAAAACCGGGAGACTTCCCGAAGAGGGAAATCTCCCGGCCTGCGCCGTTCAGCCCGCCAGGGTCAGATCGCCGTCCTTCACCCAGCCCGCCTTCCGGCAGAGCTGGTTGACCAGGGGGCAGAGCACGGCGGGGAGGACGAAGGAAATGAGAAGCAGTCCCGCCCAGTCCATGGCCCCGGGGACGATGGCCGCCGCCCCGTTGGCCAGAGCCTGCTCGCTGGGGGAAAGCCAGCCGGTCCAGACCCCCAGCTGGCCGCAGAGGCCGCAGGTGCCCATGCCGGAGTTGATGGCCGCGCCGTTCATCTCCAGGCGGAACAGGCAGGTGGCAAGAGGCCCGGTGACCGCCGAGGTGACGGTGGGGGCAATCCAGATTTTGGGGTTTCGGACAATGTTGGGCATTTGCAGCATGGAGGTGCCAAGGCCCTGGCTCACCAGGCCCCCCCAGCCGTTTTCCCGGAAGCTCATGACGGCGAAGCCCACCATCTGGGCGCAGCAGCCCGCCACGGCGGCGCCTCCCGCCAGACCCGTCAGCCCCAGGACGAAGCAGATGGCGGCGGAGGAGATGGGCAGCGTCAGGGCGACCCCCACCAGCACGGACACCAGAATGCCCATGAGGAAGGGCTGGAGCTCCGTGGCGCGCATGATGAGCCGACCGAAGGCGCTGGCGGCGGAGGCGATGGGCGGCGCGATGACCCAGGCCGCGCCGATGCCGATGAGGGTGGTGACAATGGGCGTTACCAGGATGTCGATTTTCGTCTCCTTGCTGACGGCCTTGCCGCACTCGGCGGCAATGATGGCCACAAACAAAACCACAAGAGGGCCCCCGGCCTTGTCCAGGGCGTTGCAGGCGTAGCCCACCGTGGCCAGGGAAAACAGGACCATGGGCGGGGCCTGGAGGGCGTAGCCGATGGCCACGGCCATGGCCGCGCCGCTCATAAAGGAGGCCATGCCGCCGATGGTGTAGCCCACGCCGTTGATGGCGATGACTTCGGCGGTCAGAAAGCCGATATGGAACTGGGAGCCCACGGTGTTGAGAATCGTGCCGATGAGCAGGGAGCAGAAAAGACCCTGGGCCATAGCGCCCAGAGCGTCGATGCCGTAGCGGCGGGCGGAGATCACGATGTTTTTGCGCTGCATAAACGCCTTGACAGTTTCCATGGGAAGCACCTGTTTCTTTCGTAGTATTTGTCTCTTCGGCGTATCCGCCGGGAGGGCCGCCGGAGAAAAATAGGCCTTGCAGGTGTCTTGACACCTGCAAGGCCTATCATACGCACAATGGACCGGTTTGTCAATAGGGACTTTTCACCCCGCCCGGCGGGGCCGGTTTCCCAGCAGGGCGGCGTAGGTCCTGGAGACGCCGGGCCAGTCCGCCTTCCGCCACCAGCCTTCGAAATAGTCTCCCCGGCGGTTCTGGAAGTCCAGGTAATAGGCGTGCTCCCACACGTCGCACAAGAGCAGGGGAACCAGGGGCAGGGGGGTGTCCTGGTTGGGGGTCTTCACCACGGAGAGCCGCCCCTCGCTGTCGCTGACCAGCCACGCCCAGCCGGAGCCGAACTGCCCCAGGGCGGCGCTTTTCATGGCGGCCTTCAGGCCCTCCAGGTCCCCGAAGTCCCGGACGACGGCGTCCTCCAGGGGACCCGAGGGGGAGGAGGCGGGGCCGGGGGCCAGGGTTTTGAAATAGAGGTCGTGGTTGTAGACCCCCCCGGCGTTGTTCCGCACGCCCTGGCGGATATCCTCCGGCAGGCGGGGCCACTCCTGGACCAGCCGCTCCAGGGGCCAGCTCTGAATGTCCGGGTGCTTCTCCAGGATTTTGTTCAGGTTCTCGATATAGGCGGCGAAATGCTTGTCATGGTGAAAATGCAGCGTCCGCTCCCCGATCTCCGGCAAAAGCGCGTCGTAGCCGTAGGGCAGGGGCGGGAGGGTAAAGGGATAATGTGATTCCATAGTCTCTCCTTTCATGGGGTTGCTTTGTATAGTATATGTGAAGGGAGGGCCTAGCATACGGAGAGAAAATTTTGAAAAAAATTTAAGAAATATGAAACAAAGGGCCCTGGTCAATCGTCTATTATATGTAGGATACAAAGAATTCCACCGGAAAGAAGGAACGGCATGAAACAGTTTATCTGGCTTTTGAGCGGGGTCTTTGCCCTGGGACTCCTCCTGGGGACCCTCAGCGCCTGCGGGGCGAATTCGTTTAGCCCTGCGGTCATTACGACGGGACAGCCCTCCGGGGAGGACCCTGCGCCGGAGGAGGAAACGCCGCCGGAAGATACTTCCCGGGAGGAGTTCCCGGCAGAGGACGCCGACGCCCCGCCGGAATCCGCCTCCCCGGAGGCGGACGGGGCCCGGCGGCCGGCCTATGGAGAGGTTTTGTGGAACGCGTATTTGAAGGGCGTTCTCCCCGGCGGAGAGACGCTGGACTGGAGCTGGAACGATCTGGAGACCGCCTCCAAAAACGAGTTCGCCCTGGCCGACGTGGACGGCGACGGGGAGGAGGAGCTGGTCCTCTATTGGACCACCGCCGCCATGGCCGGAATGCGGGGCCTGGTCTATGGCTTCGACGGCGGGGAGCTGCGCTTGGAGCTGGCCGAGTTCCCGGACCTGACCTTCTATGAAAACGGGGCCGTCACGGCGGGCTGGTC
>CAJUBX010000101.1 GCA_910585165.1 uncultured Oscillibacter sp. | reverse complement strand
CAGGACGCCGAGTCCACCATCCGCGACACCGACGTTGCCGAGGAGATGATGGCCTACACCAAGAACAACATCCTGATCCAGTCCGCCCAGGCCATGCTGGCCCAGGCCAACGCGGTTCCCCAGGGCGTGCTGCAGCTCCTCGGCTAATCCCCGGGAAGCGGAACGCAGTTGTTCAAAACCCAATAGGCAGAAGGGGCGGGCTTCGGCCCGCCCCTTTTTGAATTTTAAGAAAACGGAGGCCAACCTATGTCCGAACAACCCCAGAAGGTCCTGGTGACGCAGGACCTGCGCCCCGCCTGTTACGACGACTTCCGCTGCCTGGCGGCGGACTGCCGCTATTCCTGCTGCAAGGGCTGGCGGATCAGCTTTGACAAAAAGGATTACCTGCGCTTAAAACGGCAGGAGGGCTCCCCGGAGCTGAACGCCCGGCTGGGGGACGGCCTCCGCCGCATACGGAAGGACCCGCCCTTTGGGCATTACGGGGAGTTCGATATGAGCGGCGGGGCGTGTCCCCTGCTGCGGGAGGACGGGCTCTGCCTTCTCCAGGCGGAGAAGGGGCATGAGGCCCTCCCCCAGGTCTGCCGCATTTTTCCCCGGAGCAGGGACTACACCGCCGGATATTTGGAGCGCTCCCTGAGCCCCGCCTGCGAGGGGGTGCTGGAGCTGCTGTGGAACCTGCCGGAGGGAGTGGAATTCCGCTCCGATCCCCTGTCCAGAGAGGAGGTCAAGGGGATCCGCTGCCCGGAGGACCAGCCTTTGGCCCCTTATTTTCCGCTGATCCGGGAGTGGTGTGTGGACATGCTTCAAAACCGGCGGTTTTCCCTGCCCTCCCGGCTGCTGCTGATGGGCATGGGCCTCAAGCCCCTGGCGGAGGGGGAGACGGACATGGCGGCCTGGCGGCGGCGTGCCAGGGCCCTGATGGAAGCGGAGGACGCGCCGGAGCCGGACGGGAGCCGCCGCGCCCTGGAAAAATTCTTGAGCAACGCCCTGCGGGTACTGACAGAGGCGCAGGTCCGCGGGCGGGATTTCACTACGGTCCAGACGGAGATAATCCAAAGCCTCTGCACGCAGATGACGCAGGAGGGATTCAGCGTGGACGTTACCATCCCGCTGGGCCCCTGGCAGGAGGCCCGGGCCCGGTACGAGGAGCGCTTCGCGGATAAGGCGTATTTCATGGAGAACCTGATGGTAGCCCTGTTGTTCTACCATGTCCTCCCGGACACCTCCACGGCGGAGACGCTTTGGAAAAGCTATGTGAATTTTTGCAATTTGTACAGCTTCTATCGTTTCCTGGCGGTCATGAGCTGCCGGGAGGGGGCCTCCGGGGACAAGGAGGAGCTGTTCCGCCTGACGGTTTTCGCCAGCCGGGGCCTGATTCATAACCAGAAGTTCCGCAACCAGATTCGGGACGAGCTGTTCCAAAACGACAACGCCACCCTAGCCCATATGGCGATCCTCTTGGCGGGATAAGGACAGGTCCATCCGGAAACGGATGGACCTGCTTTTACGAAAGCCCGGGCTTCTGCCACCAGACGCCAAAGAGGCTCTTTTTATGCAGTCATGCCGCACAGGGCGGCGCGCCGCTCCCGCAGGGGCGGACCAGGCCGGTACTTCTTTTTATATCACAGGCAGCATATTGTAGAGCTTCAGCCGCCGGATGTCCTGCGCTATTATTGTCTGGCGCAGACTCTTCTCTGTTCATTTTTAATTTCGGGATAGGCTCTAAATAACGACCATTTGGTGCAAGTCAAGACCCCGCCGTTTAGCGGCGGGGTCTTAACTTAATGGCTCTGCTGTTTTACAGGCTGCTCTTTATGCTCAACCGGCGGTAAACCGGCACGGCCTGCCGTGCGTTCCGCGCCCACAAAAGGGTGAAGCAGCTGCAGGAGCTCCGAGCGGCGTCCGCACCATAGATCAAGGCGCCTTGGTCCCTCGTATCCGTATTTTCAGCGGTTGCCAAGCAGAGAGAATAATGGTATAATACCCTTGCTTTGGCCGTGAGCCTGTACACGGCGTTAAACCATGTGCGCCGTTACTTTATCCGAAAGGTATGATCCTATGAAAAAACGGGCGTTGCTCATGCTTCCATTCATCGCTCTGCTCCTTTTGCCGGTCTCCTGCGGGCGGCAGGAAGCAGAAAGCGGCGGTGAGGACGAAACCAGGCAGCAAGCCGTGGAGCTCACCGTCTGGGGCGCGGAAGAGGACATGGCGCTTTTGCAGGAGATCGCCGCCGCCTTTTGCTCCCGCTACGCCGGGCAGGCCGACCTCCAAATCACCTGCCAGCCGCAGAGTGAATCCAGCTGCAAGGACGTCCTGCTGGGGGACTTGGAAAACGGGGCGGACGTCTTCACCTTTGCCGACGATCAGGTGGCTGCGCTGGCCGCCGCCGGAGCGCTGGACCCTGTTGAAAACGCGGCGTCCATCCGGGCGGAAAACCTGTCCGCCGCCGTGGAGGCCGCCAGCGTGGGCGGGACCCTGTACGCCTATCCCCTGACGGCGGACAACGGGTATTTCCTCTACTATAACAAAGACTTTTTCGACCCGGAGGATGTCCGGACCACGGACGGCATTCTGGCCGCCGCAGAGGAGGCCGGGGGAAAATTCGCCATGGACTGGACCTCGGCGTGGTATGTTTACGCCTTTTTCGGCAACACCGGGCTGACGGTGGGGCTGAATCCGGACGGCCTGACCAACTACTGCACCTGGAACAGCACGGAGGGGCCCATCACCGGCGTGGACGTGGCGCAGGCCATGCTGTCCATTGCCGCCAGCCCCGCCTTCTCCAGCAGAACCGACGAGGATTTTGTAAAGGGCGTCCGGGACGGCTCGGTCATCGCCGGCGTCAGCGGCATCTGGAACGCCGCGGCTGTCCAGGAGGCCTGGGGCGCCGGCGCCGGGGCCGTCAAGCTCCCAACCTTTACCTGTAAGGGGCAGCAGGTGCAGATGGCCTCTTTCTCCGGCTGCAAGCTGATCGGCGTAAACGCCTATTCCGCCTTCCCGGAATGGGCGGCCCGGCTGGCGGAGTGGATTACCAGCGAGGAGAACCAGCGTCTGCGCTTCGAGCGCCGGGGACAGGGGCCCTCCAACAGCGCCGCCGCGGCCTCGCCGGAGGTTCAAAATTCCGCCGCCATCGCCGCCCTGCTGGCCCAGTCCGAATTTTCCCAGCTCCAGCGGATCGGCGGAAGCTTCTGGTCCCCCGTGACGGAATTCGCCTCCAGCATGGCGGAGGGGAATCCCTCCGGCGCGTCCCTCCAGGCCCAGCTGGACCGTATGGCGGAGAATATCATGTCTCGATAATGGGAGGAATCCACATGAAGGAAAAACTCACCTTGCAGCAGCGGCTGATTCTGCCGGTAGCTCTGCTGGGGCTGGTCATACTTCTGTCCAACTTTCTGGCAGTGTTCAGCATCAACAACGTTCACGCCAACGCCGGAGTCATTGTGGACGAGTATATGGCCGGGAAGTCCAGCCTGGAGGAAATCCGCCGGTCAATGATGGACCTCCACCGCCTCTCCCTGTCTCACATCGTGGCGGCGGATCACGCCTCCATGATCCAGCTGGTGCAGGAGATTAAAGCGGAGGAAGCGGCGCTGGACGGACAGCTGGCGGAATATGAGCGCTTTGTATCCGAACCGGACCGGGCAACCTATGAGAGCCTGCTCAGCGACTACGCCGACTTCAAGCACGCCCTGGTCCATCTGGTCTGCGCCAGCGCCGACAGCAAGACCCAGGATGCTTACGCCATCGCCAACGGAGAAGTGGCGGCTCACAGCGGCGCGGCGGAGCGTGGCATCGACACGCTTTCCGCCTCGGCCAGCGCCCAGGCGGAGGCCGCGCAGAGCCGCCTTTTTGCGGTATACGTCAGCTCGCTGATTATCAGCGCCGCCGCCCTGACAGTGGGAGTCCTTCTGGTGTGGGCGGCCCTGCGGATTATCCGCAGATACGTGGTCGCCCCTATTCGAAACGCCATGGATACCCTGCAAAACAGCTCCGGCTCCCTCAACCGGGTGGTGGGCAAAATCCGGGGCCGGACCGAGACCTCCTCCGGCAGCGCCCGAAAGCTCTTCAGACTGACGGAGCAGCTCTCTGCCGCTCTGGGAGAAATCTCCCGGAACACGGCCGATATCACCTCCAGCGCCGGACGCACACAGGAGGAGGCGGAGCAGATGACGGACGCCTGCGCCGCCCTGAGCCGCTATTCCCTGGGAATGCGGGACCGGTCCGAGCAGATGGAGCAGTCCGCCCGGCAGGAGATGGAAAACGTACAGGCCCGAACGGAGGAAATCCTGTCCGCCCTGAACCGGGCCATTGAGCAAAGCCGGAGCGTGGATCAAATCAGCATTTTGACTCAGGATATTCTCTCCATTTCCTCCTCCACCGATCTCATCGCCATCAACGCCTCCGTTGAGGCCGCCCGGGCCGGGGCCGCAGGCCACGGCTTTGCCGTGGTGGCGCAGGAAATCCGGCATTTGGCAGACGCGTGTGGAGAGGCTGCCGGGCACATCCAGGAGGTCAGCGGAGTCGTCACCGGCGCAGTTAAGTACCTTGCCACCAGCGCCCGGGAGCTGGCGGACTGTCTGGGGCAAACGGTCTCCCAGCAGCTGGCGCAGTCAGTCCAGTCCGGGCAGCAGTACCGGGAGGACGCCGCTTACATCCATCAATCCATGGAGTCCTTCCACCGTCAGGCGGACCGGCTCCGAACCGCCATGGAGGAAATTTCCGGCTCCATTTCCGGCATCTCCGGCGCGGTGGACGGCGCCGCCTCCGGCGTTACCGGCGTTGTGGGCAGCACCCGCATTCTGGTTGAAGACCTGGCCGGCATAGTCGGCGAGATGGACGCCGGCCAGGCGATTGCAGGCGGACTGCAGCACCAGGTGGAGGTCTTTGCAAATCTATAACCGCCGCCGGGCAGGGCTCAGCCTTTTCGCCACTATAACCGCGCCCGGTTTTTCTCAGCCTTTTCGGACATACTATTCCCGAATACGAAGGGAGCGTGATTCTTTTGATAGAGCAGGATACGGTGAGATTGCTGAGAGAATGCGACGCGGGCGTAAAAATGGGCATCGCATCCATCCACGAGGTCCTGGAATACGTCAATGAAAATAACCTGCGCCGCCGCTTAACGGAATGCATGTCCAACCACGAGAACCTGAAAAATGAGATTGAGGAATTGCTGCATCGTTACCACGACGGCGGAAAGGACCCGAGTCCTATCGCCAAAGGCATGTCGTGGATGAAGACCAACGCGAAGCTGGCTGTGAATGGATCCGACGCAGCCATTGCAAATCTCATGACCGACGGCTGTAATATGGGAGTGAAATCCCTTAACCGTTATCTGAATCAATACGAGGCGGCGGACGAGCAATCCAAAAATATCGCCAAGCGCCTGATTAGTATAGAGGAAAAACTGGCGTCTGACATCCGTTCCTTTCTGTAGCTATATAAAGGGAGAATGGCGGGTATCATGTTTTCTTCGACTGCTTTCAGAGTGATTGCGGCTGTATCATAGCCGCGATCTGTCAGAAGATACTCTGCCTGAAGTTCCCCATCAGCTTCGCTGCAATTTTGCAATCTGCTAAAGAACCGTGCCGGCATACCATGTGCATCCACTTTATTGATGATATCATCTCGCCTGATACACCAAATTCAAACAGTAGAAAACACTGGCATCATTAGGATTTTCTGGACTACCCGCCTTCTCCTTTCCTCCATTGATACGGCCGATCAATCAGCCAGGACAAGCCCACGGTGTTATTCTTCCTCTTTGCAAGCCTTCAGGAATCTTTTTAGAGCCTATCCCGAAATTAGGTATGCGCGATTGCGCCGTCAGATTTTGGGTCAGACGAGGCGGTTTTCCGCTTACCGGGCTGTCGCCCGGCAAGGGAAACCAACGAAGTATGACGCAAAATATGCAATCAAGCTGTGTGCGCATAATTTTGGGATAGGCTCTTAGCATCTGCGCCGCCGTCACAGGTCTGCGGTTTGTCGTTCACCCAGAGGACAAAGGAAATCAAGCTTTTTCCTGTTCCGATTCTTAGAGCCTATCCGCAAATAATCAAAGATGGACAGGAAAGAGCTTTCTCCAGAC
>CAJUBX010000100.1 GCA_910585165.1 uncultured Oscillibacter sp. | reverse complement strand
TCTCCAAGGTGGGGGTGCTCAGCGTGGCGGAGGACCTGCGCCAGAGCGGGAAGGAACCCGCCATCATCTACGGGGCCCTGCCCTACTCCACCCGGCGGCGGCAGATGGAGGGCTTTTTAAAGGGGGAGATGCAGTATATCGTCTCCACCGACGCCATCGGCATGGGGCTGAACCTTCCCATCCGGCGGATCATCTTCCTGGAGACGGAGAAGTTCGACGGCCTGGAGCGCCGGGAGCTGAGGCCGGAGGAAATCCGCCAAATCGCCGGGCGGGCGGGCCGCTTCGGCATGTACAACCGGGGCTACGTGGGCGCCACCCAGGGCCTGTCCGTCATCCGGGCGGGGCTGGAGGCGGCGGTCCCGCCGCTGGATTACGCTGTGGCGGGCTTTTCCGATCTGGTGCTTCAGGCGGAATTCGATCTGCTGGAGGTGCTGACAGAGTGGAACAAGATGCCCACGGTGGAGCCCTACCGGAAGCTGGACATCTCCCGGTATATCGCCTTGATCTCCAAAATGCGGGAGATGGGCTTCACCCTCACCCGGGAGCGGGAGCTGCGGGCCGCCAACATCCCCTTCGACGAGACGGAGGAGGCCCTGCGGGATTTGTTTTTCTCCTTCCTGCGCCGCTGGCAGCAGGGGGAGGAGGTGGAGCAGCCCGGCCTTCCCGAGGGGGACCCCACCTTGCCGGAACTGGAGCTCTATTACCGGAAGCTGGACCTCTACTTCTCATTTGCCAAGGCGTTCAGCTGCCCGGTGGACGAGGAGCGGCTCTATGACAGCCGGGAACTGGCGGCGAAGGCAATCAACGAGATTCTGCTCCACCGCCTGCGCAATAACATCCGCTTCTGCGACCGCTGCGGGAAGGCCCTGCCCCTGTACCACCGGGGACGGCTGTGCGACGGGTGCTACCAGCGGGAGCGGGGAAACCGCGCCAGGCCCGTCCGAAAATAAGATAACCGGCGGCGGCTTTCAAGCCGCACACCATATGAAGGAGGCCACCCTCTATGAGCGTCATTTACCACGAGAGCACCAAGACCTTTCACCTGACCAACGGCCAAATCAGCTACATTATGAAGGTGCTCCCCAACGGGAGCCTGGGACAGCTGTACTTTGGCCGGGCCATCCGGGACCGGGAGAGCTTTGATCACCTGCTGGAGATGCGGCAGCGGCCCATGAGCTCCTGTGTCTTTGAGGGGGACAAGCAGTTCTCCCTGGAGCACACCCGGCAGGAGTATCCCTCCTACGGCTCCACCGACTACCGCCGCCCCGCCGTGCAGATTCTCCAGCCAAACGGCAGCCGGATTACGGACTTTGTGGTCCGGTCCCACAGCGTTTCCCCCGGCAAGCCCGCCCTGGAGGGCCTGCCCGCCACCTACTGCGAGTCCAGCGGCGAGGCCGAAACTCTTACCGTCTGCCTGGAAGATGCGCTGCTGGGCGCCTCCCTGGACCTGCATTACACCCTTTTCGCAGACTATCCCGCCCTGGCCCGCTCCGCCCGTATCGTCAACGGGGGCGGGATGGACCTCCACCTCACCCACGCCATGAGCCTGTGCCTGGACCTCCCGGACAGCGATTATGAATTCGTCCACTTCTCCGGGGCCTGGGCCCGGGAGCGCTGGATGAAGGTCCGGAAGCTGGAGCAGGGCATCCAGTCCGTGGAGTCCGCCCGGGGCAACTCCTCCCATAACCATAACCCCTTTATCATGCTCCGCCGCCCCGGCACGGACGAGGACAAGGGCGAGGTTATCGGCCTCTCCCTTATCTACTCCGGCAACTTCCTGGCCCAGGCGGAGGTGGACGCCTGGGATACCCTCCGGGTCACTCTGGGCGTCAATCCCTTCGGCTTTGACTGGAAGCTGGCCCCCGGCGAGTCCTTCCAGACCCCCGAGGCGGTTATGGTCTACTCCCACGACGGCTGCAACGCCATGAGCCGGACCTTCCACCGGCTCTACCGCAGCCGCCTGGCCCGGGGGCAGTGGCGGGACAGGCCCCGGCCCATCCTCATCAACAACTGGGAGGCCACCTACTTCGACTTCACCGAGGATAAGCTGATGTCCATCGCCGAGGCCGCCTGCCGGGACGGCGTGGAGCTGTTTGTTCTGGACGACGGCTGGTTTGGGGCGCGGAGCAGCGACCGCGCGGGCCTGGGAGACTGGACTCCCAACCCAAGCCGTCTGCCGGAGGGCCTGGCCGGCCTGGCCCGGCGGATCAACGGCTTGGGGATGCAGTTCGGCCTCTGGTTTGAGCCGGAAATGGTCAACAAGGACTCGGACCTCTACCGGGCCCACCCGGATTGGGTCATCCATGTTCCCGGCCGCCGGGAATCCCACGGCCGGAACCAATACGTTCTGGACTTCTCCCGGCCCGAAGTGGTGGACTGCGTCTATGACCAGATGGCAAAGCTCCTCAGCGGGGCCAACATCTCCTACATCAAGTGGGATATGAACCGCAGCATTACGGAGCCTTACTCCCAGGCTCTCCCGGCGGACCGTCAGGGGGAGCTGTTCCACCGCTACATCCTGGGGGTCTACCGCCTCTATGAGCGGCTGACCGCGAATTTCCCCCATGTCCTCTTCGAGTCCTGCGCCTCCGGCGGCGGGCGGTTCGACCCCGGCATGCTGTACTACGCCCCCCAGGGCTGGGCCTCCGACGACTCCGACGCCATCGAGCGGCTGAAAATCCAGTACGGCACCTCCTACTGCTATCCCATCAGCTCCATCGGGGCCCACGTCTCCGCCTCCCCCAACCACCAGGTAAGGCGCACAGCTCCGCTGCCTACCCGGGCCAACGCGGCCTATTTCGGCGCTTTCGGCTATGAGCTGGACTTGAACAAGCTGACGGAGGAGGAGCGGCAGGAGGTCCGGCGGCAGATCGCCTTCATGAAGGAGTACCGGGAGGTTCTCCAGTTTGGGGATTTTTACCGCCTCCTCTCCCCCTTTGACGGGAACTTCACCGCCTGGATGACGGTAAGCCCGGACCGGAAAACCGCCCTGGTGGGCTGGTACCGGACGCTGAGCGAGGCCAACGGTCCCTTCCGCCGGGTGAAGCTCCAGGGCCTGGACCCGGAGCTTTGTTACCGCGTGGACGGCGGCGATGGACACTACG
The DNA here is from genome assembly GCA_910585165.1 of uncultured Oscillibacter sp. Taxonomy (GTDB): domain Bacteria; phylum Bacillota; class Clostridia; order Oscillospirales; family Oscillospiraceae; genus Oscillibacter. Next base: position 3,006 of record CAJUBX010000100.1, on the reverse strand, counting down.
GCGACGAGCTGATGAACCTGGGCCTTCTGACCACCGACAGCGGCGCGGGGGAGTGCCAGGCCGATGAGCGGCCCATCTGCGATTTCGATTCCCGTATCTATGTGCTGAAAGCCTGAACGCCGGCCTTTCTAAAGGCCCGGGCCGCCGCCAGCAAGCAAAAACGGGCTGCCCTGCCGGGTGTCGAGAAACCTGCAAGAGTCGTTCAACGGGAAGGAAGGGTGTGTGCGGGAAACCCAGGAAGGGTTTCCTGCACTATTGAAATCCTAAATTTTCAGAACTTTTTGAAGTTCTGAAAATTTGTAGCAGCTTGTCGAAAAGACTTTTTCGACAAGCTGCGGGCCGCCCGGCAGGGCGGCCCGCTTTCTCTCTGCCGTTTTCAAGGAGCCTCCGGGAAAATGAGCCCTCTGTTGGTCAAAATCCGCTGAGCTCCTGGTACAGCGTTTTCGCGTATGTATCCGTCATCCCGCTGATGTAATCCGCCGCCAGCAGCAGCCGGAGATACAGGTTGAAAGAGTCGTCTCCCTCCCGCCGGTGGGCAAGATACGCGGCCCTGTGGTTTTCCGAAACCAGGGACATGAGCTTCTGGTCGGATTTCCGCTTGGGAGCCCGGCTGGAGCTGGAAACCGTCCAGTTGACGGCCGCAGGGACAAAGCGCTCCATCAGTCCCTCCAGAATGGTCTCGGCGGAAAGCTCCAGGCGGACGATTTCAGAGGTGGAGAAGGTGAAGCGCACCATGGCGTCTTTGAGGACCGCCATGGTCTTTTCGTGGAAGGTGCCTTTCAGGAGATCCGCGTGGTAGGTTCCTTCCATAATGCCCTTGTAGTTGGAGGAGAAGCCATAGGAAGCGCAGAAAAGCAGCCAGTGCCTGGCGTAGTTTACCCACCGCTGGAACGCCTGAATTTCCGTAGACGAGGGGTCTTCCCGGTACTTGTCCAGCTGCTCAATGAGGGCGGCGGGTTTTTCCGGCGAACCGGCGTTTTCAATCTCCCCGCGGAAAAAGTCCGTGAATTCGTCCAGGGTAAAGAGGCCCTTTTTATAGGAGTCCTCCAAGTCCGCCGTGGCGTAGGCGATGTCGTCCGCCGCCTCCAGGACGAAGGTGAGGGGATGGCGGTGATACGCACCGTTAAAGCAGGTTCCGGTCTTCCCGGCGATCTGGTCGTAGAGCTCCCGGTCCGCTTGATAAAACCCCAGCTTGTGGAGGCAGACGTTCTCCGCATCCGGATCAATGTGGGTAGAGTCTGTGGGGTATTTTACGATGGTGTTCAAAACGGCGGCGGTGAGGTTGAGGCCGTATTCGCTGTCCACGTTGTGGAGCTTTGTCAAAAGCCGAAAGGCCTGGGCATTGCCCTCGAAGTGCTTCAGGTCGGCGATGATCTCGTCCCCGGACAGGCAGACCTCCCGCCCGGTGTCCTTGTCTACATACCGCAGCTCGTTCAGGTGGTTTTCAAACCAGGCGTGGAGCACCACCTCCCCAAAATGCCCAAAGGGCGGGTTGCCGATATCATGCAGCAGTCCGGCGCAGGAAACCACGTCGGCGGCGGCCTGGGCGTCTTCGGCGGTAAAGGGATACAGCTTCCTCACTTCGGGGAGAACACGGGGATGCCGCTTGTAAATCATCGCGACCAGCTGTTTGGCCAGCGCGGAAACCTCCAGCGAGTGGGTGAGCCTGGTGCGGATAAAATCGCTCTTGTCCAAGGGAAACACCTGCGTCTTGTCCTGAAGCCTTCGAAAGGCCGGGCAGTCTACAATGCGCCAGTAATCGGTTTCAAACTCGCTCATTCCGTCGATCTCCCGGTTGTAGGGAACCTCAATTTCCCCTCCCAGGCGGAAATCGCTGAGCAGCTGCGTCCAATTCATCCCCATGCCTCCTCAATAAAAATGGTATCCCGAAGGGCCCCGCGGAATTTTCTGGAGTAAATGATATTTTATCACAATCCAAGCCGCTTTTCAACCGCTCCTCCCCGCCGGACCGCCGCTTCCGGCCAATCATAACCACCGGCCGTTCCGGTGGTTTTCTTTTTGCAAAAAGCGTCCCGGCCGCCTGCGGCGGCCGGGACGGGAATTGAAATGGGGGAAGAACGCTCAGCGGTCCTCCCGGAAGTAGGCCAGGCCCAGCCCGGCGGGGGGCTGCTTCTCCTTGTTGTTGCGCATGCTGGAGACAATCAGCACAATGACCGTCACCACATAGGGAAGAATTTTATAAAGCTGGGTGGGAACGAAGGGCAGCACCAGCCGCAGGTACAAAATCATCAGCGCGCCGAAGAGCACCGAGCCCCAAATGGCGGACAGGGGCCGCCACATGCAGAAGATGACCAGGGCCACCGCCAGCCAGCCCACGCCGCTGAGGCCCTCGTGGTTCCAGACGCACCCGGCGATGGTCATGATATACACCATGCCGCCCACGGCGGAAATGCCGCCGCCGATCACCGTGGCCAGGTACTTATACCGTTCCACGGGGATGCCTGCCGCATCCGCCGTGGCGGGGGACTCGCCCACAGAGCGAAGATAGAGCCCCGCCCTGGTGCGGTTCAGGAAGAAGAACATCCCGGCGGCCAGCAGCAATCCCAGGTAGAAAAACACGCTGTTGCCAAAGAGAATGCCGCCCACCACGGGAATCCTCTGCAAAAAGCCCGGGAAGGGAGAATTCTGGAAAAAGCCCTTCAAGGCGTTTCCGATGGAGATATAGCCGTTTTCCCGAACCCGCATGTATTCGCCGATGAACTGGCCCACGCCGGTGCCGAAGATGGACAGGGCCAGGCCGGTGACGTTCTGGTTGGCACGGAGGGTAATGGTGAGAAAGCTGAAAATCAGGGAGGCCAGGGCCCCCGCCAGGAAGGCGCAGAGGACGCCGACGCCCACGGCTGCAAGGCCGCCGGCTCCGGTCCCCGCCGCCTTCTCGTAGTAGAACACGCCTCCCAGGCCCAGAGCGCCGCCCATGAACATGATGCCCTCCACGCCCAGGTTCAGATTGCCGGACTTCTCCGTCAGAATCTCCCCCAGGGTGCC
>CAJUBX010000099.1 GCA_910585165.1 uncultured Oscillibacter sp. | reverse complement strand
GCCATGGCGTCGGAGTGGTCGTTGTTGATGTTGATGGGGCCGCTGAGGGCCCGGCAGGAAACGGCCAACGTGATGGGCAGGCGGTCGGAGGCGGCCACATACAGCATCTCGGCCATGTAGATGAGGCCGCAGGAGCTGGTGGCGGAAATGGCCCGGCAGCCCGCCGCCTCCGCGCCGATGCAGGTGGACATGGCGGAATGCTCGGACTCCACGGCGATGAACTCGGTATCCACCTCGCCGTTATCGACGTAAGCGGAGAAGTACTGGGGAATTTCGGTGCTGGGCGTAATGGGGTACGCGCCCATGACGTCCGGGTTGATCTGCTTCATGGCGTAGGCAACGGCCTCGTTGCCCGATAAACGTTCTCTGATACTCATTGATTGGTCCCCTTCATTCTAGGTTGTCGTCGCTTCGGCTTGGATCATCACCAGGCTGTCGGAGCGAGCTAAAGTTCTTTTGCCTGCTTTTCTTTCAAGAAAAGCAGGTTATTTCTCATCTTTGACCATGGTGATGGCCCCGAAGGGGCAGACGTTGGCGCAGATGCCGCACCCCTTGCAGAAGAAATAGTTGAAGTCCTCCCGCTTGCCTTCGCTGTTGACAGGGATGGACATGTCCGGGCATACCGGAGCGCACAGCAGACACTGCCTGCACTTGTCCATATCCAGCACCGGCTTCATGGTCCGCCAGTCCCCGGTTTCCACCACTTGGGAGGTGCCGCCCTCAAAGATAGCGCCGCCGGGGGTGATGTCCTTCCATGTGACCTGAGGGGTCATATCCTTCGCGAAATGGCTCATCCGATCCGCACCTCCTGCATAGAACGTTTCAAGGCCCGCATATTGCCCTCGATGACCTGGGGCTTGGAGGCGAATTTATGGTTGAAGGAAGCCTCCATATCCCGGATAAACTCCTCCTCGTCCACCACGCCGGAGACCTTCACAATGGCGGCCAGCATGGGGGTGTTGGGGAAGTTCTTGCCCAGTTCCTCCTCGCTTATCTGCCCCGCGTCGATGGTGCAGACCCGGCCCTCGTAGCCCTTCAGCAGGGGCCGGAGCTCGGCGGGAGACTTGCCGGAGTTGATGACGATGGCTCCCTCCTTCTTGAGGCCCGCCGTCACGTCCACGGCGTTCAGCAGGGTCTCGTCCACCACCACCACGTAATCGGGCTCGTAGATGTTGGAGTGGACAGTGGAACGCTCCGAGCTGATGCGGTTGTAGGCGGTAATGGGTGCGCCCATGCGCTCCGGGCCGTACTCCGGAAAGCCCTGGACGTATTTGCCTGTGTTGAATGCCGCGTCCGCCAGCAGCAAGGAAGCGGTCTTCGCCCCCTGGCCGCCGCGGCCGTGCCAGCGGATTTCTACGATGTCTTTCATGCGCGGATGACTCCTTTCGTTTCTTGGCTTAGGGGCGGAGAGCTCCGGTTCCGTCCAAGCCTATTGTAGCAGAAAAGCGGCGGGCAGTAAAGAGCTGCCCGCCGCAGAGTGCGGAGGAAATTACGCCAGAGGGTCCAGCACGGCCTTAAAGTCGGCAATGATATCCTCGGGGTCCTCCAGGCCCACGCTGATGCGGACCAGGCCCTCGGATATTCCGGCGGCTTTCAGCTCCCCGGCAGAATAGGTGGAATGGGTCATGGTGGCGGGATGCTCCACCAGGGTTTCCGCGTCTCCCAGGGACACGGCCACGGTGCAAAGCTCCAGCTTGTTCAGGGCGGCGGCGGTGGCGGCCCTGTCGGCGTTCAGCTCTAAAGAGATCATGCCGCCGGGGAGCCGCATCTGCCTTGCGGCAATTTCGTGGCCCTCAAAGCTGGCAAGACCCGGATAGCAGACCTTGGAGACGGCGGGGTGCGCCTCGAAGAACTCCGCCAGCTTCCGGGCGTTGGCGCAGTGGCGCTCCATGCGGATGTCCAGGGTCTTCAGGCCACGGGCCAGCAAAAACGCGTCGAAGGGACTCAGCACCGCCCCGGTCAGGTCCTTGAGGCCAAAGGTGCGGCAGCGGTTTATAAACTCCTTGTCCCCAACGATAACGCCCGCGATAACGTCGCCGTGGCCGTTGAGATACTTGGTGGCGCTGTGGACCACCGTGTCGGCCCCCAGGGCCAGAGGCTGCTGGAGATAGGGCGTGCAGAAGGTGTTGTCCACCATTACCCGGATGCCGGGGTGGAAATCGTGAGCGGTCTTGGCGATGAGGGCAATGTCCAAAACCTTCATGGTGGGATTGCAGGGGGTCTCGAAGTATACCACCCGGGTCTTTTCGCTCAGGGCCTTTTTAAGGTTCTCAATGTCGCTGAGGTCTGTGAAGACCGTCCGGACGCCGAAGCGGCTCAAGCCGTGCTCCAGCAGAGAATAGGTGCAGCCGTAAAGGGTTTCATCCGCTATGATCTCATCGCCTGCGGCGACGGAGCTCCATAGCGCGGTGGAGATGGCCCCCATGCCGGAGGCGGCGGCCAGCGCGTCCTCTCCGCCCTCCAGGACGGCCAGCTTAGCCTCCGCCAGGTTGGTGGTAGGGTTTCCAAGGCGGCTGTAGATATAGCCCTGTTCCGCCCCGGCGAAGCGTGCGCCGCCCTGCTCTACAGACGAGAACGCAAAGGTGGAGGTCTGGTAAATCGGGGCGCAGAGAGCCCCGGCGGAGTTTTCGGTTTTTCCGGCGTGAATCTGACGGGTGGCGAAGCCCTTGTTTTTAACGTTCATAGCAGTTTACCATCCTTTCTCTTACGCGCCTTCCGGCGAAGGCTCTTTGTGAAAAGCTGAAATCAGTTTTTTTGATACTTGAGCGGTTTTTTCTGCGGACGCCAAGCAGTCCCGGCAGGAGAGAGAAGTGGCGGGCTATCCAGGAAAACGGAGGCAATTTTGACCGAAAAATACACCAGAAATTCTCGATCTGTTGTTTGGCTTTCATAACAAGTATAGCATTCTTCTGTTGGGAGCGCCAGTATAAGTTTTTTGGAATTTGTTAGCGGTTTCAGTGATAGCTGTTTGACATTGCCGGCGAAACGCCGTATAATACGTTTAAGGAAGCGCTGATGAAATCCCCACGTGCAGATTTACGCCGGAAATTTTTGCCCGGCAAGGAAGAAACCCGCAGGAATCCTGACGGATTTCAAGGTTTTCTGACGCAGACCAGGGGGAATTTATGGCGTAAATCTGCACGTGGGGATTTCATCAGCGCTTCCTTAGGTTTTTATAAGAGGAGCGGAACGTTATGACCTTTCAGCAGCTGAACTATGTGGTGGAGGTTTCCAAGTGCGGTTCCATCAACAAGGCGGCGAACAAGCTGTTTCTCTCCCAGTCCGGCATCTCCACGGCCATCCGGGAGCTGGAGGAGGAGCTGGGCATCCAGTTTTTTGTCCGCAGCAACCGGGGAGTGGAGTTTACGCCGGACGGCCGGGAGTTTCTGGGCTACGCCGCGTCGCTGCTGGAGCAGAAGCAGTGGATCGAGACCCGCTACGGAGAGGCGTGGAACGCCTTGCCGGCTACATACCTTTCGGTATCCTCCCAGCGCTATCCCTTTACCGAGGACGCGTTCATCGAGCTGCTTCAATCCCCGGAGGCCAGCCGTTATCAGTTTTCTGTCCGGGAGGTGGACATGGACGCGGTGATAGACGATGTGTACAACCGCCGCGCAGACGTGGGGGTTATCTGCCTGACGGAGCTGACGGAAAAGATGATTTTCCGTTACCTGGACTCCAGGGCTCTGGTATTTCATGAGATTGCGGTGGTGGATCCCTGCGTCTATGTCCGCCGGGGCCATCCTCTGGCGGAACGGCCCACTGTGACAGAGGCGGACCTGGCGGGATACCCCTATGTGTCCTTTGAACGGGAGCAGGGCGTAGCGGTGGATTTTTCCGAGGAGTACCGGATGTTGTCCCTGAAAAAGCCCGCCCGGCAAATCCGGGTGAACAGCCGAAGCGCCATGCTTCGGGTGCTGTCCTATACCGACGGCTTCACAACCGGAAGCGGCCTGATTACAAAGAGCAGCGGCTACCGGAAGATTATCACCCTGCCCCTGGCGGAGAAAAGCGGAGTCCGTATCGGCTGGATTGCCCGAAAGGGGGGCAGGCTCTCCGCCCAGGCGGAGCGGTTCCTGGCGCTGCTGAAGGAGAACATTCTGGAATCCATCCGGTTTACGAACGAAGCCCGGCAGTCCCGGAAGAAGAGCGCTTTGTAAAAAGAGCGGTCCGCCGGGCAGAGAGAGCGGTGGAAAAGGCGCGCCGAAAATCCGGCGCGCCTTGCTGATTTTATCCGATACTGGGTTCGTTCACCCGTTTTTCCCGCTTTCTATAAGCGCCTTCTTGGCGGCCACGCCGGACTCGGCCACATCGTACTCCCAGTTCCAGGGGTCCTTCTTGCAGACGCCGTCGGCAAAGGGGATGAAAATGGACGCGATGCCCACAATGGCCAGCACCCAGCAGTACCACAGGTTGGGGACAATGTCCGTGGGATTGATGGCGATGCCGCAGGCCGTGGTCAGCGCCGCAGCGGATAAGAGCTGTGCGCCATAGGGAATGATGCCCTGGAACACACAGGAGAATACGTCCAGCAGGGAGGCAGTCCGCCGGGGGTCTACCTTGTATTCCCGGCTGATGTCCTTGGCCATGCTGCCGCTGACGACAATGGCCACGGTGTTGTTGGCGGTGGCGAAGTCCGACAGGGAAACCAGAGCGGCAATGCCCACCTGGGCGGACTTGTTGCCCCGCATCATGGCCCGGAGGCTGTCAATCAGCCAGCTAATTCCGCCGTTATGGGCGATCATTTCGCTCATGCCGCCGCAGAACAGCGTCAGGAAGAACACCTCGTTCATGCCGGTGAAGCCGCTCCAAACCGCCTGGGCAAAGCCGAACAGGTCCAGGGAGGCAGTGGCGACGCCGATGATCCCGGCGACAAAGATACCGATGGTCAGCACCAAAAACACGTTGATACCGATGAGCGCCAGGAGGAGCACCAGCAGATAGGGAATAACCTTGACAATGCTGAAGCTCAGGTCCTCCATTACCGGCATGACCTCGGGCCGGCCCACTACCAGCAAGACGACGATGGTGATAAGCGCGGCAGGCAGGGCGATGAAGAAGTTCACCCGGAACTTGTCCCGCATCTCACAGCCCTGGGAACGGGTGGCGGCAATGGTGGTGTCGGAGATCATGGACAGGTTGTTGCCGAACATGGCGCCGCCTACGCAGGCTCCCACCATCAGGGGGACGGACAGGCCGCTTTTGTCCGCCACGCCCACGGCGATGGGGACGATGGCGCTGATGGTGCCCATGGAGGTTCCGGTAGCGGTGCCCATGAAAGCGGAGATGATGAACACACCGGCGGTGAGAAACTGCACAGGGATCAGGGAAAGGCCCAGATTGACCGTGGCATCGCGCCCGCCCATGGAGGCGGCCACACTGGAAAAGGCCCCGGCCAGCAGGTAAATCATCAGCATGGTCAAAACGTCGATGTTGGCCGCGCCCCGGGCAAAAATGGCGAAACGCTGGTCCAAACTGCCCTTGGTAATGGCGAAGGCCGCCAGGAGAGCGACAAACATAGCGGTAACGGAGGGGAACTGGTAGAACGCCATTTCCACGCCCTGGGCCTGGAGGATGAGGCCCGCTCCCAGGTAGATCGCGACGAAAATCAGAAAGGGGACCAGGGCCAGAGCGCTGCTCTTCTTGTTCAGATTGTGCTCCATTTCATTTCTCCTTTTCTCTGCCGGTTTTGAATGCGCCTTCTTTCATGCAGCTGAATAATTTGCATAATTTCCCGCCGGAAAACGACGGTTCTCTTGTAAAAAATTATAGCAGAATTTGACAAAATCCGGTAATAAATTTTTCTTTGGATTTATTTTCGGTTTTAGTGATAATGAATGGCGGATTGTCAAAACCGAAAACAGAGAAATGTTCTGAAGCATGACACCAAGCTGAATGAGGTGTTTTGCCGGGCAAAGTCCATGGTCCTGCAATATGCCCTGTGCAATCCCTGGGACTACTTCTGTCTGGTAGGCCGCTTCATTCCGCACTCCGCTGAAATTTGGCAGTTGATCCTCGTGCCAGCAAATTTGCTGGTAGTTTCCAAGTTTTTCTCGTTTGTCTACTCTATGGGGAGCGTATCACTTTAACTGAGAAGCTGTACCAATAGCGAAAAACATGATAGAATAACAGAATGATACAGAA
>CAJUBX010000098.1 GCA_910585165.1 uncultured Oscillibacter sp. | reverse complement strand
ACCGGGCGTCGTCCGCGTCCACGGTCATTTTCTGGGCCATGAAGCTGACGGTGGCATCGTTCACCCCGTCAATCTTCTTGATGGCGGCCTCCATCTTCGCGGCGCAGTTGGCGCAGTCCAGGTCCGTGAGTTTGAAACGCTTTTTCATAACAATGTCCTCCTAAATATGTTCATATGTCTCTGCATAGGGAAAACAGATTCACTCCCGCACGTGCTCCAGCCCCTGGTCGATGATGGTCTTCACGTGGTTGTCCGCCAGGGAGTAAAACACGGTTTTGCCCTCCCGCCGGGACTTCACCAGCCGCACGTTTTTCAGGGCCCGGAGCTGGTGGGAAACCGCCGACTGGGTGAGCCCCAGCAGCGCCGCGATGTCGCAGACGCACATCTCCGCCTCAAAGAGCACGTACAGGATGCGGACCCGGGTGGAGTCCCCGAAGATGCGGAACAGCTCCGTTAAGTCGTAGAGCGTGTCCTCTCCCGGCAGCTGCTGCCGGACCTTTTCCACCAGGTCCCCATGAGCGTGCATAAAGTCGCAGCACTCCACGTTGTAGCGGTCCTCCATGACGCCGCCCCCTTTCAAATGAACGATTGAACGAGTGTTCATATGTTCATTATACACGCCCCGCTCCGTTTGTCAACCCCTTTTTTCCGCAGGCATGTCCCCGGGCGGCGTCCGGCGGTCCCGCATACCGGGTTCCCGGTTGAAATCGGACCGGGGCTGTGGTATACTGGCCCTGTTTTTCACCACCACATCAGGAGGGCGTTTTATGGAGGATATGGAGAAGCTCCGGCTGGAGACGCTGAAGCTGGGGGCCAACGCCTTTACGGCTCACAACTTCATTCAGCTGGAAACGGCGGAGCCGGACTTTGCGGTCTACCGCCTGGACGTCCGGCCGGAGAGCCGGAATCCCTGGGGCATGGTCCACGGCGGGGCGCTGTACACCCTGGCGGACGACGCCGCCGGAGGGGCGGCCCACAGCGACGGGCGGCACTACGTCACCCAGCACGGGGACCTGCACTTTCTGGACAACCGGGCCCATGGGACCATCCGGGCGGCGGGGCGGGTCCGGCGGCGGGGGCGTTCCACGGTGCTGGTGGAGGTGGAGATCACCGGCGGGGACGGAGCCCTGCTGGCCGTGGGGGCGTTTACCTATTTCCGCGTGGACCCGGAGCGGATGGCGGAGCGGGCCGAAGAAACATAAAGGAAGGGGCGTCCCACAGGGACGCCCCTTCCTTATCCGTTTTATCCCTCCAGTTTTCCCTCCAGGCCCCGCCAGAACTCCACCAGCTTGCTTTTCAGCACATAGCCCTGGTTCTCCTCGGTGATGAGCCCCACCTGGGAGGCCGACAGCCCGGCGGCCAGGGCCGCCTCCGGCGCCTCCGCCACTGCGGCGGCGCACAGGGGCGGAAACACCACGCACCACCAGTTCTGTCCCTCCCCCGCGCCGATGACCACCCGCAGGGCCAGGTACTTTCCGGCGGGGAGGGTAAAGTCCTCGTACTCCCGGGTGGGGAACACCGTGTCCTCCAGCGCAACCGTCACGCCGTAGTCATGGCCGCAGGCCCGAATTTCCCCGGCGGCGACCTGCTCCAGCTCCGCCGCCCGCTCCCGGAGGAGGGCCTCCGCCTCCCGGCGGTCCGCCGCGCCGGCCAAAAGCGGCTCCGCGTAGGCGAGAATCCGGTCCCGCACCTTTAATTTCAAAGCCTGGTCCTCCTCCGAGTCGGAGTTTGCCAGCACGTGGAGGCGGACCACCTTGTCGGATAATTCCTGCCCCGTTTGCAGCGCTGCGGCCCCGGAGGCCAGAAATACCGCCAGAAACACCAGCGCCGCGATTTCCGCCAGCTTCAGCCTTCCGCCCGTTTTCATAACCGATCCTTCCCTTCCCGGCCCTCTCCCGGGCCCTTGGGGAAAGCATGGACAGATTTTCCAAATTTTAAACCTGGGCGCAGAGCGGCCCGCCGGGAATGTTCCCCCGGCGGGCCGCTTTAGGGCTGCATCAGGCGTTTCCCGGCGGCTCCTCCGGAGCCGCCTCGCCGTGGGTAAGCTCCAGGTCGGAGGTGTCGATGGGGGCGCTCTCCTCAAACTGGTCGTAGTAGTCCTCGTTTTGCAGGGTGGGGCGGCGCCTGCGGGCAATGGCGGTGACGGTGGGATAGAGAACGATGGCGATAAGCCCGCCGGAAAAGCCGTTGTTATAAAGATTCAGCCCCGCCACGGGCCCCCCGGTCTGGAGCACCAGGGAGGCGTGGATAAAGCCCGCCAGCACGCCGTAGGGCCAGCCGAAGTGCCCGGAGATGGGGGCCAGGGTGGTGCCGAACAGGCCCGCCAGCTGGAGGGAGGGATAGTCCGGCGTGTGGTGCATGCCGTAGGCCCCTATAAAGACCCCCAGCATCACCGGGAGAATGTTCCGGGCGTGCTTGCCGAAGGCGGAAAAGCCCATGATGGTGAAGATGCCGCCGATGGTGGGGCCGTTGAGATCGCCCCCCACCAAAAGGACGTAGGCCATGCCAAGAAACCCGTTGACGCCGATGTTCACCAGGACGGGGCCGTAGCCGAACATGCGCAGATAGTCGCTGGGGGCCCGGCCGGTGGTGGAGAGCAGGCGGCGGTAGCCCGCCCACACGCTCCAGGCGGGGAGTCCCGTTCCGAAAAAGCCCAGGAGAATCAGGGCGGAGCACAGCAGGCCCAGCACGGCGATAAAACCCGTGTTGTAGCCCTCGGCCCAGTAGAGGACGGAGTCCGGGCTGTCCCCGAAGGCGGTGAGCACCGGCACAATCATCATGGCGAACAGTCCGCAGGCGAAGCCCATATTGTAAAGGTTCATGCCGTTTTGAACCTTGTAGGTATAAGCGGACAGGGACGGCAGGAGAAAGCCGATGGCAGTCCCCGTCACAAGCCCCAGGGGGAGGCTGGCGTGGACGCTGCCCAGGGACATGTAGCTCACCAGCGGGGCCAGGGAGGTGGCCAGCAGTGCGACGGAGGCATGCTTGGAAAAGGGCTCCCGCTGGTACTTGGCGTAAAGCCAGGTGCCCAGGATGATGGGCCAGATATTGAGGAAATTTTTCCCGAACAGGGAAAAGCCCGCCATCAGCCCCATCTCCACGATGGTGAAGCCGTTAAAGGGGTCCCCGGAGAATTTGACGATGCAGATGGAAATCGCCGTCACCAGCCCCGCGTTTACCAGGGCCGCGCCGGGGCCGCCGATGGACACGTAGTCCGTAATCAGCAGGTCCTGCATGGTGACGATGTGGTAAAGCCCCTTCAGAATGTCCAGCGGGGCCTCCAGGGTCAGCCCCAGGAGCATCAGCCCGGCGGAAAACACCAGCGTGGCCGGGAATAAATTCTTGTAACGGTCCTGCAAGGCGGTTCCTCCCCTGTTTTTGAATCGGCTTTGCAACAAGTATAGCGGAAAACTTCCAGGGGCGCAAGAATGTTTTTGTAAACTTTACCAAAATTTGCGCAGAGTTTGCGTGAGCCCCGCCGGAAAAAGCACAGCGGGACCGGCCCCTTCAGGGACCGGTCCCGCGGCGTTTAGAAGCTGTATTCATAGGCGGGGGATGCTGGATTGGCGAAGATTTTTTTCGCCAGACAAGGAAATTTCCCGCGGGAATCCTGACGGATTTCAAGGGAAATTGACACCGTATGGCGGAAAAAAGGCCGCCAAGACGGCGTTCAACGCCTATGAATACAGCTTCTTAGTGGTTTCGGATGGTGAACGCCTCCGGCGGCAGGGCCTCCGACAGGGCCATCAGCGCCCGGTTAAAGCCCCCGCTGTAGTCAAAGCGGATGTCGGAGAGGGCGTTTCCGCAGGTGCGGTCCGGCATGGAGAAGGTGAAGCGGCTTCCCTTCCCCTGGCGGGACTCCGCCGTAAGGACTCCGCCGTGGCCCTGGGCCACGCCCCGGCAGATGGCCAGGCCCAGTCCCATGCCCTGGGGCGGCGGATTGGGGGCCCCCCCCCGGTGGTAGCTGTCAAAGAGGGTCTCCAGCCGTTCCGGGCTGATGCCGGGACCGGTGTCCTCCACGGAGAGGAAGACCCGCCCCCCCGCCAGCCGCAGCTCCACGGTAATGAGCCCGCCGGGAGGGGTGAATTGAAAGGCGTTGGAGAGCAGCTGGTAAAGAAGCTGCTCCAGCGCGTCGGGGCAGAAGGCGCAGATATGGCTGTCTGCGGCGCAGATCAGCCGGGTCTCCAGCTCCCGGAAGGAGGCCAGGGAGGCGGCCCGGGCGAACATATCCGCCACGAACTCCACAATGTCCCGGTCCCGCAGGGGCAGGGGCTCCCCGTCCAGATAGCGGACGGCGGAGAGGTTGTTCACCATGCGCACAAGGCGGTAGTAGCTCTGGTCCACCAGGGCGGCCTTGGCGTCCAGCTCCGGGTCCCCCTCCCGGGCGGCGGCGGGGGCCAGCCGGGCGGCGGCAAAATACAGGCTGTTCAGGGCTCCCCGCATCTGCTCTGCGGTCCGGGGCAGCAATGTGAGGTCCAAATCCATGGGGCGTCTCCTTTCCGGCGAAACTCCCGGAGAGGCCGTTCCCTCTGGAAGCGTCTGGGTTAGCATTTGCCGGGGCGGGCGGTCCAAGCCCAGGAAAAGACTGCCTGTCCCGGAAACATCATAGCAAAGGAAAGGGGAAAACACAAGAAATTTATCGAATTTTGTCGAATGCTGTCGAACCGGAGGGAAGGCTGGGGACAAAAAAACGCCGCCCGGCGGGCGGCGCCAGCTTGTCGAAAAAGCCTTTTCGACAAGCTGCTGCAAATTTTCAGAACTTTAAAAAGCTCTGAAAATTTAGAATTTCAATGATGCAGGGAACCCTTCCTGGGTTCCCCGCATACACCCTTCCTTCCCGTTGAATCGGTTTTCCGGGTTTTTTGACAGTCTGAGCGCCGCCCGGCGGGCGGCGCTTTCGCACTTATTCCTCCGCCTCCTGGGCGGCGGGCTTTTTCCGGCGGCTCCCCCGGCGGGGGCGGGTGACCTTCACCGCCTTTTCTGCCTCCGGTTCGGGGGCCTGAAAGATGCGCTTGAGGTGGTTGTACAGGGCGCAGCCCTGAACGGAGCCGTATTCCTTTACCAGGGCGTTGCACAGCTCCTGGCGGTCCGCCGCCCGGAGAACGAAGGGAAGGTGGAGGCAGCTTTCGATGGAGGGGCGGAGGGCCACCTCCTGAAAAGCGTTTGCGTACCGGGCCTGGAGGGCGTCAATGGAGGCGGCGTAGCCCTTGTCCTGGCTGATGACGTAGGCGTAGTCCGCCTCCCGCTTGCCCACCAGGACCCCCAGCTCCGTGATGATCTGAAAGTCGATGGAGTTCTTTCCGCCCCGGACGCTTTCGATATACTGCACGTCCGCCGCCGTCCCGGCGCAGAGCTTCTGGAGCTTGCTGAGGGCCAGGCCCTTTTCCTTCTGGTAGAAGATAAGGACGGTGTCCTGCTCCGAGAGCATGTCGATTCCGGTCAGGCCGGTGCCGATGTTGTTGTCGCCGTCCACGAGAAAAATGGTTTTCATGAATCCGTTCCTTTGTATTGTATTCGCGCCGCTGCCGGCGCGTGAGGCCGCAGGGGGCAAGTATACCAGCTTTCCGGCAAAAATGCAAGGGGAAACCGGGCGGTCAAGGAAGCTCCGATTCACGCAGAGGGTATCCGCCGCCCGCTAAATCCTCTCCACCGGAAGGCCCTGCAAATACCGCCGCACCACGTCGAAGGCGTGGTTGGCCGCAAGGCCCTGAATGCGGTCCCGGCGGCGGCGGCCGAAGTCCAGGGAGCGGCACCAGGTCCCCTCCGGCGCGGCCAGGCCCACATAGACGACGCCCACGGGAACGCCCCGCTCGTCGGCGTCCGGCCCCGCGGACCCGGTGACGGAGACCCCCAGGTCCGCCCCGGTGAGGCTTCGGATCCCCTCCGCCATGGCCCGGGCGCACTCCGGCGAAACGGGGCCGTACTCGTCCAGCAAATCCTGCGGGACTCCCAGCAGGTCCGCCTTCACGCTGGTCCAGTAGCTGACCACGCCGCCCCGGTATACGGCGGAGGCCCCGGGAATGGCGGTGAGCTTTTCGGCGACCAGGCCGCCGGTACAGCTTTCGGCGGTGGCCAGGGTCATTCCCCGCCGGATGAGGTGGCCGTGGCAGCAGTCCGCCAGATCGGGGGTATCCACGCCATAGATAATGTCCCCCAGCGTGTCCCGGACCATCTCCCAGACGGGAATCAGCATGGCGCGGGCCTCGTCCTCCGTGGCGGCCTTGGCGGTGGCCCGGAGGCGGACCTCGCAGGGCTTGGCGTAGGTGGC
>CAJUBX010000097.1 GCA_910585165.1 uncultured Oscillibacter sp. | reverse complement strand
CCGGCGGCGGTGGCGGTCCACTGGGCGGTGGGGGTCCGCTGGTTGCCGTAGGGCACGGGCATCCGGTACTGCCGCTCCGCCGTGCAGAAGTGGGAGGAGGTCATGGCGGCGGCCTTCTCCGCGAAGCCCCCGTCGATGGCCATGGCCGCCAGGGACAGGGATTCCCCCATGGTGGAGCAGGCCCCGTAGAGCCCGTAAAAAGGCACGCCGAACTCCCGCAGGCCGAAGGAGGAGCCGATACACTGGTTCAAAAGGTCCCCGGCAAAAATATAGTCCAGATCCTTGGGGCTGAGCTTAATCTGGTCCAGGGCCCGTTGGAGAACCCGTTTCTGCATGGCGGACTCCGCCTTTTCCCAGGTCTTTTCCCCAAAGAAGGAGTCCTGCTCCAGCTCGTCGAAGTGCTCCCGCAGGGGTCCCTCCCCCTCCAGCTTGCCGCCGATGTTGGCATAGGAGATGACGGAGGGGGGATGCTCCAGGGCGACGGTGCGGCGCCCAATCCGCTTGTTGTTCATAGCGCGCCTCCTTGTGGCAGTGGTGTTCCTTCTAGGATGCCCGGCCCAAGGCGCTTTATGCGGGAGAAAAGGCAAAAGGTGCCCTTTTTTGCCCCGGCTCTTGCGGGGAGGCGGGGGCTTTGCTATAGTAAGACACAGCAAACCCCCAGGGGGGAAGAACAGAAAAAGGAGCGTGCCGCAATGAACTATGAAATTAAGGGCGAGCCCATGCCCGTGGTGATCTGCGATTTGAACGCCGGGGAGACCATGATCACGGAAAAGGGCTCCATGGTGTGGATGAGCCCCAATATGGAGATGCAGACCTCCGCCGGGGGCAGCCTGGGCAAGGCCTTTGGCCGGATGTTCTCCGGCGAGTCCATGTTCCAGAACCTTTACACCGCCAAGTGCGGCCCCGGCATGATCGCCTTTGCCTCCAGCTTCCCCGGAACCATCCGGGCGGTGGAGATCGGGCCGGGAACATCTGTCGTGGCGCAGAAATCCGCCTTCCTGGCCTCGGAGCAGGGGGTGGAGCTGTCCGTCTTCTTCCAGAAGAAGGTGGGCGCGGGCTTCTTCGGCGGCGAGGGCTTCATCATGCAGAAGCTCAGCGGCCGGGGCATTGCCTTTTTGGAAATCGACGGCTCCGCCGTGGAATACGACTTGGCCCCGGGCCAGAAGCTGATCGTGGACACCGGGAACCTGGCGATGATGGACGAGACCTGCTCCATCGACATCCAGTCCGTCAAGGGGGTGAAAAACGTCCTCTTCGGCGGGGAGGGGATGTTCAACACCGTAATTACCGGACCGGGGCATGTGGTCCTCCAGACCATGCCCCTGAGCGCCTTTGCCGGGTCCATCGCCTCGGTGCTTCCCAGCAAGAGCTGAAACACCCTGCGCAGAAAACAGCCCCGGCGGAAGTTCCGCCGGGGCTCAGCATGTCGAAAAGCTTTTTCGACATGCTGAGCAAGCATTTCAGAACTTTAAAAAAGTTCTGAAATACGTTTGATTCCAATGGTGCAGGGAACCCCTCCTGGGTTCCCCGCACACACCCCTCCTTCCTGTCAAACCGGTCTTTCGGTTTTTTAACAGCCTGACAGCCCCGGCGGAAGTTCCGCCGGGGCTGTCCGTATTTCCTCATGTTTGCTTATTTCCTCAAACAGGCGGACGGCCGCCTTCCCCGCAGAGCTTCGCCCCGCCCAGGGCCACGGCAAAGACGAACCAGAAGACGCACATCACCCTGGGGTAATTCCAGAGGTAATCCGCCAGGCCGCAGACCAGGGCCCCGCAGAGGGAGGCGCAGGCGGCGCAGGTGATGGTCCGGGCCGCTCCTCCGGGGCAGCGCCCGGCGGCCCGGGCCGCCCGCTTGGCGCCCCAGAGGATGGAGCCCACAAAGCCCACGATGCCAAGGGCGCCCATTTCCACCCAGATCTGGAGGTAGGTGCTGTGGGTGTGGACAAAGGGGGAGCGGGCGCGGTACAGGTTCAAAAGCTTCACGTACCGCTGCACGGCGGCGGTGCCCAAGCCCACGCCGGAGACGGGACGGCGGGCGACGACCTCCAACCCCGCCTTGAACAGGGGAAGGCGGCTGCTGGTGGAGGTGTCGGCGGGGTTGAAAATGGTCAAAATCCGGTTCCAGATGCTGGAGGGCAGCAGGGGCGCCGCCAGCACGCACAGGATGAGAAAGCCCGGAAGCAGCTTGGGCTTCCAGAGAAAGACCAGCACCACCATGGCGCAGGCAATGCCGATCCAGGCGGCGCGGCTGTAGGTCATGCCCAGGGCGGCGGCCCCCAGGACAAGGGCCGCCAGGGCGGCCAGCCTGGAAATCCGGCGCTTGGAGCACAGCACCAGAGCCAGCGTCAGGGGAAGCAGAAGCATCAGCACCTGGGCAAAGGCGTTGGGATTGTCGAAGAAGGACATGACCCGGCTGGGCATGCCCTCGTTCAGCCGCAGGTCCACGTAGGACTTGTTGACCTCCAGGCCGGAGGCCCGCTGGAAGACCGCGTACAGCGAGGAGACGGCCACGCAGCCGGAGGCCCCCGCCGCCAGGCGCTTCAGCTCCTCCGCCGAGCGCAGGGCGCTGACCGTCACCAGGACGCACAGGGCGGCGGAGATGTGGTAGACGAGGAAGCGGACCGAGGCCTCCCGGGTCAGGGAGAAGACCACGCTCAGCACCACCGCTCCAAAGAACAGCGCGGGGAAAAAGCCAATGGTTTCCACGTCCAGGCGGCGGTCCCCCCGGCCCATGATCCCGGCATGGAGCAACAGCAGAAGGGCCAGGAACGCCATGAGGGTATAGGCGTTGTTCCAGTACTCATAGGGGATGATCCACAAAAGCAGGACCGCCCACCCCTCCGCCGCAGCGGTCTCGTCTCCCAGGCGGAAGGCCAGCCGGGCAAAGAAGCTCTCCTCAAAGGTCCCCTCCAGAAGCAGGTACGCTTTCCGCAAAAGCCGCCCGGGGAGGTTTACCAGCCGGGACAGGAGCCCGCACGCCAGGCTGTCCGGCCAGGAGCGGGCCGCGGCCCCCTCCCGGCGCAGAAAGCGGAGGGCAACGCTTTCGCGAATCCGGCAGACGCACCAGTCCCCTGCCCGGACAGCCAGGCGGTGAATTCCGCTGTCCTCATAGGCCGCCAGGAGAAGAAACAGCAGGCGGCAGAGGCAGCTTTCCTTAAAAAGAGTCATGGCGTCCCTCTTAAATACGGTTCTTCAGCCGGTAAAGCTGGGTCAGTATGAAGAAATGCTTCCCCCGCACCAGGTTGGCGACCATCTGCTTGTTGGGGCTGAGGCCCGCAGGGGCCAGCTCCCGGACAGCCTTTTCCATCTCCGGGCGGCGGCAGAATTCCTTCACGGCCTTCTGCCGCTGGCGGATGGTCTTGGGGTTGTCCCGGGCGTACTCGTTACCCACGGCAATCAGAAGTCCCGCCCAGTTGGTGCTCTCCCGCCACCGGGGCCGGGCGGACTCCAGGCCGTATCTGGCCACCAGGGCCTCCTTCCGCTTCATAAAGCGGGCAAATACCTGGGGAAAATTTTTCATGTAGCGGTGGGTGACGGATTCTTCCTGGAGGAAATAGCGGTAAAGGGGCTGGTCCGTCACCGCCAGGGAGCGGGCGTTGCAGAAATACTCCAGGATGAACAGCTCGTCCTCCAGATAGGGCCCGTCAAAGGCGATGCGGGCCTTGCGGATGAGCTCCGCCGAATAGAGGTAGCAAAAGCAAAAGCCGTTAAACACCGGCTGGGCCAGCCGGTCTCCCACCAGGGGGTTCACCAGCTTTTCCCGGATCTCCTCCGGCCCAAAGACCCCGGCGGGAAGCTGGCTCTGGGGGCTGGCCGTTCCGTCGGGAAAGACATAGGTGATGCCGCAGGCGGCGGCGTCCGCGCCGGACTGCTCCCGCAGGTTCCACAGCGTCTCCAGGGCGCGGGGCTCATAGCAGTCGTCGGAGTCCAAAAAGGCGATATACTCCCCCTTCGCCTCGTTGAGCCCCAGGTTCCGGGCCTCGCTGACGCCCTGGTTCTTCTTCCGGTGAAACACCCGGACCCGGCTGTCCCTGGCGGCAAACTGGTCGCACAGGGCGGGGGAGCCGTCGGGGGACGCGTCGTCCACCAAAATCAGCTCCCAGTCGGAAAAGGTCTGCCGGACCACGCTGTCAAAGCAGCGGTGCAGAAACTTCTCCGCCCGGTAGACGGGGACGATGACAGAGATTTTTGGCATAGTCGGCCTCCATAGGTCCGGCGGCCCCAGCCTGAAAAGGAAGGAGGCCCTCTGCGGGAGGGTCCCCCTGCCATATAGCCGTTGAACGGCGGCTGTGCGCCGTTCCGGTTCGCTGACTACAGCGGCGGCTGCCGGGATATAACGCCATTGTACCCTATTTCCGCCGGAAGGTCAACGGTTTTTCCGCGGGGCGCGGGGCGCGGGGCCGGTCAGGGCGCCTGCGCCGGACTGTCCTCCTCCTCTTCCAGGAACAGCTCCTCCGCCTGGCGCTGGGCCTCCAGAAGGGCCTCCCGAAGCTGGGAGAGGGCCCGCTCCGTGTCGGTGACGGCGTTGAACAGCAGAAGGTATTCTTTGGAAATCGCGGCCATGTCAGATCTTCCTTTCTGATAAAACACAAAATGTAGCTGGGCGCTATGGATATGATACACAAGATTCGGGAAATAAGTTGTCTGAATTTGTCGAGGCTCCCGGAAAAATGAAAAAGAACGAAAGCCCGGCGGGAAAAAGGCGCGAAGCGGCCGGAACGCCGCGAATACCGGAACCTTTTGCCGCTTCGCCGGGCGGGCCGCATAAATTTCCCTCCGCCGGGAAAGGCTACCCGGAAAAGGGAGGCTTGCAAATGGAATACCTGAACGCGTTTTTGTGCGGCGGCGTTCTCTGCGCCATCGGACAGATTCTCATCGACAAGACCCAGCTGACGCCGGCCCGGATTCTGACGGGCTATGTGGTGGCGGGGGTGATCCTCAGCGCCGTGGGGCTGTACGAGCCCCTGGCCCAGTGGGGCGGCGCGGGGGCGGCGGTGCCCCTGACCGGCTTTGGCCACCTGCTGGCCAAGGGGGTCCGCCGGGCGGTGGATATGGACGGCTGGCTGGGGGTCCTGACCGGGGGACTGACGGCGGCGGCAGGGGGCGTGGCGGCGGCGGTGTTTTTCGCGGCGGTCATGGCGGCGGTGTTCAAGCCCAGCTCCAAACGGTAAATGTCCAGAAACAAAAGGACCGCCCGGCGGGCGGTCCTTCAGCTTGTCGAAAAAGTCTTTTCGACAAGCTGTGACGGATTTCAAAACTTTAGAAAAGTTCTGAAATCCCATGGATTTAAATGGCGCAGGGAACCCCTCCTGGGTTCCCCGCACACACCCTTCCTTCCCGTTGCGGGAGATTTCGCAGTCTTTTGACAGTTTAAAGGACCGCCCGGCGGGCGGTCCTTTTCCCAGCGCTTGTTTAAAGTGTGATGGTGGTTCCGGTCTCCCCGGCGATGCCGGCCTTGGCCTTCTCCAGCAGGGTGATGAGAGCCGTCCTGCCCGGCCGGGACTCGGCGAACTTCACCGCCGCCTGGACCTTGGGCAGCATGGACCCGGGGGCGAACTGGCCCTCATCCATATACCTGCGGGCCTCTTCCGCCGTCAGACGGTCCAGCCACCTCTGGTCCGGCTTGCCGAAGTTCACCGCCGCCTTCTCCACGGCGGTGAGGATGATCAGCACGTCGGCGTTCAGCTCCTCCGCCAGCACCTCGCTGGCGAAATCCTTGTCAATGACCGCCGCCGCGCCCTTGAGGTGGTGCCCTTCGGTCTTGAAGACCGGGATGCCGCCTCCGCCGCAGGCCACCACCACGTGCTCGCTCTCCACCAGCGCCCGGATGGTGTCCAGCTCAATGACGGACACTGGCTTGGGGGAGGCCACCACCCGCCGCCAGCCCCGGCCGGCGTCCTCCATCACGTCGTAGCCCCGCTGGGCCACCATGCGTTTGGCCTCCTCCTCCGTCATGAAGGCCCCGATGGGCTTGGTGGGGTTTTCAAAGGCGGGGTCCTTCGGATCCACCTCCACCTGAGTGAGAACGGTAGCCACGCCCTTGTCGATTCCCCGGTCCAGCAGCTCCTCCCGCAGGGCGTTCTGGAGGTCGTAGCCGATGTAGCCCTGGCTCATGGCCACGCACACGGACAGGGGACAGGGGATATACTTTTCAGGATCGGAGCGGGTCAGCTCGGCCATGGCCTTTTGGATCATGCCCACCTGGGGCCCGTTGCCGTGGGCCACCACCACCTCGTTGCCGTCTTCGATCAAATCGGCGATGGCCCGGGCGGTCTGCTTCACCGCCGCCATCTGCTCCGGCAGGTTATTGCCCAGGGCGTTGCCGCC
>CAJUBX010000096.1 GCA_910585165.1 uncultured Oscillibacter sp. | reverse complement strand
CCATGGCCCCCAGCCAGGTGGACATGATGACGGAGAGCATCCGGGTCCGGTCCACGTTGATGCCCGCCGCCCGGGCAAAGGTGGGATTGGAGCCCACAGCCGTCATGGCGGTGCCGGTCTTGGTGTGGAGGAAGGCCCACATCAAAAAGGCCAGCAGCGCGAACACCAGCAGCGAGCCCGTGGGAATCTCGATGTTCCCGATTTTGATGTGCAGGAAGCCCGCCAGCACCTGGTTATAAAAGCCGTCCAGGGAAATGGTGGGCCGCAGTCCGTTGCCGGACAGACCGTACACCATCGTGGGGCTGGAATAGGGCAGCAGCAGCCACATCATGCAGAAGAAGGACATGACGGAAAAGCCCACATAGGTGGCAATCATCATCTCGCCGCCCTTAATCCGGTTCAAAAGCAAGCCGTATCCGCCGCCCAGCAGCACGGCGAAGGGCGTGGCAATCAGCGCCGCCATTATAAAGCTCAAGGGGCCTCTAAAGCCCAGCTCAATGGAGAGCGTGCTTCCCAGAAGCCCGCAGATAACCGCCAGGGGCAATCCGAAGTTCAGCCCGCAGCCGGAGTGTATCATGGGCACCATGGCCAGCACCAGCACCGCGTTCCAGCTGAAGCGGTTGATGATATTGGTAATCTGGGTAGGCAGGTCCACGCCCACAAAGGGCGTCAGAATGAACAGCAGCAGCAGCAGGCCCGCGATAATAAGCCGGGGCAGCCCGAATTCCTCCATCAGGATTTGCAGGCGGTTCTTTTCCAAAGTCTCCGCGCGTTCTGTCTTTCCCATTTCATCCCTCCTCACTTGACCTTGCTGACCATCAGCATGCCGAACTCCTCGGAGGACGCCTCTGCGGGCAGGATGCCCGCCACCTGTCCGCCGGAGACGATGGCAATGCGGTCACAGGTCTGCCGCAACTCCTCCAGCTCGGAGGAGATCATCACGACGGTGACGCCGCTCTCCCGGTTGAACTGCTTCAGCGCCTCCAGCACCAGGGCCTTCGCGCCCACGTCGATGCCCCGGGTGGGCTCCGACACAAAGAGGAACTTGGGCTCCAGGGCGAAGGCCTTGGCAAGGCATACCTTCTGCTGGTTGCCGCCGGAGAGTTCCTTGGCCTTCTGTTTAGAGCTGGTGCACTTGATTTGCAGCTCGCCGATATACTTTTCAGTCACCTCATGGATGCCCTTCTCGTCCCGCCACTTGATAAGGCCGCCCAGCAGCTTTTTCAGGAACTTTTCCTGAATCTGCATGGCGGGAAAGGCCACGTTCCACTCCAGGCTCTCGTCCAGCAGCAGGCCCACCTCCCGCCGGTCTTCCGACACGAAGGCCAACGAGGAGTCCAGGCATTTCCGCGGATTGTTCAGGGGAATCTCCCGGCCGTTGAATTCCACCCGGCCTCCGGCCTCATAAAGGCCCATCACGCCGTTGGGAATCCCCAGTTTGCCCTGGCCCGCCAGGCCGCCGATGCCGAGAATTTCACCTTCCTTGATATCCAAGGTGACGTTACGCACCGTCTCGCCGGGCATGTCCACCCACAGGTTCTGTATGGACATGATGGTCCGGGCCCCGTCGTTGGAGCGGGCCTCTCCCCGGACGGAGCTTTGCACGTCCCGGCCCACCATCCACTTGGTGATGTCCTCCACGCTGGTCTCCTTGGTAGGAACATCCCGGACCACAAAGCCGTCCCGCATGACCACCACTTTATCGCACACCGCCAGAATCTCATGGAGGCGGTGGGTGATGAAAATGACGGAAATACCCCGGGCAGCCATGTTCCGAATGGATGACAGCAGGGCCTCCGCCTCCTTTTCCGTCAGCACGGCGGTGGGCTCGTCCAAAATCAGGAGCTTCAGCTGGTCCTTGCTCAGCTCCCGGGCGATTTCCGTGAACTGCTTGTGGCCCACGGGCATATCGCTGATAACCATTTCAGCGTCGATGGCGACGCCCATCTTGTCAATGGCGGCGGCGGAGCGCCGGTCCATCTCTTTATAATCCAGAGTGTTCAGACGGTCGCCGAACACCTCTGAAACAATATTCTTCTTGCAGGGCTCCCGGTTCAGGAGGATATTTTCGGTGGCGGTGAAGCCGGGAATCAGGGAGAACTCCTGATGCACCATGCCGATGCCCGCCTCCAGCGCGTCAAAGGGAGTGTTGAACTCAACTTTTTTCCCGTCAATCAGGATGTCGCCGCTGTAGCCTCCGGTCTCCCGGATGACGTCCATGCCGAACAGGATTTTCATAAGCGTGCTCTTGCCTGCGCCGTTCTCGCCGCACAGGCCCAAAACCTCACCCTCACCCAGGGTAAAGTTGATGTCGGTGAGGACCTGGTTTCCAAAGAAGTCCTTTTTGATATTCTGCATTTGCAGCAAGGGGTTCACGTTGTTTGTCATACATCCACCCTATCTCATTTGTTCCGCGCGCTCCCGCGCGGGGCCGGAGCGCCCGGGCGGGGACTTTTGCCGCCCTCAAGTGAAAGCCAGCGCGGGGAGGAGGACAGGTCCTCCTCCCCGTGCGGTAAACGATTCAAAAACCGGCTCAGCTGACGGTGTAGTACTTCTCGGGAATCTCCACGTCGGCGTTGCCCATGAAGCGGCCGGGATTACCCATGATATAGGTATCCTGATAGATGAGGAACACGTTGTCGCTCTTGACTCCGGTGGTGGCGTTGGTGTAGCCCGCGCCGTTCCACTGGGCCTTGGGAGAGTAAACGTTCAGAGCGGCGGCCACAGCGTCCATGTCGGTGATTTCGGTGACGCCGTTGATGACGTTCTTGGCGTGCTCGGCAAGGCCGGCGGACAGGGTGTAGCCATAGGAGTAAGCCCAGGTGCCGAAGCGGTCGGCGGCACCCTTTTCCACCAGGGCGGACTCAACCTTGGCCAGAATCTTCTCAAAGTCTCCGGCCTCCTCAGTGAGGTCCAGGCCCAGAGCGCCGGGATAGCCCATCAGAGGAGAGGGCAGGTCGGCCTCGATGAAGTAGCCGCCGTACTCAACCAGCTGCTTGAGCAGGGGCTCGGTGTGAGCGTCGTTGGTGCAGAAGTAGGCGGCGTTCTCACCGTACTTCTGGACCCAGGCGGGGACGTTCTCCAGAATATAAGCCTGGGCGCCGGGGATGCCCACGTCGGAAGTCGGGTCGGGAGCGGTCTCCAGGACGAACTCCATTCCGAACTCCTTGCAGGCCTCCTCCATGACGGCCACACGGCGGCTCATGGTCTCATACGCCATGTGGCGGGGGAAGGAGATGTGGACGAAGGTATCCGCGCCCAGCTCATGAGCGGTGCGGATGATCAGATAGCCGCGGGAGACGAAGTCGTTGTTGCAGACCAGGTCGGCGGCAGAACCGATCTCGGGCAGATCCTCGTGGGCCTCGCCGGCGATGCAGAGGATGTCGGGGCGGCGCTCCTTGATCTGGCGGAACGCCTCGGTGGTGCCAGGGATGGACTGGTTGACGATAACGGCCTTCATCAGAGGATCGTCGGACATGTTGACGATGGTCTGAATCGTGGTCTCCAGCTCCTCGGTAAAGTTGTCGGGATAGATGGCCAGCGTGACCTTATCCTCGCCGTACTTGGCCTGGAACGCCTCGGCGCCCCGGCGGTCGTCCTCGGACTGGGAGACGGAGCCGGTGACAATGCCGATGTGATAGTCGCCGATGCCGTCCTCAAGGCTGGCGGCGGTATCCCCGGCGTCTCCGGCGTCCCCGCCCTGCTGCGTCTGGCCAGCGTCAGAGGAGCCGCCCTGATTCTGCGCAGGAGCGTCGTTGCCGCCGCAGCCCGCAAGCGCCAGAAGCATTGCGAGCGCCAGCAGCATGCTGAAAAACTTCTTCATTGCAAACCTCCAAAAATTTTTGTGTTTTCCAGGCGAATACAGCCCTCTTCATGGTTTGTCTGCAAACCATGAAAAAAAGGCGTACGCCTTTTGAACGCTATCTATTGTAGCAAAAATCCTGATTTTGTCAACTATATTTTCTGTATTTGCCGTATTTTCGGGGATGCTCCACAAAAAAGAAGGCCCTGCGGCCGCGCCGCAGGGCCCTTTTGTCCGCTTATTCCCGCTTGACGCGTCTTTTTTCAGTCCCGGGCAAGGGTGAACCGGTCCACTAGCTGCTTCAGGCTGGCCGCCTCGGCGGACAGCTCCTCGCTGGCGGCGGCGCTTTCCTGGGCGGTGGCGCTGTTGGTCTGGACCACGGAGGAAATCTGGTCAACGCCCTCGGTCACCTGGGCGATGGAAGCAGTTTGGCTCTCCACCGCCGACACCACAATATCCATCTGAGCCGTCACATGGCCTGCGGAAACGCTGGTCTTCTCCAGAGACTCGGTGACCCGTTCCACCGCCTGGCTTCCCTCGGTGACGGCGGCAATGGAGCTTTCGATCAGCTCCTTGGTGGCCTTGGCAGCCTGATCGGACTTGGTGGCCAGATTCCGCACCTCGTCGGCCACCACGGCAAAGCCCTTCCCGGCGGAGCCCGCCCGGGCGGCTTCCACGGCGGCGTTCAGCGCCAGAATGTTGGTCTGGAAGGCGATGTTTTCAATGGTGGCGATGATTTTGGAAATCTCCTCGGAGGAGGCGGAAATTTTCTCCATGGCGGCGTTGAGCTCTTTGACGTGCTCTACGCTGACCCCCAAGTGCCCGCCGGCCTCGTTCACGAAACGCCCCGCCTCCTCGGCGGCGGCAGAGGTCTTCCTGGCGCTGTCGGAGATTTCCGTAATCGTAGCCGCCAGCTCCTCCACGGAGCTGGCCTGGGTCATGGAGCCCTGGCTCAGAGTCTGCGCGCCCATGGACACCTGGTTGCTGGCGGAAGACACCTGCCCGGCGGAGGCGTTAATCTGGCGCATGGTGCCGCTGAGCTCCACCTTCAGCGTCCGCATAGACTGCAAAATATTCTGGAAGTTCCCCACATAAGCCTCCCTGTGGGAGGAGCGGATATCCAGGTTTTGATTGGCCATCTCCGTGAGGAGATAGCTGATGTCGTCAATAATGGTATTCAGGCCCGCTACCATTTCCGCCGTGGAGCGGGTCAGCTCCGCCGTCTCGTCCCGTCCCTTCGTCTGGGGAACGGGGGACTTCAGGTCTCCCTCCACCAGCAGCTTCATCCGCTGGGCGCAGGCCCGCATGGGCTCGCTGATGTTGCTGGACAGCTTCAGGGCCACCACAATGGAGGCAAGAATCGAGGCAGCAATCACCAGCACGTTGATAAGCATGCCGAAGTATGTATCCGCCAGATAGTCTTTCTTCATGGCGGTGACGGCCACGCTCCAGCCGTCGGTGCCGCCCACCGGGGCATAAGCCGCAAAGCGGGGGCCGTCCGTGTCGCGGAAGCTGCCGAAACCCACCTTCCCCTGCCGCATCTCCGCGTGAATGGCGGCCAGCTGCTTCAAGGAGGAATCGCTCTGGGCCTCCCGTTCGATGTTCTGGGTGGTGATGGTCTCCAGGGTGACGTCGGCAATGGTGTCTCCGCCCTTGTTGATCATGTAGGCCCGGCTGTTCTCGCTGATCTTAATGGAGGACACGATGTCGTTCAGGAAGGTCTCCGGCGGAACGAAGTAGACCACGCCCGCGATCAAGCCCCGGGTGGAGTACAAGGGCGCGGCCACCATAATGGACAGCTCGCCCGTAATCTTGCTGACCAGGGGCTGGGAGACGTAGACATTTCCCTTCATGGCCTGCTGGACATACTCCCGGTCGGAATAGTCCTTGCCGTCGAAAATGCTGATGCCGTCCAGACCGATCACGTTGCCCCGCTGAAAGCCGTGGAGGCTGACGCGCTCGTCAATAATGGCCCTCTTTTCCTCCACCGTTGTGAAGGAGGTGGACAGCTGGGTGATGCGGCCCGTATCCATGGCTACGTTTTTGTATGCATTCAGCTCCTCCTCAATGCGCTCTGCCGCCAGGACGGCGGTCTCGCTCATCATCTGATCCACCGTAGCGATGGTGCTCCGGTAATTCAGGCCAATGCTGGCCGCTCCCACCGCGAACAACGCGGTCAGGACCGTCGCCATCAGGCACACCGTGATCTTTTTTCGGATACTGTTCATCTCTCTCCACTCCTGTTTTTGATGGCCGGACGCCGCCGGCTCCCAATTTCAGCTATTTTTATTATAGAGGCCGGAGCGCCCTTTTGTCAATGGCCTCCGGTCATTTCGGCCCCGCAAAAAATCGCTTCGGGAAAGGGCATGAAAGCTCCGGGGGGCGGGCCTTCGTTGACAGGGCCCGGGGAGGCGGCTTATAATCGCCTGGAAGAAATCCGCAGCCTTACACCCGTTTAGAAAGGCCATAAAAAGGGCTTTCGCTTCCTCTTTCGTCAGCGTAATGCCCTTGCCGCACTTCTCCCGTCCCGGCGACCAACTGCGAATATCGTACT
>CAJUBX010000095.1 GCA_910585165.1 uncultured Oscillibacter sp. | reverse complement strand
CCCCTCCGGGTCACCCACAACGACACCAAGCTGAACAACGTCCTCATGGACGAGGAAACCCGCGAGGGCATCTGCATCATTGACCTGGACACCGTCATGCCGGGGCTGGTCATCTATGACTTCGGCGATTCCATCCGCTTCGGGGCCAACCACAGCGCCGAAGACGAAAGGGATTTGAGCAAGGTCAACCTGGACGTGGACCTGTTCGCCGCCTACACCGCCGCCTTCCTGGAGGGCGCCGGAGGCTCCCTGACCAACGACGAAATCGACTACCTCCCCTGGGGCGCCAAGCTGATGACCCTGGAGTGCGGCATCCGCTTCCTTACGGACTATCTCGACGGGGACCACTATTTCCACACCAGCCGGGAGGCCCAGAACCTGGACCGCTGCCGCACCCAGTTCAAGCTGGTGGAGGACATGGAGGCCTGCTGGGCCGAGCTGGAGGCCATTGTACGGCAGTACCGGAAATGAACATACTCTTTGACGAGGAGCGGCTGCGCAAGCTGATTGCCAACCTGAACATCCTCACCGGCGTGCCCGCCAACATCCTGGATTTGTCGGGCCGGGACATCAACCTCTTTCGGGGCCATCCCCCCTTCTGCCGGGCCATCAACGACCTGCCCGAGGGCCATGAGCGCTGCGTCGCCTGCGACCAGTGTAAAATCCGGCATTACCAGGCGGAGAGCGGCTTTCAGCACTACCGCTGCCACGCCGGCATCTGCGAGGCCGTCATGCCCCTTTACAACAAGCAGAATCCCGTGGCCTACCTGGCCGTGGGCTGTTACCTGGACGACTCCCCCATCGAGGAGCAGTGGGCCTATACCCGCTCCCTTCTGGACTGGTGGCCCGCCGGGCCCGACGATCTGAAGGACGCGTTCTTCCAGTTCCGCCAGTACTCCAAAACGGAAATCCAGGCCTATACCGAGACCCTGGAGGCCCTGTCCGCCTACATCCAGCTCAAGGGCATGATCCTGACGGCGGAGCAGACGGACCTCCAGAAGCTGGAGCTGTACCTGGACCAGCATTACATGGAAAAGCTCTCCTTGGAGTCCATCTCCCAGCAGCTCCACATCGGCCGGACCAAGCTCTGCTCCCTGGCCAAGGAGCTCTCCGGGGGCCGGACCCTCTCCTATTTAATCACTCAGCGGCGGATCGACGCCGCCAAGCGGCTGCTGGTGCAAAGCGGCATGCCCATCTCCGCCGTGGGGGAGCAGGTCGGCGTCAGCGATTACAACTACTTCTCCAAAGTCTTCCGCTCCGCCACCGGCATGACCCCCAGCGCTTTCCGGAAGAACTGCCGGGACGCGGCGGCGGCTTCCAATTTCAGTTAATCGATTACGGAAATCGTACGAACTTTCGTTGTTCGTACGATTTTTCTATAAACTGTACGGAGGCACCTATTATTTACAAATTCTACAAGTATAATGGAGTATATGAGGGCGGCGTTTGTGAATTTTTCATATCGCACCCTCACATGTGTATCTTTCACATGAAAAACTGTTAAGAGGAGAATGACGATGAAAAAGTTTCTTGCCA
Organism: uncultured Oscillibacter sp.; assembly: GCA_910585165.1. Lineage (GTDB taxonomy): Bacteria > Bacillota > Clostridia > Oscillospirales > Oscillospiraceae > Oscillibacter. The sequence goes on along the minus strand of CAJUBX010000095.1, from coordinate 5,083 downwards.
CTTTGCTTGCTCTCATGATGGTCCTGTCCCTGGCCGCCTGCGGCGGCGACAAGGGCGGCGAGACCACTCCCCCGCCCGCCGATTCCGGCGACAGCCAGACCGCCCCGCCCGCCGATTCCGGCTCCGGCGAAAAAATTGACATCTCCGTCATCGCCGCCGAATACGGCCAGAACACCAAGGAGTGGTGGGCCGGCTTCCAGAACGACTTCAACGCCAGCCACGACGGCATCAACCTGAACGTGGAGGTCGTCTCCTGGAACGACATCTACACCGTGGTCAACACCCGCATTGCCAACAACGACGCTCCCGACATCCTGAACATCGACGTCTTCGCCGACTACCAGGCCGACGACCTGCTCCTGCCCGCCCAGGATTACGTCTCCGAGGAAACCTACGCCAAGTTCTATGACGCCTTCCTGGAGCAGTCCAACATCGACGGCACCATCTGGGCCATCCCCGACCTGGCCTCCGCCCGCGCCATGTACTACAACAAGGGCATTCTGGAAGCCGCCGGTGTGGAAGTCCCCACCACCTGGGACGAGCTGAAGACCGCCTGCGAGAAGATCAAGGCTTATGACTCCAGCATCTATCCCTGGGGCATCGACATGACCACCGACGAGGGCCAGGCCGCTTTCGCCTATTACATCTGGAACAACGGCAGCGACTTCACCGACGCCAGCGGCAACTGGACCCTGAACGCCGACGCCAATGTGGAGGCCATTGAGTACGCCATCAGCCTGGTCAAGGGCGGCTACACCAACTCCGATCCCGCTACCGAGACCCGCTATGCCCTTCAGGACCTGTTCGGCGCGGGCAAGCTGGCCATGGTCATCGGCCCCAACTCCATCCCCACCTACATCGCCGACAACTACGCCAAGGCCGAAACCCCCGAGGAAGAGCAGATTGACTTCGCCTTCGCCGCCATCCCCACCAACGGCGGCAACCCCTCCGTTTCTGCGGGCGTCATGGACCGCTTCATGTGCTTCGACAACGGCCACTCCGACGAGAAAATCGAGGCCATCAAGGAGTTCTTTGACTTCTTCTATGAGGACAGCCGTTACTCCGACTGGGTGCTGATGGAAGGCTTCCTGCCCGCCACCTCCGCCGGCGGCGAGATCGTGGCCGCTTCCGACCCCGATATGGCTCCCTGGGTTGACATTGTGGGCTCCTGCAAGTTCTATCCCACCGCCAAGGCCGAGTGGGCCGACGTGAAGCAGGGCGTCATCAATGTGGAGCAGAAGGCTCTGCTGGGCGGCGACGTCCGGGAGCTGCTGGACACGCTCCAGAGCGAAATCGCCGGCTAAAAAGCCCTTGCGTATCCGACGCTTGAAGCATACGACCGGGGGCCGGGCCAACACGGCCCGGCCCCCTTTCTTCCAGCCGTTCTCAAAGCACGGCGCTCCCCGCCGGGTTTTGAAAACGGCCGGAAGGTTTAAGAGCCCATCCCGAAATTAGGCGTGCGCGGATTGCGCCGTCAGATTTTGGGTCAGACAAGGCGGTTTTCCGCTTACCGAGCTGTCGCCCGGCAAGGGAAGCCAACGAAGTATGACGCAAAATATGCAGGCAAGCTGTGTGCGCATAATTTTGGGATAGGCTCTAAATTCAGACTATAGGGAGGTGTCCCCGTGAGTACAAAAACCCCCGCCGCCCCTGCCAAGGCCCCTGCAAAGGCCGGCCCGCGCCCCTCCGGGAGCAAGAGGCTTTTCCGGAAAATCGAGCCTTACATATGGATTGCGCCCAGCATCATCCTGATGGCTATTTTCATCGTGACGCCTATCTTCAAGGTCTTCCAGCTCTCCTTGAGCGACGTGAGCCGGGCTGGCAAAATCAAGGGCTTCAACGGTATTGAGAACTTTGTTAAGGTGCTGAAAAGCCCCGCCTTCGGCCTCGTGCTGAAAAACACCCTGGTCTGGACCGTCGCCGTGGTGGTTCTCTCTACCGTCCTTGGCTTTATGCTTGCGCTGGTGCTGAACAACCAGTTCCGGGGACGGAAAGCGGCCCGGGCCATCGTGGTCTTCCCCTGGGCCACCACGCTGGTCATTCAGGCCAGCGCCTGGAACTTTATCATCAACAAGGACTACGGCACCCTGAACACGCTGCTGATGAAAATCGGCCTTATCAGTGCGCCGGTGAACTGGACGCCCACGCCCGGGGCCTATTTCGCCTGGGAGATCGCCTGCGGCATCTTCGTCACCATTCCCTTCGTCACCTTCTGCGTGCTGTCCGGCCTCCAGAGCATCGACGCGTCCTACTATGAGGCCGCCACGGTGGACGGGGCCGGGTATTTCCAGAAGCTGTTCAGCATCACCCTGCCCCTGGTGAAGTCCTCCCTGACGGTGTCGACGGTGCTGAACATCATCTACGTCTTCAATTCCTTCCCCATCATCTGGACCATGACCAAGGGCGACCCGGCCAACCACACCGACACCCTGGTCACCTACCTTTACAAGCTGGCCTTCTACAACGGAAAGCAGGGCGAGGCCTCCGCCGTCTCGGTGATCGGCTTTATGATCCTCCTCGCCTGCGCCAGCGTCTACATGATCTACACTCTGCGGAAAGGAGATGAAGACCTGTGAGCCAGCCTGCGGCCTCCATCCGGAAAAAGCCGGTCTCCATGAAAAAAGCAATCCTGCGCCTTCTTCTCTACTTCGTGGTGCTGGACGTGTGCGTCATCACCCTGTATCCCTACTTCGCCATGCTGTGCACGGCGCTGAAAAACCGGGTGGAAATCTTCTCCTCCAACGGCACCATCCTGCCTGTCACGGCCCTGTGGTCCAACTTCATCGACATCTGGAGCCGGGCTCCTATGGCCAAGTACATGCTGAACTCCGTTCTCATCGCCGGCGGGTCCACCATCATCGCCATGCTCTGCGGCATCCCTGCGGCCTACGCCCTGGCCCGGATGAAGTTCAAGGGGCAGACCGCCTTTTTGGGCTTCGTCATCGTCTCTCAGATGTTCGCCCCGGTGGTGCTCCTCATCGGCATCTACCAGGTCATGCAGCGGCTGGGCCTGACGGACAACATCCTGGGCCTTATTTTCATCAACGCCGCCTTCAACCAGGCGTTCACCATCTGGCTGCTCCGGGGCACCTTTATGGGCATCTCCGCGGAGATGGAACAGGCCGCCACCATCGACGGCTGCACCCGGGTCCAATCCATGATGAAGGTGCTGCTCCCCGTGGCCGCCCCCGGCATTGTCACAACGCTGATCTTTATCTTCATCAACGCCTGGAACGAATACACCGTGGCCCTGTGCCTTATCTCCACCGACGAGTATAAGCCGCTTACGGTGGGTATCAACACCTTCAACGGGTATAATATGATTGAGTGGCAGTATCTGTTCGCCGCCTCCATCTTTGCCATCATCCCGGTGGTCATCCTGTTTATGTGCATCGAGAAGAATCTGGTCAGCGGCCTGGCCTCCGGCGGCGTGAAGGGTTAGCCTGAAATTGAAAAGGAGAATCTTGTTATGAAAATCTATCTGGAAAAAGACTACGACGCCATGAGCCGCCGTATGGCTCAGATCATTGCCGCCGAAGTTACCCATAACCCCGCCTGCGTGCTGGGCCTGGCCACCGGCTCCACTCCCGAGGGGGCCTACAAGTACCTGGTGGACTGGCACAAGCAGGGCCTCCTCAGCTTCAAGGACGTGCTCTCCGTCAACCTGGACGAGTACGTGGGCCTGGCCCCCAGCCATGACCAGAGCTACCGTTATTTCATGCAGAGCAACCTCTTTGACCACGTGGACATCCTCCCCGAAAACACCCGGGTGCCCGACGGGCTGACCCGCGACCCCGCCGCCTTCTGCGCGGAGTACGACGCTTATATCCGCTCTTTGGGCTATGTGGACCTCCAGCTCCTGGGCATCGGCCGGAACGGCCACATCGGCTTCAACGAGCCCGGCGACTGCTTTGTCAAGGAAACCCACGTGGTGGACCTGGCGGAGAGCACCATCGACGCCAACGCCCGCTTCTTCGCCACCCGGGACGACGTGCCCAGGCAGGCCATCAGCATGGGCATCGGGGCCATCATGGGGGCCAAGAAGGTGCTTCTGGCCGCCAGCGGCGAGGAGAAGGCCGACGCCATCCTGGGCTCTCTCTGCGGGGCCATCACCCCCCGCTGCCCCGGCTCCGTCCTCCAGCTCCATCCCAACGTGGTGGTGGTGGTGGACGCCGCCGCCGGAAGCCGCCTGAAAGCCGCCGGGGTAAGCGTATGCGGATAACCGGCGGGCAGGTCTTTGACCTGAAACAGGGTTTCATTGCCCGGGACCTGTACACCGACGGCCCCCTGATTTCCAATGTCAGCGGGGACGGAGACATCCTGGACGCCTCCGGCTGCTACGTGATTCCCGGGCTGGTGGACGTGCATTTCCACGGCGCGGTGGGCGAGGATTTCAGCGACGCCACGGCGGAGGGCCTGCAAAAAATCGCGGACTACGAGCTCAGCCAGGGCGTGACCTATCTCTGCCCGGCGGGCATGACCCTGCCGGAGGACCAGCTGACGGCCATCTGCAAAACCACCGCCGCCCACCGGGCCAAAAATTCCGGCGGCGCGGAGGTGGTGGGCGCGCACCTGGAGGGGCCCTTCCTCTGCGCGGCCAAAAAGGGCGCTCAGAACGGCGCGTTTCTCCACGACCCTGACATTCCCATGCTCAAGCGCCTCCAGGAGGCGGCGGAGGGCTGCGTGAAGCTGGTTACCGTGGCTCCCGAGCAGTCCGGCTCCGTGGAATTCATTCAGGCGGCAAAAGAGCTGGGGGTTCATGTCTCTGTGGGCCACACAACCGCCGATTACGAGACGGCCAAGGCCGCCTTCCAGGCGGGAGCCGATCACGCCACTCACCTGTATAACGCCATGCCTCCCCTGGCCCACCGGGACCCCGGCGTCATCGGCGCGGCCTATGAGGTTCCATCCGTCAAGCCGGAGCTGATCTGCGATGGCATCCACATCCATCCGGCGGTGGTTCGCCTTACCTTCGCCCTGTTCGGCAGGGAGCGGATGATCATCGTCTCCGACTCTCTCCGGGCCACAGGCATGCCCGACGGCGAGTATCCCTTCGGCGGGCAGATGATCGAGGTCCACGGCA
>CAJUBX010000094.1 GCA_910585165.1 uncultured Oscillibacter sp. | reverse complement strand
CTGGGTGATGGCCCCCTCGTGGCCCGGCAGGCCATAGAGCAGGGAGGCGTCCACCTGCAAAAGGCCGTTGGTGCCGGCCTTGCTGCCGGGGCCGTCCAGCCGGTTATAGATGACGGAGGCAATGCGTGCCTGGTCCGTGCCGTCGGTCTCCCGCTCGATGAGGGAGGCCACGGTAACGATCTCTTTCAGGCCATAGCCCTTGGCGGTCCAGGCCGCCAGCAGCTCGTCGTCTATCTTGCTGTTGAAGTTTTTGATGAGGCGGTTCAGGGCGCTGGCGGGCTTCTCGTTTACATAGAATTCATAGGTGTCCGGGAACAAAAAGCCCTCCAGGCGGCTGATGTCCTCGGATTCGTTGTCGATGAAGTCATAGTCGAAGTTCGCCGTCTGGGCCGCCTCGGTAAGGGCCGCCTCCGTGTTGACGCCGTTTTTCGCCAGAACGGCGATGGTCTGCGCCACGGTGTAGCCCTCGGGGATGGTGACCTGAACGGTCTCCGCCGTCATGTTCCCGGCGGCGTTCCGCATGCCCAGCACCAGGGCATGGTAGTCCATGTCGGTGTTCAGCGTGTGGGAGCCCATGCCGATTTTCTCCTCCGCGTGGGTGATGTTCGCGTAGAGCTTGAAAAACCAGGGGTACTCGATGAGCCCCGCCGCCTTCAGCTTGCCGGCCACGGTGTCCACGGTATCCTCGGAGGATACCTCCACCACCATCTCCACCGGCGGCGAGCCCGCGCGGTTAAAGGAGCAGAAATCGCTGAACAGCAGCCACCCCGCGCAGCCCAGCAGCGCCGAGGCCAGGGCCACAAAAATCATATGCAGCAGCAAAAACAAAAGCGGGTGCATCCGCCGCCGCCTCCGGCGGCGCTTCCTCTGGGGGGGATGCTGGGACCCGTGGGAGCGGGCCGGGCCGGACGGCTCCCGGCGGACCTGTCCCGCGTCCCAGCTGGCGGTGTCGCTGTTGTGGAATTCGGCCATATTGAATACCTCCTCGCGCGGTGCGCTTCCCGGGAAAATCCTCCCTCAAAAAAGGACAGGGCAGATTTTCAGGGGGTCAGGCTCCCGGCGGGAACCGGGAGCATAGAATATCTCAAATCCAAGGTCCCAGCGCCGCGGTCCGCGGCCCCGGGTCCAAAGAAAGGTGACTGACTATGTGCTTTAACAATGGAAACGACAATGGCTGCCTGTGGATCGTCCTCATCATCATCCTGTTCTGCTGCTGCGGCTGCGGCGGCGGGAACAGCTGGGGCGGAAACAACTGGGGCTGCGGCAGCTGCGGCGGCTGCGGCTGCGGCTGCAACAACGGCTGCGGCTGCAACAACGGCTGTGGCTGTAACTGCGGGTGCAGCTGCAACTGCGGCTGCAATGACTCCTGCTGCTGATTTTCCGGCGGGGCGGGACGCGAAGCGTCCCGCTTTCGCCGCCTATCCGCAGGACAGGCAGTCCAAAACGATGGAAAGCACCTCCCGGTGGATATCCCCCGGCGGGCGGGGAGCGCCTTCCCCGGCGCAGTTTACCACAGCCCAGCCCTGAGCCCGGGCGATTTCCCCGGCGCACTCCCGGCAGCGGCGGAGATAGTCCCCGTCCCGCTCGTGGATGTCGGCTTGGGACCGCGTCTCCGCCTCCCGGCGGCGCATCAGCCGGTTCGCCGTCTCGGTGGGCATGTCCAGGTAGACCACAAGGTCCGGCTCCGGCAGTCCCAAGCGCCGGTACTCCAGATCAAAAAGCCAGTTCAGGAAGTCCTGCCGCTCCCCGTCCGGGAGCTTGGACGCCTGGTGGACGGCGTTGGACGTGGTGTAGCGGTTGGCCACCACCACGCCGCCGGATTCATAGAACCCGCCCCAGTCCTCCTTGTAGGAGGCAAAGCGGTCCACCGCGAACATGACGGAGGCGGCACAGGCGTTCACGTCGCCGGGCTTTCCCCCCAGGGCCCCGTGCAGGTACAAATTGGCGGGCTCGGCAAAGGGGCTGCCGTACCGGGGAAAGTCGATCTCCCGGCAGGAAATCCCCCTGGCCTCCAGGCTTTGCAGCAGCAAGCCGGCCTGGGTGGCCTTGCCGGAACCGTCGGTGCCCTCCAGGACTATCAGCGTTCCTCTCATCTTTGCCGCTTCTCCTTTTCCACGTGGACCAGAAACAGCGGCAGCTTCATCATCCGCCCCGCCCGGCTGGGCTCCTTGCATAGGCGGTAAAACCACTCCAGGCCATGGTCGCACCAGAATTTCGGGGCCCGCTCCGTTGCTCCGGCAAATACGTCCAGGCTCCCCCCCAGGCCGCAGAGCAGGCGGGCTCCCGTGGCCGCGCCGTACTTGGCCATCCACAGCTCCTGCTTCGGGGCTCCCAGGCAGACGAAAGCGCAGTCCGCCCCGCTGCGCCGGATTTCCTCCGCCGCCGGGCCGTCCTCCCGGAAGTAGCCGTCCCGGGCCCCGGCAATTTTCAATCCGGGGTATTTCTCCGCCAGCCGCTTCCCGGCGGTCTCCGCCACGCCGGGCCTGGCCCCCAGGAGGTAGAGGGACAGCCCCTCCGCCGCCATGCGCTCCATCAGCCCGGCGGCGAACTCAATGCCGGGAACCCTGGCTTTCAGGGGCGTGCCCAGCATCTTTGCCCCCTTCACCACGCCGATGCCGTCGGGCAGCACCAGGTCCGCCCCGTTCACCGCCCGGCAGGCGGCCGGATTTTTCCGGCAGGCCTCCACAATCTCCGGGTTGGGGGTGGCTACGTAATGAGTCCCGGGGCTGTGGAGAAGCTCCATCCCCCGGTCCACCGCCTCGCCGAGGGTTACGTTGTCAAAGCCCACGCCCAGCACATTGATCCGCACGCGCTCACCTCATTTGCACAAATTGCCATACCGGCATATTATTACCATTTTATATGCATTATAGCATAAAGCGGCAGCTTTTGTGCTATAATTTGCCAAATTTTTCGCCTGCCCCGGCAGGGGCGAGAAAAATGGCTGGAATTAAATGATAATAGCCGCAATGCGGCTATTATAGCATAGCTCAGGCCCCTTGTCCATCGCCAAATGTCCCCCCCGCCCGGGACGGAGCCGTCCGCCTCCCCAGCGGAAAGGGAAGCTGCGCCAAAACCACCGCCGCCAGCATCAGCCCGCAGCCCAGATACTCCCGGCCCGTCATCCGGTTCCCCAGAATCAGCGCCCCGGCCACGGCGGCAAAGAGGGACTCCATGCTCATCAGCAGGGAGACCACCGCCGGGTTGGAATCCTTCTGGGCCAAAATCTGAAGGGTGTAGGCCACCCCGCTGGAGAACACGCCCACATACAGCACCGGCCAAAGATACTCTCCCAGCAGCTCCGGAGAGGGCATGGTCTCCGCCGGCATCCCGGCGGCGGAGAGGACGGTCATGACTAGGAATTGGACGCAGGACAGGGCCAGGCCGTCCACCTTGTTTGTAAAATGATCCACCACCAGAATCTGGGCGGTAAAGCAGAAGGCGCACACCAGCACATAGAGGTCCCCGCCGGTGACGGACAGCTCCTCGGTGACGCAAAGGCAGTACAGCCCCCCCACCGCCAGGGCCACCCCCAGCCACAATGCCCGGGGAACCTTCTTCCCCAGGGCCAGCCCCGCCAGGGGCACCAGAACGATGTACAGCGCCGTGATGAATCCGGCCTTGCCGGGGGTGGTGGTCTCCAGGCCCTTTTGCTGGAAAAAGCTGGCCACCGACAGCGCCCCGCCGCAGCAAAGGCCCCCCAGGAGCAAATCCCGCCGGGACATGGCGGGGGCGCGCTCCTCCCCCCTGCTCCGCCGCCAGAGGGCCCGAAGGCCGCAGAGCCCCAGCAAAAAGAGGAACGCAACGGCGGCCCGGGCGGTATTGAAGGTGAAGGGGCCCATATATTCGGCGGCCACGCTCTGCGCCACGAAGGCGGTGCCCCAGATCATGGCCGTGATAAGCGGCAGGACGTTCTGCCGGATGCGGTTGACTTTCATTTTCCTTGCTCCCTGTTTTCTTCTGTGATATACTAAGTTTATCATACGGTTCGAGGCCGCATAGATTAATATTTTAACACCGGGGTGAGAAAATGGCAAGGCTTTCCCGCGAATTCTACGCCCAGGATACCCTGGAGGCCGCCCGGCGGCTTCTCGGCAAGTACCTGGTCCGCCGCCTGGACGGCGGGCTCCTGGCGGGCCGCATTGTGGAGACCGAGGCCTACGTGGGCCGCTGCGACAAGGCGTGCCACGCCTACGGCTACCGGAGGACGGCCCGGACGCAAGCCCTGTTCTCCAGGCCGGGCACCGCCTACATCTACCTTATTTACGACATGTACCACTGCCTGAACTTCGTCACGGAGCCGGAGGGAGAGCCCGCCGCCGTGCTGCTCCGGGGCCTGGAGCCTGTGGCGGGGGCGGAAACCATGGCCCGCCTCCGCTTCGGGGATAAGCCCCTGACGGCTTACCGGCGGAAGAATTTTCTCAACGGTCCCGGCAAGGTCTGCCGGGCCCTGGCCCTGACCCGGGCGGAAAACGGGCTGGATTTGACGGGGGACGAGCTGTTCCTCTGCGACTGCCCCGAGGACGCGGGACTGCCCCCCTTTCCCGTCCCGGCGGGAGAGCGCGTCGCCGCCGGGCCCCGGATCGGCGTGGATTACGCGGAGGAGGCCAGGGACTTCCCCTGGCGCTTCCGCCTTGTAAAGGAGGCGTAAGGCCGTGTTTTTCTTTGATATGGACGGGGTCCTGACGGACTCCAACGGCATTTGGAAAAAGGTGGACCGGGAGTTCCTGGCCCGCCGGGGGATGAAGTACACCCACGCCTATTACGAGGGCGTGGCCCACGTCCCCCTGCCCCAGGCGGCGGCGTTCACCAAGGAGTTCTGCAAGCTTCCGGAATCCTGCGAAGACATTGTCGCCGAGTGGATGGACCTGGCGGCGGACTCCTATGCCCACGTGCCCGTGAAGCCCGGCGTCCGGGCCTATCTCAAGCAATGCAAAGCGGAGGGGCGGCGGATGGCCGTGGTGACCTCCAGCGTGCCGGAACACTGCCACACCGCCCTGGAGTCCCTGGGCCTTGAGAAATACTTTGAGCGGGTGACCTTCGCCCAGGAGCTGGGGCTGGAGAAGCGGAAGCCGGATATCTGGCTGGCTGCCGCCAGGGCCGCCGGGGTCCGGCCGGAAGACTGCACCGTCTTTGACGACAGCCTGGCCGCCTGCCAGGGAGCCAGGGCCGCCCGGATGCGGGCAGTGGGGGTCTACGACGGTCTCTTTGCCCAGGACGAGAAGGAGATGCGGGGCTACTGCGACGTGTATATCAAAAGCTTCGAAGAGCTCCTTTGGATGCCGGAGCGGAAAAAGCGGACATGAGCGGTTTGGAGCGGGCCCTTCTCTTTGCCCGGGAAGAGGGGGAACAGCTGGCGGGACAGGACTTTGCGCGGGAATCGGCGGAGGGGCTGGACCTCTCCGATCTTACCTTCCGGCAGGTCCGCTTCGCCCGCTGCCGTTTTGCGGACTGCGATTTTGGCGGCGCAGCCTTTTACGGCTGCGTATTCGAGGACTGCGCCTTCGACCGCTGCCGCTTCGCCGTCAGTTTCTGGAAGGAATCGGACCTCTCCGGCTGCAGGGCCCAGGGCGGGGACTTCCGCAAGGTCCGCTTTAAGGACTGCCGGCTGTCCGGCCTCCGGCTGCGCTACGCCAACTTCACCGGGGCCCTTTGGGAGCGTTGCGCCCTCTCGGACTGCGATTTGGCGGAGAGCGCCTGCCAGGAGCTGCGGGTGGTAAAAACCACCCTGGAAAAAATCGACTTCACCTCCGCCAGCCTTTTCCGGGCGGTTCTCAAGGGGGCGGATCTCTCCGTCTGCACGCTGGACGGCGTGTCCCTCTCCGCCTCCTGCCAGGAGCTGAAGTGCGCCAAAATCCATGCCTCCCAGGCGGCGGTGGTGGCCCGCATTCTGGGCATTGAGATTGCAGAATAGCGCCAAAGCGCCCCGGCGGAATCTCCGGCCTTCCCGGGGCTTCTGCCGGGACGGCGCGAAAGGTTCCGCTTTCAAACGAAAGCGGGACCTCAGGCTGTCGAGAAACCCGTAAGAGCCGTTCAACGGGAAGGGAGGGTGTGTGCGGGAAACCCATCAGAACGCATTTCGGTACTTTGGCGGCTACCCGGAGGAAATTCTGTACGACAACATGTCCCCGCAAGGGGGATGCGATGGCTCTAAGCGGCAAAGCCGCCAAGAGCCATCCAAAAGCAGGTGGTAATCAAACGGCTGCTGAAGCAGGAGGATTCCACACTGAACCGGCAGTTTGAGGACTTTGCAGGGTTCTACGGTTTCAAGCCCATCCTGTGCCGTCCGTACCGGGGCCAGACCAAGGGAAAGGTGGAGCAGACGGTGCAGTTTGTGCGAGATAATTTCATGGTTGGCATCCAGTACAACAGTCTGGCGGACCTCAACGGGCAGGCTATAGCCTGGTGCAATAAGGTCAACGGCAGGGTCCACGCAACCACCAATGAGATTCCTTTTGAGCGGCTGAAAAAAGAGGGCTTAAGCCCTCTGAAGCGTGAGTACATCATCGACAAAATCAATCTGAGACGGGTGCAAAAAGACTGCCTCATCTCCTACGCCGGAAATCAGTACTCCGTGCCAGCGGAGTACATCGGCAAAGATGTGGCAGTCGTAGCCCTCGACAGTATGCTGGCAGCCTACTATGA
>CAJUBX010000093.1 GCA_910585165.1 uncultured Oscillibacter sp. | reverse complement strand
ATCTTTATTTTACCATATTTTCTTGCTCACCGCACCCCTTTTGTGCGGTGTTGCCCTAATCCGCTTTTCCCTCAGCCTCTTTGGCTTCATTACAGGCTTCGGCGTGGGATACGGCGATTACGGCAGGGCGGCGGATGCGGCGGAGCGGTGGAAGAACAGCCGCCAGCAGCATGACCCCGGCGATAAGCTCATGAAACTTGATTGATTGGCAGGTGATGCAGTATGAAAAAACTCCGGCCCTTTCTGGCCCTGCTCCTGGCGTGCCGGCTTCTGGCGGTTCCCGCTCTGGCTGACGGCAAAGCTGACGGAGCTCCAGACAACGCCCTATCCGCTTCTGACGGTGCTTCGGGAGATACCCCCGCTTCTGAGGACAGCGGTCCGTCCGGCTCTGAGGAAGCTCCTTCCCCGGAGGAGGACCCTCCCACCCCGGAAAACCCGGAGGAAACCCCTCCACTTGATACCCCGCTTGATACGGAGGACCCTTCGGAGGGTGCGCCGCCTGTGGTGGACAATACGCCGGATACTCCGGACCTTGCTCCGGTAGACCCGGAGCCTGAGCCCGTCCCGGAGCCTCCCGGCCCCGCAGACCCTCCGTATGAAGCTCTACAGCCTGAAACGCCCGCAGACCCGCTCCCGGAGCTTCCCGTCCCGGACAGCCCTGCAAACCCCGTCCCGGATATCCCTCCTTCTGATATCGCCTCGGAAGCGCCTCCCATTTACGCTGTTTCCGATACGCCTCTTACTCCCGGCGCTGTTGCCGGAGACGGCATAGGGGAAGCTCCCATGGAGAATCATCAGGTTTTCACCCTCACCACCATCCCGGAGTTTGCCTGTGCCCTCATGGATGCCGATGCGGACAATACCCTTTCCCAGGTTGTCCGGGACCTGTTCGGTACATATACCCCCAGAGTGCAGGTAGTCAGCACCTACGTGGACGGCGAGGTCGTTTCCACGGAGGAACAGTATGTCCCCGGCGTTGCCGGAATGGATTGGGAGTGGATAACCGGAGCCGCCGTGTTCCTTCTGATGCTCTACTGCCTGTTCCGGCTTTTGGGAGGTGCTGTGAAGTATGGATAATATGACCGCCTTTTTCGGTACGATGCTCACACTCGTTGCCGATTTCCTGGGCAGAGACCCGGTGATTTATATCTTCGGCCTCATCTGCCTCTCCCTGCTTATCAAGGTGTTTCGGCAGTTTTTGCCTTGACATATTTTCGTGGCCGCGAAAATCGCCTCCGAAAACAACAATGAAAAAATGAAAGGAATGAAAAAAGATGGAAGGTTCTCCTACCACTACCGTGACCCTGGCTTCGATGCTCTCCATGATTGGCGACGTTTTTGAGGCCGCCATCAGCTGGGTCGGCATTGTCTCCGACACCATCATGAGTCACCCGCTTCTGCTGGTGGGCTGTGTCCTCGGCTTCATCGGCGTTGGCGTGACGCTGTTCAAGCGCATGTTCAACATCTGAACCCGGAAGGGGGCGGCGGCGGAGCGAAAGCCCGCCCCGCCCCCTCTCTCCGTCCTTTTGAATATACACTTTCAAAAATCTTTTTTGAGGTTCACTATATGAACATAAAAGTTATTTTCTGGATAGCCCTGCTATGGTTCCTTCTGGACCGTGCCCGCCACCCAAAGCACCCCCTCCAGCTGAACGTTTATTTCGGCGTTCCCGGCTCCGGCAAAACCACCTACGCCGCCCATCTTGCAAAACAGGCTCAAAAAGAATCCATTATTATCCGCCTCTGCCGCCGTTTCCCCTGCCGCTTCACCAACTGGATATTATCCGGCAATAACTGGAAGCGTGCGTATCCCGTCTGGTCCAACGTCCCCATTGCCGGAACCCTCCAGCTGAACGCCCGGGAGGATATCGGCGTGCATATGATTCAAGGCGGCAAAATGATTATCGACGAGGCGGGTGTGGAGTTCAACAGCCGTAATTATAAAGCCTTTCCCCAGCTGGCAATCAAATTCTTCAAGTACCACCGCCACTATGGCATGTCCGTGGATGTGTTCTCTCAGTCCTTTGAGGACATGGACGTAACCCTGCGCCGCCTCGCCCAGAACTTCTATGTGGTCCGAAAATCCGTCCTTCCGTTTTTCCTCACCACCAAGCGTATCCGCCGCCGTGTCGGCATCGACGATAAGACCCACCAGCTCTGCGACGCTTATTTCTTCGGCCTCCCGGTCCTGGATACGAAATGGATATTTTGCCCGCCTCTCTGGAAGATGTTCGATTCCTACGACTTCGAGGAGCTCCCGGAAAAAGAGTGGCCTGTCTGGTCCGCCCAGGAGGAAGATGATTCCGACGACGGGGAGGGTGATGGTTCTTCTTCCAGCCGCCGCCGTGGTCCTTTCTCCGCTGTGGCTTCCTTCTTCTCCCATCTGTTCTTCCTGCCCGATGAGGAAGAAGGAGAGGCCCAGCCCTTGGAAAATGATTCCGAATAAGCCGCCCCTCTCCGCTCCGTAAAGCCCCCTCTGAGCCTTCCAGGCTCGGGGGGCTGTTCTTATACCCCCGCCTTGCTTCCCGCCCCTCTTTTTACCAAGGAAAAAACTCCTCCAGAGAAAAAGCCCCCTTGCTGGGGGCTTTCCTCATGTGTACCGCACGGCCTTATACCCGTTCCGTTCCAACCAAGCGTCCGCCTGGTGCTCCTGGGCAAAGCTCCGGCTTTTGCGCTTCTGCCTGTCCCGCCCGGTGATGACCTGCCCGCTTGCCGCCTGAATGAGCCAGCGGACCTTCCCGTGCTTCTCCACGGGATTGTAATAGATGACCTGCCCGGCCTCATTCTGATACTTCATGTCAACCTTCCCTTTCAAAGTGTCCTTCTATAGAATAGGCCCAGTCGATTCTCCCATCCTCATAAATGCGGCAGTCGACCGCACGGAATGTCCAGCGGCTCTTGGTGTGCTGCATGGTCGCATTGTAGGGCGACCATGTTTCGCTGGACCTGATACAGCAATAGTAGGAACCGTTGATGTTCTGATAAATCCGTCCCTCCTCGGGAGTAAATTTCTGCCTCATGCCTGTCCCTTTCTCCCCGTCCAGCCGATAGGACAGCCTTTGAATGTGCACCTTCAAAAAATCAGGCTTCCACCATCTTTTCCATGCAGTCCCCGCAGAGGATGTTGACCGCCCTGGTAGCCCGCACGCTCTGCCCGCAGCAGGGGCAAACCAGCTTTCGTGTGCTGGACTTCTTCGCCGTCCCTCCAGCCTCCCCGCCGCCCTCTCCGGCCTTGGCCCCGCCGCTCCTGGGAGGTATCCAGCCCTCACGGCCCCGGTTAATCGCAATCTCCGTCCAGCCCTGTTCAAGGATGTACTCCAGCAGCTTATCGCCGGGCTCTGTCACGGTCCAGCCGTATTTTTCGTGATGCCCAATCACCAGCCCCCGCCGCTCCGCCTCGTCCCGGAACTTCCGGTTGTGATAGGCCCCGCCCCGTGAGCAGTCCTGCACGCCGTGGGCGATGTTGTAGAGATGTACCATCTCATGAACCATGGTAGCAACCACATGCTCGATGGGCCTGTCCAGCGTCTCCGCCCCTATGTTCAGCTCATGCCGCCAGTCGTCCTTGCGCTTCCAGGTCTTCGCCACGCTGACGTGCCCGTAAGCCCTGGGCGTGCTCTGAATCGTAATAATCGGCTCCTCCAGCTCCCCGCCGAACCAATCGGCATTCAGCGCCCGGAAAATCTTCTCCAGATACCCCGCCGTCCTGCTGGTCTTCACTGTCTCCTTCATATCCGCTCCTCCTTCGTTAAAAGTGGCTTCCCACGACGGCCCGTAGGCCGTTTCGCCCGGTCGCCATCCGGGCCTCGTCAGGTGGGTTTATTCACGTAGCATGGAGACGATTTTTTCCAGTTCGTCTGTAGGTATTTTTTCGATGGCTTCATAGTCTAGTTCTTCGTCATGTACGGCCCGCTGCCATCCACGCTGTTTCCTGTGTAGTTCCTCCAGCTCCCAAATAAGTTTTTGGCGTTTCTTTGTCATTTCAAATTTCCTTTCCAGCCCTCCGGCCTGTCTGTATTTGTGGCTTCCCACGACGGCCCGGAGGCCGTTTCGCCCGGTCGCCGTCCGGGCCTCGTCAGGTAGGCATTGTGCAAGTGATTTCTTTGACTGTGAATTTGTCTCCACAGGCTATCTCCAGCTCGTGTGCGAGGCAACATGCGTCATACCTGCTGTCAAAAGTTGTTGCTCTGGTGGGAACCACGGTGCTCAGCATCCCGGATTCTAATACTTGCATAATCTGGTACTTGACTTTTTTCATGGTATCTTTTCCTTCCTGGCCCTCCGGCCTGTCCGTCTTGTGTGTCCCTCTCTATGCTTCTATTATAAGCCCGGACTTATAAAATGTCAATAAAAATATAAGCCCGGAGTCATCATTTATAGAAAAAATATAAGCCCGTAATTTGTGGAAAATGCCGAATTGACGAACCAAGGCTAGCTGTGGTATCCTGTTAACCAAGAAGGTGATACCATGGCAACGGAAGCACAAATGAAAGCAACTCGAAAATATCGTGCCAAAGCCTATGACCGCATAGAACTACAAGTCCCCAAAGGCACCCGAGATCGCTGGCGAGCCCTGGCGGAGCAGGAAGGCAAATCCCTGACCGCCTACATCGTCAGCCGGGTAGAGGGGGCCTACGTCCACGCCGAAGAAATCGCAGACGGCCCAGATACCCCCTCAGAGCCCCGTAAAGGCCCCGTAGAGCCCTCCGAACCCTGACCGCTACCCCGATACTCCCGCTCCGCTACCCCAGCCTGTTTTTTCCCACGGAAAAACCCTGCCCTTAGAAGCACCGTCCCCCGCAAGGATATGCGGGAGGGGCGCAAGCCCCGGCCCGCATGTATGCCGCATTCCCCGTCCCGCCCCTGCGTCCGCTCTCAGGGGAACGCCAGGCCCAGAGCGACGCCAGGCTATCAGGTGTAAAGCCGATTCACTTCCGCTTGTCTGCCGGGCGCCCCTGCGCCCACTCCCGACAAACTCCATACCGCCAAAAGCAAAGCGCCAGGGCTTCCGCCCCGGCGCTCTGTTCTATCTTCCGCCCTTTTGAATCTACACTTTCAAAAAACAGGAGGTTGACGCAATGGCAAAAGGATATACCCGCATGACCTGGACAGACCGTCTCAACATAGAGAAGCTTTATAACCGGGGCGCTCCATATCGTGTCATTTCCGAAAAAACAGGCTTCTCTATATCCGCTATCCACTATGAGATACACCGTGGCCTCTATGACCATCTTGACGGAAAGACCTGGATAACCGTCAAACGCTATTCCGCTCAAATCGCCCAGGATGACGCAGACTGGCAGGCCACGGTGAAAGGCTGTCCTGTCAAGCTGGGGCATAATCACACCTACGCCAAGGATATCGCCGTCCGTATCCGCTCCGGCGAATCCCCGGACCAGATTGTCGGCGACCTCAAACGCCAAGAAAAATGGACTGTCTCCACGCCCACGCTTTACCGATACATAGACCGGGGCTATATCCCGGAAGTGACCAATAAAAACCTCTGGCAGAAATCCAAGCGAAAGAAACGGACTTACAAAAAAGTAAGAGCCGCCAGGGCCCCCAAAGGCACCAGTATAGAGCGCCGTCCCCTCATCATCGAAAGCCGCTCTACCTTTGGACATTGGGAAATGGACAGCGTGATAGGCAAGGCCAGAGGCAAGAGAGAATCCCTCCTTGTCCTGACAGAGCGAAAGACCCGATTTGAAATCATCTTCAAGACAACCGCCAAAACCTCAGCCGCTACCGTCTCTGCCCTTTCTAAAATCATCAAGAAATTCCCGAAAGGCACCTTCCAGAGCATCACCGTGGATAACGGCTCTGAGTTCCAGGACGCTGACGGTATCCAAGCCTTAGCAAACGCCCTCTACTACTGCCACCCCTATACCTCCTGCGAACGTGGCTCCAATGAGAACGCTAACCGTCTTATCCGCCGCTTCCTCCCCAAGGGCCAAAGCATGAAGCGGGTGAAGCAAAAAGATTGCGATGCCATTGCCCATTACATGAACAATATGCACCGCAAAATCTTAGCCTACTGCACCGCCGCTGAGCTTTTCCACGAAGAACTCCAGGCCCTCGCTAAAGCCTCCACGGCCTGACCAACAACACCCATATTCTACCAAGCCCCAGCCTTCTGGGGCTTCTCGTCATGCCCTCTGCCGTTCAGCCGCTATTGACAACTCCGCTTTTTCCCAATTTCCCCCGATTCCAGGCCCTACAAATTTTTTTAACAATCTTTCCGAAAACACTTGACAATTCTCAAAGATTTTTCTAGTTCCTTAAGGACTCCGCCGGATTCTACGGGTTCAAGCCCATCCTATGCCGACCGTACCGGGGCCAAACCAAGGTAAGCGTCAAATAACAAGGGACGAGCGGGGCGGAAAGAAAAACCGCCGCAGGGAAGTGGCGGCAAAACTCATTTGCAGAGAGCTTGAGCAGAATTGCTCCAGGGCAGACAGTCCTGCAATCTGCATCCAGCGGGCAGACGCTCCAACAAGAACTGGAGGTATCGGAATGGGCGCAGGCCATTTGCCTTTGCAGTCTCTACAATGGAATAAACAGCGGCGCTGGCGTCGGCCCCGGCGGGCGTGTTGCAGAACAGCCAGTTTTTGCGCCCAACGGCAAAGGGCCGTACCGCGCGTTCCGCGCAATTATTGGATAACTCCAGCCGCCCGTCCAGGAAAACGTTCATCAGCCGGTTCTCCTGGTTTACGGCATAACCAAGCGTCGCACCATACATGGTTTTTGGTGTCATAGAGTACTACCAGACGCAAGGCGTCGCCCGAGGTGCGATATACCCATTATCTCCCCGCAGCACCTTCAGGGTGGTTTCGTCCGCGTGCAGGACCTCATTGCTCAGCAGTTCCTGGCGCAGCGCCGTGAAGAGGTCCGTGAAATAACGCTTATGGACATAAAGAA
>CAJUBX010000092.1 GCA_910585165.1 uncultured Oscillibacter sp. | reverse complement strand
TCTGGAGAAAGCTCTTTCCTGTCCATCTTTGATTATTTGCGGATAGGCTCTAAATATACGGCAGGTAAAATAGGGGTATGGAAATAGAGGAATTAAAAGCAGAAATAAGAAATATCAAAGAGCCAAGGTGGACAAGGTATGGACACATCTGTCACAAGCTGATTGATATCATCATTGGACTGTGTACGGTGATATGCGGAGGGGAAGATTTTGCCGACATGGAGGAATTCGGCAAAACGCGCCGGGAATATCTGGCGCAATTTCTGGAACTTCCGAACGGGATACCAGACAGTGATACATTCAGGCGGGTATTTGAAAGGATAAATCCGTCAGAGCTTTCCGCCGCGTTGAATAATTGGATATCCGCAGAGCAGAAGAAACGGGCAGTTGTAGCCATAGACGGAAAGACGATCTGCGGTAGCGGAAATGAGAAACACAAAGCATACCATGTAATCAGCGCGTTTGTGGCGGAAAACCAGCTCACACTGGGAGGACTCAGTGTGGAGGAAAAGACAAACGAAATCACCGCTGTGCCCGAGTTGCTGGATATTGTAGATGTTGAGGGTGCAATCGTAACCGCAGACGCAATGAGCTGCCAGAAAAAGACCGTAGAAAAAATCATTGAAAAGAAAGCGGATTATACCATTGGCTTAAAGCAAAACCAACCCGCCTTATACCAGGACGCCGAGGATTATGGCAACACCGCACAAAGACCGCCCTTCTGGCTTTGCACACGATTTGCTTGCATATTTTCCGTCATATCACACAGCTTTTGCTTGCCAATCGTCAGATTGGCTGCACTCAATCTATGCACTCTGACGAAAAATCTGACTGCTCAACTCATGCACAATCTTTGTGCGGTATTACCTTATTTTTGTGAATTCCCGGCTGATTTGCCTGTTCTTAAAACGAAAGAGAAAGGGCACGGAAGAATTGAAAAACGCGAGTACCGGCTGCTGACGGAAATCGGCTGGCTTGAACAGAAAGAAGATTGGCGTGGACTCCACGGACTTGGAATGGTAAAATCCACAGTTACTGAGAACGAAGAAATGCGTGAATACACAAGATATTTCATTACATCGCTTACTGATATCCATGAATTTGTTGATTCTGTGCGGAAACACTGGCCGATTGAGAATCAACTCCATTGGTGTCTTGATGTTATTTTCAGAGAAGACGCATCAAGAGCTAGAAAGGATAATTTCTCCCCACTTAACATGAATGTCCTGCCTAAAACGGCTTTGTTTTTCGTGTCCCAAGCTTCAATATGGCAGGTTAAGCAAGAAAAGATTGATGTTCAAAGCCGCTCTTGACCCCGCTGTCCTTCTCGATATCCTTTTCTTCCCTAAAAAGTAAATGCTGTTGCACTGCCACAGGTGTCACCTCTCATTGACAAATTTTAAGGTAATACCGCACAAAGATTGTGCATGAGTTGAGCAGTCAGATTTTTCGTCAGAGTGCATAGATTGAGTGCAGCCAATCTGACGATTGGCAAGCAAAAGCTGTGTGATATGACGGAAAATATGCAAGCAAATCGTGTGCAAAGCCAGAAGGGCGGTCTTTGTGCGGTGTTGCCTTAAAAATATTGTTATATTGATGATAAGATGATAAAAGGGAGGGGAGAGAATTGACTGCATTTCTGATTATTTTTGCGTTTGGAGCTATATCGCTTGGCTGTTACCTTGTGTACCTGGTCTCCGGTGAACTTCGCCCAAGCAATACAATTTTAGGCATGAGGCAACGATATGCACACGCCGATCATGATACAAAGGTTCTTTTCTGGTTTCTTGCTGTCACAATGTTTTTTTCTTCTCTAATGTTCTTGTTTTTTGCATTTGAATCATAGGCTACCCCGCCCCGCCCGCCCTCCTGGGAGAGCGGCTTTTTTGTAAAAAGAAAATCACCGGCTGTGCCAATTCCTTGGCACAGCCCTGTCTTTTCCCGCACATGGAAACGCGCGGCCTTTTGGCCGCGCGTTCGTGAAAATATGTATGGATGAAGCGCGTCCGTCAACGCTCCTCGGCGGTAAAGAAGACGAAGAAGGTATCGCCCTCGCTGTCGTCGTCAAACAGCTCCATGTGGGAGACGGAGAAGTCTTTCTCGTCGGCGGGCACATCGAAGACTAGGGTGCCGGTGCGGGACTCGTTGACCCCCAGCTCGTAGTAGGCGGGAAGCTGCTCGTCGCATATGGTGTCCAGCTCGCTGCCGTCCTCGCCCTCGGTAATGGGCCAGGCGAACTCCTCGGTCTCGGCGCTGGTGCTCCACTGGCCCTGGAAGTCGTCGTCGAACATAGGAAGGGTCTCGTTAAAGGTGTTCTTAATGGTCATTTCCACCACCAGAACCTTCATGCCCTCCGGAGCGGTGTGACCGTTGTAGTCGGAAGTGGTGTAGGCGCTGTTGACGCTGAAGTCCATAAAGTAGGAATGCACAATATCGCCGATACGGGCTTCGGCATAGCCGTCCTCCGCCCGAACCTCTCCGCTGCCGGCTCCGCTGGAGCTGCCGGACGACCCGCCGGAGTCACCGGAACCGCTGGAACCGCCGGAACCGCCGCAGGCGGCCAGGGCCAACATCAGCAAAAATGCCAAGGTCAAGGAAAGCAGTTTTTTCATCTCAGGATATCCCCCATTCTGTATTCTTGGTTCTGCCTGCTGCGAAGGCGGCGGAACTCCTGGAGTGTGTTTGGCCCCAGGGGAAAGCCGGGCGTCTCACAGCACAGGGAAATCATACTACGAACCCGCCCGCAAGTCAATATCCGTCACCTGAAAATCTTCCGCCGCATAGGATGGGATAGGACTGCGGAGGGAGGGCCGGCGTATGAGAAAGACGGTGTACATCTGCGGCGGGCCGGAGCGCTTTGCCAACTACCGGCGCTGGGTGGAAGCCGCCGGGGCCCGGGCGGTGTTTGGAGGCGGCGAACCCGGCCCGGGCCTGCTGGAGGACGCTCTGCTTCTTCCTGGGGGAGGGGACCTGGAGCCCTGGCGCTATGGACAGGAGAATACCGCTTCCCGGAGTCTGGAACCGGAACGGGACGAGGCGGAGCTCCGGCTGCTTCAGGCGTTCACCAGCGCGGGAAAGCCGGTTCTCGGCGTCTGCCGGGGGCTTCAGACCATCAATGTCTTTTTTGGCGGGACCCTGGTTCAGGATGTCCCGGGCCACGGCGCCTGGGAGGATGGGGACCGGCTCCATGGTGTGCGGACGGCCCCCTCTCCCCTGCGGTCCGTCTGCGGCCGGATGCTGACCGTGAACAGCGCCCATCACCAGGCGGCAGACCGTCTGGGCAGCGGCCTCCAGGCCGTGCAGTGGGCGGAAGACGGCGTAATCGAGGCCCTGTGCCACCGGCGGCTGCCTGTGTGGGCGGTGCAGTGGCATCCGGAGCGGCTGGAAGACCGGGCCTTGGGGCGGCGGCTGCTGGGGACTTTTCTGAAATTGGGACGCTGAGAAAAAAATTCAGAAATTTTGCGGAAAACCCCCTATGACCGCTTGACAGCGGCTGGGTTTCATGGTATTATATCCAAGCTGACGATTTCCAGGGAGGCCCAAGACCTTGCGGCCAAGGTCCATGCAGGTGTAGCACAATGGTCAGGGCACCAGCCTTCCAAGCTGGGGATGCGAGTTCGATTCTCGTCACCTGCTCCATCCAAATTCGCGCCAGTAGCTCAGCCGGATAGAGCAACTGCCTTCTAAGCAGTAGGCCAGGGGTTCGAGTCCCTTCTGGCGTGCCAAGCTCTCCTTTGGCCGTTCGTCAGGCGGGCTGGAGAATTGATATGTGGTGGGTGTAGCTCAGTTGGTTAGAGCACCGGATTGTGGTTCCGGGTGTCGTGGGTTCGAGTCCCATCTCCCACCCCAAAAAAGCAGGGGATCGGGGCTTTTCCCCGGTCCCCGCGCTTGTTTCCTGCACGGGGACGTAGCCAAGCGGTAAGGCAAGGGACTTTGACTCCCTCATGCGCTGGTTCGAGTCCAGCCGTCCCTGCCAGTTCAGAAAATCTGCTCTCCGTCTTGCGGCGAAAGCTCCACCGGATGGAAGTGTGCTCCGCTCCTTCACGGAGGGGGTGAATTCCCGTTTGCATATCCCCCATACGGGGGAGATTCATTTCACCAGTACGACCCGGTAGCTCAGTCGGCAGAGCAACTGCCTTTTAAGCAGTGGGTCCGGGGTTCGAATCCCCGCCGGGTCACCAAAAGAAACCCTAGAACCGTAGCGGTTCTAGGGTTTCTTTATGTTTTGCAGCACTTCTATCTGTTAGTAATATGTTAGGGAACCACTGATTAATAAGCGAAATCAAGGACAAAAAGCAGGCAATAAGTAAAAAATATGTTAAATGCAGAGGCATTCGGGCCAATGAGGGCGCAAGAATCTAAACCGGACGCAAAGAACCACCGGCTCTGGCAAGCATATAGAGGTTGGCGCTTGCAAATAGTACATGTAGTCGATTAAGATTTTTGCGAAGTCCCCGGTAAACGGTTTTACGGAAGCCGAAGATGTTCTTTATGATCCGGTAGGGGTGCTCCACCTTGCAGCGCACGAAAGATTTGCGGTTTTCGATGTAACGCTCCCAGTCAATGACATTGTCCGAAACTCTGGGCAGCCGGCCCGGCCTGCGGTTAATGCGGTACTTGATGGCAGAGAAGTGTTCGTCATTTCGAATCTCATCCCGTTTTTGGATGCCCAGATAAGCGCTGTCGCCATAGACTGCCTCATCGTCTTCCCGCAGAAGTTTTGCCGCCACCGTGACGTCGTGGACATACCATACTGTCTAACAAATGGGGGGCAGTTCAAATCGAATAAGCCGTTATGGCCCTTTGATTCTGCTGCCGGTAT
Organism: uncultured Oscillibacter sp.; assembly: GCA_910585165.1. Lineage (GTDB taxonomy): Bacteria > Bacillota > Clostridia > Oscillospirales > Oscillospiraceae > Oscillibacter. The sequence goes on along the minus strand of CAJUBX010000092.1, from coordinate 2,560 downwards.
GATCGGCGGCGGCCGGATTTTGACCGCATGGAAAAGGGCGCCCCGGAGGACCTATGGAAAAAGCCCCCATACGGGGGCTTTTTCGCAAAGCAAAGGGCCTTATACCGGCCGGCTTACCACGCCGGCGAAGCTGAACCAGCCCCGCGGGTCCCGGAAAGCCCCGGTGAAGGTCTCCCGCAGTTCCCAAGCGGTGCCCCGGGTGTAGAGGGGGGCGCAGGCGAAATTCATCAGCAGCAGGGCCTCGGAATCGTGGAGGCAGCCCATCCGGGCGGTGCCGTCGGCGGCCCCGGCGACGATGGCCATCAGCGTATCATAGGCGGTATTCTCATAGCGGATCAGGTTTTCCGGACTTTCGGAGGTCCAGGACATCAGAAAACACTCCGCGTCGTTGGCGGAGGCGGAAAGGCTCCGGCCCGCCAGAGTGTATTCTCCATTGCGCAGGGCGGACGCCAGCTTCTGCTCCGTCAGGCCCTCGGGGACCACGGTGACTCCCAAAACCTCCTGCCACTGCCGGCAGAGGAGCTGGGCCACGGCGTCGTTCACATCGTTTTTCAGATACAGGAATTCCAGCTCCCCCAGGTCCGCGCCGCTGTTGTACCCGGCTTCCTCCAAAAGAGCCCGGGCGCTCCGACAGCGCTCCTCATACCCCTCCGGACTGTTGTCCAGCAGGGGGGAGCTGAGGGAGCGGAAATCCCCCTCCTCGTTTTCCGGCACGCCGGGGGGCACCACGCCCTCCGCCGGAAGGCCCCCCGCCGCCTGGGCCAGGGCGCTGCGGTCGATGGCCAGGCTCATGGCCTCCCGGAGGGTGGGGTCGCTGAACAAATCCGAGGCGCAGTTGAACAAGGCGGCATAGGTAGTAAGCTCCGGCAGGGGAGTCCACTCCGGGTCTGCCGCCAGCTCCTCCAGCCGCGCATCCGGCAGAGGCCACACGGCGTCCACGGTTTTGCTCTCATAGAGGGACCAAGCTTCCTCCGCCGATCCGGCGAAGTGGAAGTCGATGCTCTGCGGGCCGGGCTGGGCGGCGTAATACCGGCTGTTGGCCTCCAGCCGGAGAAGGCGGCCCTCCTCCAGGGCGGCGACGGTGTAGGGGCCGTTGGTTACCAGCTGGACGGGGTCCCCCTCCCACCAGGATTTTCCCGCGGAGGCGGCCTTCAGCTTCTGCACCACGTCCTGCCGCAGGGGCATGGCGGCGGGAGAGGTGCACACCTCCTTTAAAAACCAGTCGTAGCGCCCGTTCAGCACCACCACCAGAGTGGAGTCGTTCTTGGCCGTCACCTGGAGCAGGCTCATGTCCTTGGCGGCCCGGGCCTCCTGATAGCCCTTGACCACAGACAGCAAATCCGCGTACCGGGAGCCGGTGGCGGGGTTTGCCAGCCTCTGCCAGGCGTAGACGAAGTCCTTGGCGGTGACAGGCTGGCCGTCGGACCAGCGGGCGTTGCTGCGGAGGCGGAAGGTGTAGGTGACGGTGACGGCGCCGTCCTTGACCTCCTCCTCCTGCTCCACGGTCTTGGCCATGCCGGGAAGGACGCTGGTTTTCCCGGTGCTGTCCGCCGTTACCCGCATGAGGTTCTCATAGAGATGGGCCAGGATGGTTTGATCGCCTGGGTCCTCAGCATAAATGGGGTCCAGGGACTCCGGGGCCGCTCCCGTACAGACGGACAGGGCCAGGCCCTCGCCGTCCTTGGCGCAGCCGGACAGCAGCGCGGCGCACAGCGCCGCAGGCAGCAGCAGGGCCGTCAGGCGTTTTAAAAGCTGTTTCATAAGACCTCCAAAGACGGCGCGGGGCCGCCTTTTTTGTTTAATGTGAACCGTCCCCGCCGCCGGGCGGATTTGGCAGGCCTATATTATAAAGAATTTTGCCCGCCTTGTAAAGGCGGGCAGGGCAAAAAAGTAACAAAAATGACAAAAATTAAGGAACCGTTCAAATTTTGGGCGAAGCGCCCCGCCGTTACAGGGTCTCCAGCACCTCCGCCACCGTCCGGCAGCGGACAGGGAAGCGGGCCCGGAGCTCCGGCGCGGCGCTTTCCATCAGGTAGGAGCGGCCCGCCGCTTCCAGCATGGAAACGTCGTTGTAGTTGTCGCCGAAGGCCATGACCTCCTCCGGCCGGAGGCCCATGGCCCAGCAGAGCCGCCGGAGTCCCAGGCCCTTGTCCGCCAGGGTGAAGTCCAGCCAGACCTCTCCGGCCACGGCGCAGCGGAAATGGGCCTCCCACTTGGGGAACAGGGCGGCCTTGGCGGCTTCCAAGCCGCCGGGACAGTAGGCGGAGACCTTGATGATATCCTCCGGCACGTCCGCCGGAGAGGGGAGGACGGCGGTGCGGTTTCCAAGGAACCAGCGGATTTGATTTTCCAGGTCCGGGGTCTTGGGGCAGAGGTAGCTGACGTCGGCCCCGGAGATCAGCACCTCCGTCTCCGGCAGAGCCAGAATGTCTCCGCACAGCTCCTCGGAGAGGCGGCGGTCCATGACGGTTTTGCTGAGGATGGGGCCGGGATGGCCGGGGCCGTAGACCACCGCGCCGTTTTCGCAGAGGAAGGGCACCTTGTCCGCCACCGGGGCGAA
>CAJUBX010000091.1 GCA_910585165.1 uncultured Oscillibacter sp. | reverse complement strand
AGGTCAAGGTCCGCCTGCGGAACAAGGAGACGGAGGAGATCAAGGAGCAGGAGATTTTCATGGGGGATTTCCCTCTGATGACCCACTCCGGCACGTTCATCGTCAACGGCGCGGAGCGGGTGGTGGTCTCCCAGATTGTCCGCTCCCCCGGCGTGTACTACGGCCATGAGGTGGACATCAAGACGGACCTTCCCATCCTCACCTCCCAGGTTATCCCCCAGCGGGGCGCGTGGCTGGAGTACGAGACCGACGCCAACGAGCTTTTCTGGGTGCGCATCGACAAGAACCGCAAGATTCCCGTCACCTGCCTCCTCCGGGCCCTGGGCGGCCAGAAGGGCTATGAGGCGCTGAAAACGGACCAGGGCATTCTGGAGCTGTTCGGCGACGATCCCCGCATCGCGGCCACCCTGGAGAAGGACCCCTGCAAGAGCTATGAGGACGCCATGCTGGAGATTTACCGCCGCCTCCGTCCCGGCGAGCCCCCCACGGTGGAGGCCAGTGAGACCCTGGTGACGGGGCTGTTCTTCGATCCCCGGCGGTACGACCTGTCCGTGGTGGGCCGGTACAAGTTCAACAAAAAGCTCTCGTTGTGGCAGCGGGTCACGGGGCGGAAGCTGGTTTACCCCGTGGCGGACCCCGCCACCGGCGAGGTGCTCTTTGACGAGGGGCATCTTCTGACCAAGGAGGACGCCCGGATTCTGGACGCCGCAGGCGTCAGCGACGTGACCATCGACGTGGACGGCTCCCCCCTGCGGGTGATCTCCAACGGCATGTGCGACATGAGTCGCTACGTGGACTTCGACCCCTTTGAGACCTGCAAGATTAAGGAGCGGGTCCGGTTCGACGTGCTCCAGAGCCTGCTGGAGCAGTACAGCGGGGAGGAGCTCATCGACCAGATTCTCCTCCACAAGGACCGCCTGGTGCCAAAGCATATCATCGTGGACGACATTCTCACGTCCATCAACTATATGAACGGCCTGGCCCGGGGCATCTCCGTCAAGGACGACATCGACCACCTGGGCAACCGCCGCCTGCGGTGCGTGGGGGAGCTGCTGCAAAACCAGTTCCGCATCGGCTTTTCCCGGATGGAGCGGGTGATCCGGGAGCGCATGACCATCCAGGATATGGATATCGTCACCCCCCAGAGCCTGATCAATATCCGCCCCGTCACCGCCGCCATCAAGGAGTTCTTCGGCTCCAGCCCCCTGAGCCAGTTCATGGACCAGACCAACCCCCTGGCGGAGCTGACCCACAAGCGCCGCCTCTCCGCCCTGGGCCCCGGCGGCCTGAGCCGGGAGCGGGCGAACATGGAGGTCCGGGACGTGCACTACAGCCACTATGGCCGCATGTGCCCCATCGAGACTCCCGAAGGTCCCAACATCGGCCTCATCTCCTACCTTGCCACCTACGCCCGCATCAACGAGTACGGCTTTATCGAGGCCCCCTACCGGGCCGTGGACAAGGAGACCGGAAGGGTCGCCGAGGAAATCACCTATATGACCGCCGACGAGGAGGATAACTTCATCGTCGGCCAGGCCGCCGAGCCTGTGGACGAGAACGGCTGCCTCAAAAACGCCCGCATCACCGGGCGGCACCGGGACGAGATCGTGGACGTGGACCGGGAGATGGTGGACTACATCGACGTATCCCCCCGGATGATGGTTTCCATCGCCACCGCCATGATCCCCTTCCTGCCCAACGACGACGCCAACCGCGCCCTGATGGGCGCCAACATGCAGCGCCAGGCGGTGCCCCTGCTGCGGCCCGAGGCCCCCATCGTGGGCACCGGCATGGAGCATAAAATCTGCATCGACTCGGAAATCGTGGTTCTTGCGGAGGGCGACGGCGTAGTCACCGACCTGGACGCCCGCCACGTCACCGTGCAGTACGACAACACAGAGTCCAATCCCGCCTCTGTCCGGGGCGAGAAGAAGACCTATAAGCTCATCAAGTTCCTCCGGTCCAACCATACCACCTGCATCAACCAGCGGCCCATTGTGGAGGTCGGGGAGCGGGTTCACGGCCGGAGCACCGGCCCCGACGGCCAAGTGATAGACCCCACCGTCCTGGCGGACGGGCCCGCCACGGATCAAGGCGAGATTGCCCTGGGCCGGAACATCCTGGTGGGCTTCATGACCTGGGAGGGCTATAACTACGAGGACGCCGTGCTTTTGAATGAGCGCCTGGTCCGGGAGGACCTGTACACCTCCATCCACATTGAGGAGTTCGAGATCGACGCCCGGGACACCAAGCTGGGCCCCGAGGAGATCACCCGGGACATCCCCAACGTGGGCGAGGACGCCATGAAGGACCTGGACGAAAACGGCATCATCCGCGTGGGCGCGGAGGTCAAGGCCGGGGACATCCTGGTGGGCAAGGTCACCCCCAAGGGCGAAACGGACCTCACCGCCGAGGAGCGGCTTCTCCGGGCCATCTTCGGCGAAAAGGCCCGGGAAGTGCGGGACACCTCCCTGAAGGTTCCCCACGGCGAAAGCGGCATTGTGCTGGACACCAAGGTCTTCACCCGGGAGGGCGGCGACGAGCTGGGCCCCGGGGTGAACATGGTGGTCCGGGTCTACATCGCCCAGCGCCGCAAGATTCAGGTGGGCGACAAGATGGCCGGCCGCCACGGCAACAAGGGCGTTGTGTCCCGGGTGCTGCCCCAGGAGGATATGCCTTTCCTGCCCGACGGCACGCCGCTGGATATCGTGCTGAACCCCCTGGGCGTGCCCAGCCGCATGAACATCGGCCAGGTGCTGGAGGTTCACCTGGGCTACGCCGCCCACGCCCTGGGCTGCAAGGTGGCAACCCCCATCTTCGACGGCGCCCGGGAGGAGGACATCCAGGCCATGCTGGCGGAGGCCGGGCTGGACCCCGACGGCAAGAGCGTCCTGTACGACGGCCGCACCGGCGAGCCCTTCGACAACAAGGTCACGGTGGGCTATGTTTACTTCCTCAAGCTCCACCACCTGGTGGACGACAAGATTCACGCCCGCTCCACCGGCCCCTACTCCCTGGTGACCCAGCAGCCCCTGGGCGGCAAGGCCCAGTTCGGCGGCCAGCGCTTCGGCGAGATGGAGGTCTGGGCCCTGGAGGCTTACGGCGCGGCCTATACCCTCCAGGAGATTCTGACCGTGAAGAGCGACGATGTGACGGGCCGCGTCCGCACCTACGAGGCCATTGTCAAGGGCCACAACGTGCCCCAGCCCGGCGTGCCCGAGTCCTTCAAGGTTTTGGTGAAGGAGCTCCAGTCGTTGTGCCTGGACATCCAGGTCCTGGACGCGCAGGGCAATCCCATCGAGCTCCGGGAGGACGAGGACGCCATGGACACCTTCAACCTGGCCCGGATGGACGCGGACGACGAGCGCAGCCGCAGCGCCTACACCGAGGACCTGGCGGCGGAGTTCCAGGAGTCCGGCTATGACATCGAGGACGCCCCCGAGGACGCCGGGGCGGACATCGGCGCCGGTTTTGACGACGACGGCGGGGACGACGAATGATGCGTTCGTTAAATAAATCCGGAGCAATGAAGGAGGAACGCGCAATATGACCGACAACAAAACCGGCGGCAACATCGCCTTCGACACCATAAAAATCGGCATGGCCTCCCCGGAGCAGATTCGAGCCTGGTCCTACGGCGAGGTGAAAAAACCCGAGACCATCAACTACCGGACCTTGAAGCCCGAGCGGGACGGACTGTTCTGCGAGCGCATTTTCGGGCCCACCAAGGACTGGGAGTGCCACTGCGGCAAGTATAAGAAGATCCGCTACAAGGGGAAAATCTGCGACCGCTGCGGCGTGGAGGTCACCCGGGCCAAGGTCCGCCGGGAGCGGATGGGCCACATCGAGCTGGCCACCCCCGTCAGCCATATCTGGTATTTCAAGGGCATCCCCTCCCGGATGGGACTGCTGCTGGACATCAGCCCCCGGATTCTGGAGAAGGTGCTGTATTTCGCCAGCTATATCGTCACGGACCCCGGCGAGACCCCCCTGAGCCGCAACCAGATTCTCTCCGAGAAGGAGTACCGGGACTACCGGGAGAAGTACGAGGACGACTTCCAGGCCGGCATGGGCGCGGAGGCCGTGAAGAAGCTTTTGCAGGACGTGGACCTGGACCAGCTCTCCCAGCAGCTCCACGCGGAGCTGAAGGGCTCCTCCGGCCAGAAGAAGGCCCGGATTGTCAAGCGGCTGGAGGTGGTGGACGCCTTCCGCCTCTCCGGGAACAAACCGGAGTGGATGATCATCGACGTGCTGCCCGTCATCCCCCCGGAAATCCGGCCCATGGTTCAGCTGGACGGCGGACGGTTCGCCACCTCCGACCTCAACGACCTGTACCGCCGGGTGATTAACCGGAACAACCGCCTCAAGCGCCTCATCCAGCTCAACGCCCCGGACATCATCGTCCGCAACGAAAAGCGCATGCTCCAGGAGGCGGTGGACGCCCTCATCGACAACGGCCGCCGGGGCCGGGCCGTCACCGGGGCCAACAACCGGGCCCTCAAGTCCCTCAGCGACCTTCTGAAGGGCAAGCAGGGCCGCTTCCGCCAAAACCTCCTGGGCAAGCGGGTGGACTACTCGGGACGAAGCGTCATCGTCGTGGGCCCGGAGCTGAAAATCTACCAATGCGGCGTGCCCAAGGAGATGGCCGTGGAGCTGTTCCGCCCCTTCATCATGAAAAAGCTGGTGGAGGACGGCACCGCCAACAACATCAAATCCGCCAAAAAGATGGTGGATAAGGGCGTGACCGAGGTCTGGGACGCCCTGGACGTCATCATCAAGGACCACCCCGTCATGCTGAACCGGGCGCCCACGCTGCACCGCCTGGGCATCCAGGCCTTCGAGCCGGTGCTGGTGGACGGCCGGGCCCTGAAGCTCCACCCCCTGAACTGCACGGCCTTCAACGCCGACTTTGACGGCGACCAGATGGCCATCCACGTGCCCCTCTCCGCCGAGGCCCAGGCCGAGGCCCGCATCCTGATGCTCTCCGCCAACAACCTCCTCCGTCCCCAGGACGGCGGCCCCGTCACCGTTCCCACCCAGGACATGGTGCTGGGCAGCTACTACCTGACCATGGACCGGATGGGCAGCGCGGAGAAGGGCGCGGCGGAGGTGTGGTGCGTGGACGCGGGAGACACGGGCCTCACCGCCGGGGAGGCGGTGAACGCTGACGACTTCCTGGCCGCCAACGCGGCCATTGAAGCGGAGAACAAGGCCGCGAAGAAGACCGGCGGGCCGGAGAAACGGAAGGCCTCCTATAAGCCCCTGCGGGTTTACGCCGACGAGAACGAGGCCCTCATGGCCTATAACGAGGGCGTCATCGGTCCCCACTGCCCCATTCTGGTCCGCCGGACCTGCACCGTGGACGGCGCGGACTACACCCGCATTGTGGAAATCACCCCGGGCCGCATCCTCTTCAACCACAACATTCCCCAGGACCTGGGGTTTGTGGACCGCAGCGACCCGGACCATGTCTGCGACTACGAGATTACCGAAACCTGTGGCAAGAAGCAGCTGGGGAAGATCGTGGACAAAACCATCAACAAGCACGGCTTCACCATGGCCGCCGAGGTGCTGGACGCCATTAAGGCTACCGGCTACAAGTACTCCACCCAGGCCGCCATTACGGTCTCCATCGCCGACATGACCATCCCCCCCAAGAAGTATGAGATGGTCCGGGATACGGAGCAGAAGGTCCTGGACATCGAGACCCAGTACAAGATGGGCTTCATGACGGACCAGGAGCGTTACCGCAACGTGGTCCAGGAGTGGGAGAAGACCACCGAGGACGTGTCCGACGCCCTGCAGAAGAACCTGGACCGCTACAACCCCATCTTCATGATGGCGGACTCCGGCGCCCGGGGCTCCATGAAGCAGATCCGCCAGCTGGCGGGCATGCGGGGCCTGATCGCCAACACCGCCGGCAAGACCATCGAAATTCCCATCAAGGCCAACTACCGGGAGGGCCTGACGGCCCTGGAGTACTTCATCTCCAGCCGCGGCGCCCGGAAGGGCCTGGCGGACACCGCCCTGCGGACCGCCGACTCCGGCTATCTGACCCGCCGCATGGTGGACGTCTCCCAGGAGGTCATCATCCGGGAGGAGGACTGCCATGTAACCCACGGCATCAAGGTCTCCGAGATCAGCGAGAACGGGCAGGTCATTGAGAAGCTGTCCGACCGCCTCCGGGGCCGCTTTCTGGTGGGCGACGTGGTGGACGCGGACAGCGGCGAAGTGCTTTTGAGCAATGCCAAAATGATGAGCGGCGCGGAGGAGGCGAAGCTGCTGGAGTCCCGGAAGTGGGTCCAGGAGAACGTCCGCCCCGGGGACCGCTGCGCCTTCGACCCCGGCGAGGGCCCGGACAAGAAGCCCACGGTGATGATCCGCACCGTCCTGACCTGCAAGGCCCCCAGCGGCGTGTGCGCCAAGTGCTACGGCATGAACCTGGCCACCTCCAAGCCCGTGGGCCCCGGCGAGGCCGTGGGCATCATCGCCGCCCAGTCCATCGGCGAGCCGGGCACCCAGCTGACCATGCGCACCTTCCACACTGGCGGCCTGGCCGGCGGCGACATCACCCAGGGCCTTCCCCGTGTGGAGGAGCTGTTTGAGGCCCGCAAGCCCAAGCGCATGGCGACCCTGGCGGAAATCGGCGGAACAGTCAAGTTCGAGGAGGCCGCCAAGGGGAGCCTGCTGAACATCATCGTCACCGCCCCCGACGGGGATACCCGCACCTACGCCGTGCCCCACACGGGCCTCCAGGTGAAGGACGGGGACGTGATCGAGGCGGGCCGCCAGCTGACCTACGGCGCGCTGAACCCCCACGACGTGCTCCGCATCCGGGGCGCGGACGCGGTGTACAACTACCTGATTCAGGAGGTCCTGCGGGTGTACCGCCAGCAGGGCGTGGATATCAACGACAAGCACATCGAGGTCATCGTCCGCCAGATGATGCGGAAGGTCCGCCTGGAGGACGCGGGGGACACGAACCTGCTGGACGGGTCCATGGTGGATGTGCTGGAGCTGGAGAACGCCAACGAGGACATCCAGCGCCGCAGCGCCGCCGGGGAGACCCGGGAGGACGGCGAGCCCCTCCGCCCGGCGGTGGGCACCCAGCTCCTCATGGGCATCACCAAGGCGTCCCTGGCCACGGACTCCTTCCTCTCCGCCGCCTCCTTCCAGGAGACGACGAAGGTGCTGACAGAGGCTGCCATCAAGGGCAAGAGCGACCGTCTGGCGGGACTGAAGGAGAACGTCATCATTGGCAAGCTGATTCCTGCGGGCACGGGCCTGACGGCCTACCACAACGCGGCGGAGCAGCTGATTCCCGAGGCGGAGAACGCCCCCGGGGACCTGCCGGAGGAGCAGGAAGCGCCGGCTTTTGCCGAGTAAGCCGCATTCAAAGCGCAAATGAAAAGCAGAGGTTCCGTTTGGAACCTCTGCTTTTTTGCATCCGCATCTCCTAAGAGCCTATCCCAAAATTAAAGATGAACAGAGAAGAGTCTGCGCCAAACAAT
>CAJUBX010000090.1 GCA_910585165.1 uncultured Oscillibacter sp. | reverse complement strand
GTGACGAGACGGGCATAGCTGGTCTCGGCGCAGCCCGCGCAGGAGCCGGAGAATTCGAGGAGAGGCTTGCGGAACTGGCTGCCGGGAACGGTGGCGTCCTGGAGGTCCTTCTTCTCGGAGACGCTGGCCTCGCAGTAGTTGAAGACCTCCTGCTGGGCGGCCTCCTGCTCCTGGGACACCATCTTCAGGGCCTTCTCGCCCTTGCGGCCCGGGCAGATGCTCACGCACACGCCGCAGCCCATGCAGTCCAGCGGAGAGACGGCCACGGTGAACTTGTAGCCCTTGCCCTTGCCGGTCTTATCGATGATCTTGGCGGCGGCGGGAGCGTTCGCGGCCTCCTCCTCGGTCATGGCGTAGGGACGAATGGTGGCGTGGGGGCAGACATAGGCACACTGGTTGCACTGGATGCAGTTCTCAGGCATCCAGGTGGGAACGCTGACGGCTACGCCGCGCTTTTCGTAAGCAGCCGCGCCCAGCTCGAACTGGCCGTCCACATGCTTGACGAAGGCGGAAACGGGCAGACTGTCGCCGTCCATCTTGCCCACGGGGTTCATGATGTTCTTCACCTGCTCCACAACCTCGGGCCGGCCGGCCAGGGTGGTGGTGTCGGGAACGTCTGCGGCGTCGGCCCAGTCGGCGGGCACCTCGAACTTGTGGTAGGCGGTGGCGCCGGCGTCGATGGCCTTGTGGTTCATGTCAACCACGTCCTGGCCCTTCTTCAGGTAGGAGTGGGTGGCGGCGTCCTTCATATACTGGATGGCCTCGGACTCGGGCATAACCTTGGCCAGGGAGAAGAACGCGGACTGGAGGATGGTGTTGGTGCGCTTGCCCATGCCGATTTCCCGGGCCAGGTCAATGGCGTTGATGGTGTAGACCTGGATGTTGTTCTTGGCGATATAGCGCTTCGCCACGGCGGGCATGTGCTTATTGACCTCCTCGTCGGTCCACTGGCAGTTGATGAGGAAGGTGCCGCCGGGCTTCACGTCCCGGACCATGGGGAAGGCCTTGATGATATAGGCGGGCACGTGGCAGGCCACGAAGTCGGCCTTGTTGATATAATAGGGAGAGCGGATGGGCTTGTCGCCGAAGCGCAGGTGGCTGACGGTGACGCCGCCGGTCTTCTTGGAGTCATACTGGAAGTACGCCTGGACGTACTTGTCGGTATGGTCGCCGATGATCTTGATGGAGTTCTTGTTGGCGCCGACGGTGCCGTCGCCGCCCAGGCCCCAGAACTTGCACTCGATGGTGCCTTCCGCCGCAGTGTTGGGGGAGGGCTTCTCCTCCAGGCTCAGGTGGGTCACGTCGTCCACAATGCCGATGGTGAACTGGCGCTTGGGCGCGGCCTTGGTCAGCTCCTCATACACGGCGAAGACGCTGGCGGGCGGGGTGTCCTTGCTGCCCAGGCCGTAGCGGCCGCCGATGACGGTGACGTCGTTCTTCCCGGCGTTGGCCAGGGCGGTGACAACGTCCATATACAGAGGCTCGCCCTGGGAGCCGGGCTCCTTGGTGCGGTCCAGCACGGCAATCTTCTTAGCCGTGGCGGGGATGGCGGAGAGGAGCTTCTCGGCCTTCCAGGGGCGGTACAGCCGGACCTTGATGAGGCCCACCTTCTCGCCGTTGGCGTTCATATAGTCGATGACTTCCTCAGCCACGTCGCAGATGGAGCCCATGGCGATGATCACCCGGTCCGCGTCAGGCGCGCCGTAGTAGTTAAAGAGCTGATAATCGGTGCCCAGCTTCTCGTTGACCTTGGCCATGTACTTCTCCACCACGTCCGGCAGGGCGTCGTAGTAGGGGTTGCAGGCCTCGCGGTGCTGGAAGAAGATGTCGCCGTTCTCGTGGGAGCCGCGCATGTTGGGCCGCTCGGGGTTCAGGGCGTGCTTGCGGAACGCGTCCACCGCGTCCATGTTGCACATTTCCTTCAGATCGTCGTAATCCCACACAGCCACCTTCTGAATCTCGTGGGAGGTGCGGAAGCCGTCGAAGAAGTTCACAAAGGGGACGCGGCCCTCGATAGCGGCAAGGTGCGCCACGGGAGCCAGGTCCATGACCTCCTGGACGTTGCCCTCGCAGAGCATGGCGAAGCCGGTCTGGCGGCAGGCCATCACGTCGGAGTGGTCGCCGAAGATGTTCAGCGCGTGGCTGGACACGGTGCGGGCGGACACGTGGAACACGCAGGGCAGCAGCTCGCCGGCGATCTTGTACATATTGGGGATCATCAGCAGCAGGCCCTGAGAGGCGGTGTAGGTGGTGGTCATCGCGCCGGTTGCCAGGGAGCCGTGGACCGTGCCGGAGGCGCCGGCCTCGGACTGCATCTCCACAACCTTAACGGTGGTGCCGAAGATGTTTTTCTGACCGGCGGCGGACCACTGGTCGACCAAGTCTGCCATGGGCGAAGACGGGGTGATGGGGTAGATGCCCGCCACCTCGGTAAACGCGTAGCTGACATATGCCGCCGCGTTGTTGCCGTCCATGGACTTGAACTTTCTTGCCATAAACTTACCTCCTGTAAATCTGCCGCCCGGGGACGGCAATCTCTCCAAGACAGGGGCGGGCGCTCTCTCGCCCAACCCCATGCGGTTTCATTATAACACGGCGGTTCTCCGGTGTAAACCGCCGCTTTGTTATTTTTTGCACAAATTTTTCCGGGGATTCTTGGCAGGCCGGGCGGGCTCCCCGGGCTCCGGGAAAATCCCGCCGGAGCAATTCCCGCTTTCCATTTCTTCCAATCTGTGGTATTATGTCCGTGTACAAGCGGCGCAGCCCCCAGCTGCGCCTTACGGGAGGTAGGAAGGATGGTCGTCACCGTGCGTTCCCTTGGCTTAAACGGCGTCTCCGGCTACGCCGTCAGCGCCGAGTGCTTTCTCTCCGGAGGCCTTCCGGCCTTCGACGTGGTGGGCCTGCCCGACGCCGCTGTCCGGGAAGCCCGGGAGCGGGTCCGGGCGGCGGTGAAAAACTGCGGGGCCAAGTTCCCCGTCAGCCGCATCACCGTGAACCTGGCCCCGGCGGGGCAGAAGAAGGCGGGAACCCTTTACGACCTGCCCATCCTCGTGGGCCTCCTGGCGGTCGGCGGCGATCTGCCCCAGCCCCCGGAGGACGCGGCGTTTATCGGGGAGCTGTCCCTTGCCGGGTCCCTTCGCAGCGTGGCCGGGGTGCTGCCCATGGCCCTGGCGGCGGCGGAGACGGGGGTGCGGCAGCTGTTCGTCCCCGCCGCCAACGCCGCGGAGGCGGCGCTGGCAGATCGCCTGACGGTCTACGGCGTGCCGGACGTAGAAGCCCTGGCGGCCCACCTCCGGGGGGAGAAGCTCCTCTCCCCCGCTCCGGCCTGGACGCCGGGGGAGGACGGGGCAGGCCTTTTGGATCTGCGGGACGTGATGGGCCAGGAGAACGTGAAGCGGGCCCTGGAAATCGCCGCCGCCGGAGGGCACAATCTTTTGATGATCGGCTCTCCCGGGGCGGGAAAATCCATGCTGGCCAAGCGCCTGCCCTCCATCCTGCCGGACATGAGCCGGGAGGAGGCCCTGGCGGCCTCCGGCGTGTGGTCCGCGGCGGGACTGACGGACCCCAAACATCCCCTTCTCACCCGCCGTCCCTTCCGAAGCCCCCACCACACGGTTTCCGCCTCCGCCCTTTCCGGCGGCGGGCCCGCCATGCGGCCGGGGGAGATTTCCCTGGCCCACAACGGGGTTCTCTTTCTGGACGAGCTGCCGGAGTTCCGCCGGGACGCGCTGGAGGTCCTCCGCCAGCCTCTGGAGGACGGGGAGGTCTCCATCTCCCGGGCTGGGGGGACGCTGCGCCTTCCCGCCCGGTTCCAGCTGGTCTGCGCCATGAACCCCTGCCGCTGCGGCTGGCTGGGCCACCCGGACCGGCGCTGTTCCTGTTCCCAGCGGGAGCGGGAACGGTATGTGGAGAAAATCTCCGGCCCCCTGCTGGACCGGATCGATCTGCATGTGACGGTGCCCTCCGTTGAATATGAGGCCATGCGCCGCCGGGAGACGCCGGAGTCCTCGGCGGAGGTCAAGGCCCGGGTGGACGCGGCCAGGACCCTCCAGGCCCGGCGGCTGGCGGGAAGCGGCGCGGCCTGCAACGCCCAGATTCCCCCGCCCCTTCTGGGGGAGCTCTGCCGCCTGGACGCCGCCGGGGAGGCGCTGATGAAAAACGCCTTCCGGCGCATGGGCCTGACGGCCCGGTCCCATGACCGGATTCTCCGGGTGGCCCGGACCATCGCCGATTTGGACGGGGAGGCGGACATCGGGGCCGCCCACCTGGCGGAGGCGGTCCAGTACCGGAACACGGATATTTTGAAAGGCTGACAAACAGGAGGAATGCGGCATGGCAAAAAGGCCCGCGTGGACAATCAAGGAAAACCGGGTGGCGGAGGAGAGCTTCGAGTTTATCTGGAACGGCGGCTTTGCGGTTTCGCAGAAGCGGAAAAATATTTCCGCCCTGCACCAAAGCATCCGTTCGGCCTGCGGGCAGACGGCGCTGGAAATCTCCACGAAGAGCGAGGTCCCCCTGGGCGTGGAGCTGAGCGCCTTCCACCTTAAATTAAACGGCGTATATTTGGAGTGCGTTTTCCAGGGGTCCAAAAAATTTGAAAACGGCGGACCCTTTCAGGATTTGTATGCCGCCGATCCGAAGGCCGCGAAACAGGATCCGCGGCTGAAAACCTCCGGCAGGCTGGTCTCCTTTGTCTATGAGGGTATCGAATGGGACCTGGTTCCTGAAACCGCCTTTTATGATTACATCTACATAAAAGCCCTGGTTCAGACAAAGGGGACCGAAGCCGGCCTGGCGGACTACGACTGGTTTACGGACATTGAGTTCAACCCTGGAAAATCCATCAACTGCCAGGCAAGGGCCCTGGCCCTTTACAAGCTGATGCAGCAGGAGCGCGCCTTTGCAAGCCTGGACAGCGCCAGTTCATGGATACGGTATCACAGGCAGAAGGTGGCGTATGCAAATTCATAAAACATCTGTAGGCTCTTAGAGCCTATCTCGAAATTAGAGGAAGAGTGGTATACTGAGTCTGGGTGATAAAAATGGGGAAAGCATACAAATCGTGGACTATATCTAATGAGTTGTGGGAAGCGGTAAAAGACGAAATACCGCCCAGAGAACGTGATCCGGAGAAGGTATACCAACACAAGCCGGGACAAGGCCGTCCGCCCCTTCCAGCTCGAAGAGTACTGGAGGGAATTTTCTACGTTCTGCGCACAGGATGCCAGTGGAAAGCGGTTCCAAAGGAGTATGGGAGCGGGAGCACGATCCACCGGAGATTTCAGGAATGGCAAAGAGCCGGATTCTTTGAACGGATCTGGGCCAAGGGACTGGAGCGATACGATGAACTGGAAGGAATCGGATGGGAGTGGCAGAGTGTGGACGGCTGTATGGTCAAAGCACCGCTGGCTCGAGAGTCTGTAGGGAAGAATCCCACAGACCGTGGAAAAAATGGGCACAAAACGCTCGGTCCTCACCGATGAGAGGGGGCTTCCCTTGGCTGTGATTCTCTCCGGAGCAAATACGCACGATGTGAAATTACTGTCGGACACACTGGACAGCGTGATTGTTCTGCGCCCCGAACACAGTAACGAGCTGCCTCAAAATCTTTGCCTTGATGCCGGCTATACAGGCCACCAGGACGAAGTAGAGGCCAGGGGATATATTGCTCATATCCGCCCCAGGGGTGAGGAGAAAAAGGAACTGGAGAGAAATCCACATTTTCGGGCCCGCCGCTGGGTCGTTGAGGTCCTCCATTCCTTCCTCAACCGTTTCCGCAAACTGCTGGTCCGTTTTGAGAAAAAAGCCGCAAACTATCTTGCTCTTATCCACTTCGCCTGCGCTATTATTGTTTGGCGCAGACTCTTCTCTGTTCATCTTTAATTTTGGGATAGGCTCTTAGTCTGTCTTACGGCAAGGATTCGTTGGCGTGTTTAGGGGCGATTGAAGAATTAAGATGGCCCCTTGACCGCATTATACATGCCGAAGTTTGGGCAACCGATACAATTCCCGCCGATTTGCCCCCAATGATGGAATTTAAGGCAAAAGCGGACGCAATCATAAAGGAACGCTATGGTATTGTAGTCGAACACATTTGCGCAACGAGAAACGGCGAAAAATACACCTATGAAAAAGGGTTTTATAGAAAAAAGATAAAGCGGTCATATAGGGCCGGAACTATAACGGGGTTTCCGTTTACGACGCGTGGAGCATGGTGCAATGGGGATTTGAAAAGAAGTTGCCTCCAAAAGGTTGAAAAAGGAAATATAAGCTATATCGGGATTGCAGCCGACGAACCAAACCGATTTCACAACCTAACGGACATAAAGAGAAGCCCCCTTGTGGCGGCTGGATGGACGGAGGCCATATGCCGGAAATGGTGTGAGGAAAGAGGGCTTTTATCTCCTATATATACAACAGCCACGCGGGGCGGATGCTGGTTTTGCCATAATCAAGGCGTGCAACAGTTGCGCCTTTTGCGCCGAAACTATCCTAAATATTGGGCGCTTTTGCTTAAATGGGACAAAGAAAGTCCTATTGCCTTCCATTCAGACGGACATACTGTATACGACTTTGACCGCAGATTTCAAATGGAAGATGAAAAGTTGATTTTTCCAGAGGATAAAGTTTTTCGATGGGAAATGCTGGACCAGGAATTAAATCTTAGATGGTTTTAAGCCGCCAGGGGGGAAAGAACGTCGATGCGGCGACGTAAAACAGGGCATTAGGCCGCAAGCGTGGGCGGGTATCCGCCCGGTTGCCGGAAAGGGGGTGCATGAAATGAGCGTATATCAAAACACAAGAGGCGTCCGCTCCTGATGGAGCGGACGCCTCTTTTTCTGCGGCAGACGAATGTCGTTTGCGCAATCTTATCCAGTTATGTCATGTGCAAAACCGTATGGGGAGTTTTTATGCCGGCGGTTCTCTTTTTTCTAAAATATTTCGTCAAAACTGTTATCGTTTTTTGTCGGCTTGCATATTATATGACATCCGCCGCATAGGGCGGCTGCGGGTGCATTTGACTTCTATTTGTGAAAATAGTTTCCTCGTATTCCGCATACTATATTACGCTGCGCATTTTCAGGTCTCATGCCGCAAAGCTATACATATTACTTAATAAAGGGAGGAGGTGGCATGCATGTCGATTTCTGGCGCGGCTCGAACCCGGCGCACCAAAAAATTTTACAGCCTGAAAAGGAGGTACACTATGTTAGACTTAGATTTTTGGAAACAGGTTCTCGATATTATATTCACGGCAGTCAAAATCGTGAACAAACTTTTCCCCATTTGCTCCTCTGCAATGGAAGCCTGGAAAAAAAAGAAACAGCGGAAGCAGGTCATCCTTGGCGAAGAAGAATCCGTCCCTTTTCCTGAAGCGTCCCTTTCCCAGCAGGACCCGCAGGCCCCCTCGCCGGAAGACCCCGCAGAATAACGTACATCAGCCCGCTCCCGCTTTGCTCAGTTCATCCTATGCCCCGCCGCCGCCAAAGATGCACGGCCGCAAAACCTTTCAAAAACCTGCAAAAAGCCTGCAAAATCCAGGAGTGTCCAAAAGCGCAGTTAAAGGAAGTCGAAGACAGAGAAAGGCACAGTG